>CBIHPQ010000008.1:0-34418 GCA_966211825.1 uncultured Dyadobacter sp. | reverse complement strand
TCCCTGAAAATCTGGTAAGAACGTCGGAATACCTGACGCACCCGGTTTTCAATACCCACCATACCGAGCACGAAATGCTGCGGTATTTGAAATCACTGGAAAACAAAGACCTTTCGCTGGTACATTCCATGATTTCGCTTGGTAGCTGTACGATGAAATTGAATGCGACTGCCGAGATGATCCCGCTTACCTGGCCTGAGTTCGGCGGTATTCACCCGTTTGCGCCTACCAATCAGGTTGGTGGCTATGCACAGCTGGTGAGCGAGCTCAATATCTGGCTCTGCGAGATCACCGGTTTTGCGGCAATGTCATTCCAGCCCAACTCGGGTGCGCAGGGCGAATATGCAGGTCTGATGGCGATTCGCGCCTACCACGAGAGCCGCGGCGAAGCACACCGTAATGTGGCGTTGATCCCTTCGTCCGCACATGGTACCAACCCTGCATCCGCTGTAATGGCCGGTATGAAAGTGGTGGTGACGAAATGCGACGAGCGCGGTAACATCGATGTCGAAGATTTGCGCGCGAAAGCGGAGCAATACGCGAGCGAGCTGTCGTGTTTGATGGTAACTTATCCATCGACGCACGGTGTTTATGAGGAAAGCATTATTGAAATCTGCTCGATGATCCATTCATTCGGCGGGCAGGTTTATATGGACGGCGCGAATATGAATGCGCAGGTTGGTCTCACAAGTCCCGCCAGCATTGGTGCGGATGTTTGCCACCTTAATCTGCACAAAACATTCTGTATCCCTCACGGCGGCGGCGGCCCTGGCGTAGGACCGATCGGCGTGGCCGAGCACCTGATGCCATTCCTGCCGGGTCACGTGAATTTCAGCACCCAGCCTGAGTATTTGCCATCGGGGCAAGCCGGAGCGGTTTCTGCCGCGCCGTACGGAAGTGCAAGCATTCTGACGATCTCATACGCTTACATCGCGATGATGGGCGGCGAAGGGCTTACTAACGCTACCAAATTCGCGATTCTGAATGCCAACTACATCAAGGAACGCCTGAACGGACATTATGAAGTGCTTTATACCGGCACAAATGGCCGCTGTGCGCACGAGATGATCGTTGACTGCCGTGGCTTCAAAGCAGCTGGTGTTGAGGCGGAAGATTTGGCAAAACGCCTGATGGACTACGGTTTCCATGCACCGACATTGTCATTCCCTGTTGCAGGCACATTGATGATCGAACCAACGGAATCGGAATCGAAAGCCGAACTGGACCGTTTCTGTGACGCGATGATCGCGATCCGTAACGAGATCCGTGAAGTGGAAGAAGGTGTAGCGGACCGCAACGATAACGTTTTGAAGAATGCACCGCATACTTCACGCGTATTGTTGAGCGAAAACTGGAACCGTTCTTACAACCGCGAAAAAGCTGCATTCCCGCTGCCTTACCTGCGCTTCAACAAGTTCTGGCCAAGCGTAAGCCGTGTCGACAGTGCCTACGGCGACCGCAACCTGATCTGCTCTTGTATCCCGGTTGAAGCTTACTCCGAAGTGGAAGAAGCGTAGATCGTTAAACTTTAAACAAAAAATGGAGATACTCTTTCGAGCGTCTCCATTTTTTGTTTAAAGTTTATGAGTTTAGGGTTTATGAGTTTAAAGTCTAGGAGTTTAAAGTTAAAAGATGTGGCTGGAAAACTCTGAACCCTGAACTTTAAACTCTGAACTCCAAACTCTCAAAAGTGGCGTTCGCCGATCTCTCTTTTACCTAACAATACAGCCCCTACCATTGCCACCAGCAGAAGGATAGACGCCAATTCGAACGGCAACAAATAGTCACGGAAAAGCATATGTCCCAGATTTTCGATCATACCTATTTGTGAATCATAGGTCTGTGGGTCGAATGGTGCGATAGCGGTTTTGCGATAAGCCCCGAAAAGGATCACAAATACGGTTCCGCCCACAATTGTCGCTGCTATCTTGGTCAGATTGGTCTTGGCTTCCTCGTGGTCCTGCTTCATATTTAAGAACATGATCACAAAAAGGAAAAGTACCATGATCGCCCCCGCATACACGATGATGTTCACGGCGGCCAGGAATTGCGCATTCAGCAGGATATAATGCCCTGAAAGCGTAAAGAACGTCAGGATCAGGTACAGCACGCTGTGAATGGGGTTACGCGATACCACGACCATCACGGCACTCAGGATGGTCAGGAATGATAGGAAGTAAAAAAAGGATACTGCTGAATTCATAATGTTAGTAACTGCTGACAGTCTTGGTTTACCACTCAGGGAATAGCTCTCGGAACAACGTTGGTGACCTCGCCACTGGCTCTTTTGGCATCCAGCGCATGCGCTTCTTCCTTGGTCCAGGCTTCGCGGGTATAGCGGTTGTTCATATCTTCCACAAGGAGGTCTTTGCCCCAGATCACCTGGTCGCGCTCGGTAAATACGGGAACGAACTCGTCGTGACGCAGGTACACGGCCTGTTTCGGGCAGGCTTCCTCGCAAAGGCCGCAGAAAATGCAGCGCAGCATATTCACTTCGTAAACTGCCGCATATTTTTCTTCACGGTAAAGGTTTTCTTCGCCTTTCACACGCTCGGCAGCGACCATCGAAATCGCTTCGGCAGGGCATGCTACTGCGCACAATCCGCAGGCTGTGCACCGTTCGCGGCCGTCCGCATCTCTTTTCAGGATATGTCGCCCGCGGAAAACGGGCCCGAGGTACCGCTTAACTTCCGGGTATTGGATCGTTACTTTTTTAGAGAAAAAGTGCTTGATCGTAATCGCCAGACCGGTTGCAATAGCCGGCAGGTAGGCGCGCTCCGCCAGCGTCATTTCTTTATTGCTTACTTGCTTTGAGCGATTTGTCAATTGCATGGCAATACGATTTTGGAATTAATTCAACCACGCGGTGATCACTGGCTTCAAGAAAAGCACGGCGGCACCGGTGATTATAATGTTAAAAATAGCAAGAGGGATCAGCTTTTTCCAGCCGAGGTTCATCAACTGATCGTAGCGGAAACGCGGGATCGTCCAGCGTACCCACATGTAGAAGAACACAAAGAACAATGCTTTTCCAAAGAAAACAGCCGTTCCGATCAATGTTGCTATGTTGTGACCTGTTTCGGTACCGAATGATTTCACCAGCTGCTCATACACGAAATCCATTCCAGGGTAGTTGTAACCGCCAAAATAGAGTACTGAAATGATCGCCGAGGAAATGAACATATTGATATATTCCGCGAACAGGTAGAAACCCAGTTTCATACTGCCGTACTCGGTGTGGTAACCGCCTACAAGTTCCGTTTCGCACTCTGGAAGGTCGAAAGGCACGCGATTACATTCCGCGAATGAGCAGGTAATGAAAATGATAAAACCCAGCGGCTGGTAGAAAATATTCCAGTTCATACCATGCTGCTGCGCCACGATCTCGCCCAGTGAAAGCGAGCTGCTCATCATCAGGATTGCGATCAGGGAAAGTCCCATTGCTACCTCGTAACTAATGTTCTGCGAAGCGGCGCGGATCGCTCCAAGCAGGGAGAATTTGTTATTGGAAGCCCAGCCACCGACCATGATTCCGTAAACGCCCAATGCAACAACGCCAAAAACGTACAGGATACCAATATTGGATTCCACACCCTGCAATGCCACTTCATGGCCTGCAATGCGGAACGTACTGCCGAAAGGGATTACCGCGCTGGCCAGCAATGCCGTGAGCATCGCCAAGCTAGGTCCTGCGATGAAAAGCCATTTGTTAGCCAATGCAGGGATAAAATCTTCTTTAAAAAACATTTTACCTGCATCCGCCAAAGGCTGCAAAAGCCCGCCCCAGCCGGCACGGTTAGGTCCGCTCCGATCTTGAATGAAGCCCGCGACCTTACGCTCGGCCCACGTGGAGTACATGGCGATCACCAGGGTAAGCCCGAAAACGACTACGATGGTGGAGGTTTTAACCAAAAATTCTACTAAATCCATTTGAAAGCAATTTTATCCGGCTGCTTTGACTGACTGTCTTAATTATTATTGGCGGCCAATGAACGGTGGTTGGCCTTATCGTTATTCTCGATGCTCTGGTGACGGATCGTTTCTTCGTCGGTCACGTACGGGCGCGAATCGTCGATGTTTTTGAACTGCGTCGCGGCCAGCTTCAATGCGAAATCAGGCTTGGTAACGAGATCTTTGCGGTATTTGTTGGCAGAGATCACCGAGCTGCGTTTCACTTTAGTAGGTCCTTCCAATACCCAGTCGCTGGTTTGTTTTTTATCAAAACGGCAGGTATTGCAAATGAAGTCGTTCACCTCGCCCCAGGTATTCTTGCGGGCTGTGACACGGATAACTTCGTCGCCACGGTACCACAATGTTACTTTGCCGCAGCATTTGTCGCAATCGCGGTGTGCATCTTCCGGCTTGGTAAACCATACGCGGTTTTTGAAACGGAAAGTTTTGTCGGTCAATGCACCTACCGGGCAAACGTCGATCACGTTTCCTGAGAAATCGTTGTCGATCGCTTTTTCAATGTAAGTACTGATTTCCGAAGCATCTCCGCGGTTCATTACGCCATGCACGCGTTGGTTGGTGATCTGATCGGCGGTGTACACACAGCGGTAGCAAAGAATGCAGCGCGTCATGTGCAGCTGGATGTGCGGGCCGATATCGATCTTGTCGAATGTCCTTCTTTCTTCCTCGTAGCGCGTTTTGACCGAACCGTGCTCAAATGCGAAATCCTGCAAATGACATTCACCGGCTTGGTCGCAAATAGGGCAGTCGAGCGGGTGATTGATCAGCAGAAATTCTACAATGCTCTTGCGGGTGTCGAGTACGGCCTGGTTTGTGGTATTTTCAACCACCATACCATCCTGAACCTGTGTAATGCACGAAGGTACGAGTTTCGGCATTGGGCGCGGGTCTTTGGCAGAACCTGCGGATACCCTTACCAGACAGGCGCGGCATTTACCTCCGGAAACCGGAAGCGGTTTATAGTAGCACATCGCCGGCGGTACGAGATGTCCCTGGCTGTCATCTGCCTCAGCGATCTTGCGCGCCGCCTGCATGATGGTAGTCCCGGGTTCTACTTCGACCTCGATGCCATCGAATGTAATTTTCAACAATTGGGATTTAACTTCTTCCATGTCCAGTACTGTACAATGTTCTGAGATCTATTACACCAGGGCCATTTCACCCATATAAACCGCGCCGGGCTGTGTTGCTTCCTGCGGATTGGTGATATGCCACACAAATTCGTCCCTGAAATGGCGGATCGCGCTGGCTACGGGCCAGGCTGCGGCGTCGCCGAGCGGACAAATGGTGTTACCTTCTATTTTCTTTGAAATATCTACGAGCAAGTCGATGTCGTGCATGCTGCCGTGACCGTGCTCGATGCGGTGGAGGACTTTCTCCATCCAGCCCGTTCCTTCGCGGCAAGGGCTGCATTGGCCACATGATTCGTGGTGATAAAAGCGGGAGAAGTTCCAGGTGTTGCGAACGATACAGGCTGTTTCGTCAAAAACGATAAATCCGCCTGAACCCAGCATGGTACCTGTTGCGAAACCGCCGTCCGAAAGCGACTCATAGGTCATCAGACGATCTTCACCCGCAGCTGTTTTCGTAATGAGGTTTGCAGGAAGAATGGGAACTGACGATCCGCCGGCAACCAATGCTTTCAAGTGGTGGCCTTTACGTACACCGCCGCAATACTCATCCGAATTAAGGAATTCTTCCACACTTACACCCAGCTCGATTTCATAAACACCGGGTTTTTGAATATGACCGGAAGCCGAGATCAGCTTTGTTCCGGTACTTCTGCCAATGCCGATCGTCGCATAAGCATCACCGCCATTATTGATGATCCAGGGCATATTTGAGATCGACTCCACGTTGTTCACCACGGTAGGGCTTTGGTAAAGACCTTTTACCGCGGGGAATGGCGGCTTGTTTCTCGGGTTACCTCTTTTTCCTTCGAGGGATTCGAGCAATGCGGTTTCTTCACCACAGATATAAGCGCCTCCGCCCGGTTGCACAACCAGTTCAAGGTCATAGCCCGAGCCAAGGATGTTTTTACCTAGAAAACCTTGTGCTTTGGCCTCTGCAATGGCTTTTTCCAGAATGCGGATCACATACATGAGCTCGCCGCGCACGTAAATGAACGACTTGTTCGCCCCTAATGCAAAGCTGGAAATGATCATTCCCTCGATCAGAAGGTGAGGGATGCATTTCATCAAATGGTGGTCCTTGAATGTACCCGGTTCCGATTCGTCGGCATTGCAAACGAGGTAACGGGGAACACCTTCGGGCTTGGCCAGGAAGCCCCATTTCATTCCCATCGGGAAACCAGCACCACCACGACCGCGCACGCCTGATTTTTTCGCTTCTTCCACCACCTCTTCCGGGGTCATGGTTTTGATAGCCTTTTCAACGGCAGTATAGCCTCCTTGTTTGCGATAAACATCGAAGGTTTCGATACCGGGGACATTAATATGCTCCGTTAAAATTTTTCTAGCCATTTGAGGATAATATTTTCAGCTCCTGAAAGCTTATTTACTTAAATCTTCTATGATTTGGTCGACCTTCTCGTTGGTCAGGTTCATATAGAACTGCTCGCGGATCTGGAAAACGGGTCCCCAGCCGCAAGCTGCGAGGCATTCTACTTCTTTTAATGTAAAAAGACCGTCGGTAGTCGTTTCACCGGCGTCGATGCCCAGTTTTTTCTTCAAATGCCCGTACACATCCTCACCGCCCATGAGGCAGCAAGGGCCTGTACGGCAATATTCGATCACGTGCTTGCCAACCGGGTCGAGGTGGTACATGGTATAAAAGGTCGCAACCTCGTACACCTCCACGGGTTCAATGCTTAATATGCCCGCCACATAATCCATTACTTCGCTGCTCAGCCAGCCCCATTGCTCCTGGGCCACGTGCAAAACAGGCAAAAGAGCCGATTTTTGGCGGCCCTCCGGATAACGTGCGATGATTTCTTTTACTGTCTCAAGTCGTTCGGGTGTGAACGCAACCAGATTAGGTGATTCGGTCATTTCTAAATAGGTCTTTAACAAACTTTAAGCGTCCAGTTCACCTGCAATTACATTAAGGCTACTCATCGTCAGGATCGCATCCGACAGTGATGAGCCTTTGCACATTTCAGGATAAGCCTGATAATAAATAAAGCTTGGCCTGCGGAAGTGCAGACGGTATGGTGCCCTGCCGCCATCGCTGATGAGGTAGAAGCCCAGCTCGCCGTTTCCTCCTTCCACAGCATGGTAAACTTCGCCAGCCGGTGCGTCGATTTCGCCCATTACAATTTTGAAATGGTAAATAAGCGCCTCCATATTACGGTAGACCTCGTTTTTGGGAGGCAGGTAATATTCGGGGGCGTCGGCATAATAGGGACCTTCGGGAAGGTTGTTGATGGCTTGCTCAACAATTTTGAAACTTTGCCACATTTCTTCATTACGGACCATGTAACGGTCGTAAGTATCGCCATTCTGTCCGATGGGGACGTCGAATTCGAAATCTTCGTAAGACGAATAGGGGTTCATTACGCGCACATCGTAATCGATACCGGCAGCGCGCAGGTTAGGACCTGTGAAGCCGTACGAAAGTGCTCTTTCCTGGGAAATAGGACCTACATTAATAGTCCGGTCCATAAAAATCCGGTTACGGTTGAGCAATTTTTCAAGCTCTCTGAGTACCGGCGGGAAAGATTTGATAAACTCGTGGATCTTGCGAATAGCCGTGTTGGAAAGGTCACGTTCCATGCCGCCGAGGCGGCCCATATTGGTCGTAAGACGCGCTCCGCAGACTTCCTCGTAGATTTCATACACTTCTTCGCGCTTCTGCATTACATACAGGAAGCCGGTGAATGCACCGGTGTCAACGCCAAGAATACTGTTACAGATAATATGGTCGGTAATGCGTGCGAGCTCCATCATGATCACGCGGATGTACTGCGCGCGCTTGGGGACCTCCACGCCCAAAAGCTTCTCGACCGTCATGTGCCATCCCAGGTTGTTGATCGGGGAGGAGCAATAGTTCATGCGGTCGGTAAGCGTTGTGATCTGGTAAAAAGGCCTTCTCTCGGCAATTTTCTCAAACGCCCGGTGGATATAACCGATCGTCTGCTCCCCTGAAACGATTTTTTCACCATCCATTTTCAGGATGTTCTGGAAAATACCGTGGGTAGCAGGGTGTGTCGGGCCGAGGTTGAGGGTGGTCAGTTCTTCTACGAGTTCGGGTAACTCGCTTTGAGAAGGGACATTATGCGGTAATAATTCAATATCTGCCATATCTTACTCAATATAGATTATCGGCCGAAGAGGGCGTCAATTTTGTCTTCGCGGGTCGCATCTTCCAGCGGATATTCCTTGCGCATCGGGAAGTAATCCATTTCCTCGATGTTCAGGATGCGTCTCAGGTTCGGATGGCCGTCAAACAATATACCAAAAAAATCGTAGGTTTCGCGCTCCATCCAGTTCGCGCTGGCAAAGAGGCCGGTAGCTGTTGGAATGTGAATGTCAGCCTCCGGAATGGCCACTTTGATGCGGATGCGGAAGTTGTGCACGAAACTGTGCATATGGTAAACCACCACGTATTCCTTGCCGGTATTGTCAGGATATTGAACGCCTGTAATGTCGGTCAGGAAAATTACCTGGTAGTTTTTATGGTCTCTCAGGAATTCCATCACCGGAATGATTTCTTCGCGGGTCGTTGAGAGCGTCAGCAGGCCATACGGTTCTTCAAAGTCAAAAACCTGATCACCGAATTTTTCCAAAAGCCCTTCGGCTACCTCCTGGTTAGTAAGCATAGGGGGTTACTGAATATTATATGATGCCAATAGTTCCTGGTATTCGTCGGTATTCCGGCGGCGCAGCTTTTCGTTCTGGGCCAGATACTGGATCTGCATCAGGCCGTCGATGATCTGCTCGGGCCGCGGAGGGCAGCCTGGTACGTACACGTCCACAGGGATAATGCGGTCGATACCCTGCAAAACGCTGTAAGTATCGAAAATACCGCCGCTCGATGCACAAGCGCCAACGGCCATTACCCAGCGTGGTTCAGCCATTTGCAGGTAAACCTGCTTCACAACCGGTGCCATCTTTTTAGCGATAGTTCCCATTACCATCAGCAAATCGGCTTGTCGTGGCGAGAAGCTCGGACGTTCGGAACCGAAACGCGAAATATCGTAATGCGCGCCCATGGTAGCCATAAACTCGATCCCGCAGCATGAAGTAGCAAATGGCAATGGCCAAAGTGAGTAACTACGTGCCAGACCGATCGCTTCGTCGAATGAAGTTGCAAAAAAACCAGATCCGCTATGTCCTTGCGGAGCCTCCACTATCTTTACTTCTTTCATAATTCTTTGTATTTCAATGTTCGAAGCCTATTCCTCCCAGTTCAATACGCCCTTGCGGATCACGTAATAGAAACCGGACAATAAAAGGGCCATGAACAATAACATTTCTACAAACCCGAACATTCCCAGGCCCTTGAAATTAACAGCCCAGGGGTACATGAAAATGACCTCCACATCGAACAGAACGAAAAGGATCGCCACGAGAAAGTACTTCACCGAAATGGGTGTCCGGGCGTCACCGACGGACTCGATACCACATTCAAACGGATCGTCTTTCTTTTTGCTTTTGCGGCTCGGGCCGATGAGGTGAGTGACAATCATCGTGCCACCGATGAAGCCGGCAGCGAGCAAAAATTGCACAATGATGGGCAAGTAGTCGGAAGGAAGATATTCGTTTTTCATTACAATGATCCGGTTACAAAGGGTCAGGAAAGCCGCTAAAACTGTTGCCAGTGGGTTACATTCCTCCCCGTCTCTCAAAATTAGCCTTTGCAAATTTATCAATCAAATTCTTTACTTTTTCTTTTGTCTAATTAGTATCATACTAAATAAGCCCCGTTGTGGCGGGGCTTATTTAGTACTAAACAAAGAAGAAATGTTTATCTGATTACAATTTGCTTCGTAAGTGTCTGTCCCTGACCGGTGACCCGGAGGATATACTTGCCCGTCGGCAAAATCCCTACGTCGATCTGCATCCGGCTGTCCAGCAGCTTCGGAGCGGTGCTCTTAATGAGGTTCCCGCGGATGTCGAAAAGCTCGATCGCCGCATCTTTGATATTGTCGCGCGACTCGATGTAAATGTAGGTGCCCTGGCTGGGATTCGGGTAAATCACCACTTCATTCTGTTCATTGGTTTTGAACTCCCTCGATGCGGTATCGGAATAACACACCAGGTTGTTGCTGCCAATCGTATAGGTAACTTTCGCTTTGGTCGTGTAAACGCCTGATTTCAGGATTTTAACCAGCGTAGCAGTCGTATCTGTTTCAGTATCGGGGCGTCTCCAGACGAAGTTTTCATTTACCTCACCACCTTCAGGGATGCTCGCCGTCACACTGAATGGTCCTGATGGCTCGATGGTCGGTTTCGAAATCTTAGCGCGGATCGTTAGTTTCGAGGTTGCCGAATTATCGGACACACACCCGAAGATGTTCTGCGCTTTCACATAATAGTTTCCGCTCTCCGCAATGCTGGCAATGGCCCCCGATGTAACTGGTGTAGTGGCACTTTCTTTGAACCAGTTGTAAATATATCCCTCATCGTTGACCGAGAACCGGAATGACGAATCAGCGCAAGCCTGTTGCTCGCCCGATTGCAGGATGCTGGGCTGGGCAGGTTTGGCGTCGTGGTCGAGGACTACTATCGGGGTTAAAATGGAATTCCCTGCTGCGTCACGGACAGTGGCGCTGTATGTGGCCGCCTGGCTAACGGTGATACTGCTGCCGATGCCGATAATTTTGCCATCCTCTTTATCGCTTCTCCATTCGTACGAACTGTATCCGGCTGGCAGAGAAAGTGTAACTGCATTGTTCTGTGTTACACAGGAAGCCGTTAGCGCAGGGACTTCCGTAGGCGCCAAGGGCGTAACCGTCGAGAAGAAGTTGGCATCCAGGGTTTGATTCCAGGCATTGGCGAGGATCCTGAGTTCGTCAGGTCCTTCGAAGTGAAGGCCATCTTTGCGGTCTGGTACGAGCGGGTCGGTTTCAGGGCCCGGATAAGTAGGGTTGAACGGCGTGTTCAGCACGGCATTCTGCGCAGCGATAATTCCGGGATATGGTTTCGGGTCGACTTTGTCGTCTCCCGAAGACAAGCTCGTGCGGGCTATTACCCAATAAACCCTCTTTTGTGTATCAATGCTAAGTTGGTCGATGATCTTTTGAAGGCTGGTGCGGTACACGGCAGAAGTGGTACCGAAGAAACCGTCGGTCTCGCCCTGCATCCAGAGCACGGCACGCATGCCGTATTGGTTGCCATAGTTTTTTGCCGAGATGCGGAGGTTGGCATAAGGCATGCCGGTGTTATAATTGTAGCCGTAAAAGCTAACGGTTTTCTTGCCTGAGGCACTTTCGGCCCAGTTGGTAACGGACGTACCTTCCCATGCCGCATTGATGAAAAGCACAGGCACATTCAACTTGTTGACCAACATGTCGCCCAGCGCACCCCAGCACCAAGCTGTCTGGCCACGTGGAGACATTGTTTTAATGTCACTGGTTATCTTGGAGAAGGTGGGCGGCACGGGATCCGTCAGCCTGTCATTGTATTTGCCCGCGGGGTCATTCTCGTAGTTGTCAATATAAATTACGCGGTCGTCCTCAGCACCCGGAGGAGCTGTTTTCCTGTTTTTTAGCCCCTGAGCATTCGATTGGCCGGCGATAAGAAATACTTCCCCGATACCAAAGCGGGCCAGTACATCCCGCCCTACAACCTTACCGTCGGCAATACCGCGGACTTCAAGCGTATACCATCCGCCCAAAAGTTTGATCTTACCTGAGAAAACGCCACCTTTCGGAGCGACCTGCAAATCCTGCCAGGGTGTTGGCACGCCTTGACCGTCTGCAGCTGGAACAGCCCGGACTTCGATCTTGTCCATTAAAGCGGTGAATGTACCAGATACCGTGATCTCCCTTTGCCCTATAAAATCCCTCTGGTAGACAGACTGAAAAATAGGAGACGTGATTTTGATCTGAGAAAAAACCGTCGAGGAAACGATACAAACCAATAGCAGTGCCTTAGCCACTACCGGAAGAATAATTCTATAACGCATTGGTAAATTCTGATACGGGTAAAGTTTTGTAAGCAATAACGATGTGTGGTTTTGATTTTGTTAATAGGTTCAATTACAAAACGGTCACAAAGGTAAGGGATTATTTTTGCTAAAATATCACTATTCCCTTTTTTGATAATGTGACGAATGAATGCCACCTTATCTTACAATCACCAGCTTCTGCGAGGCATTCAGCGACGACGAAGTGATGCGTATGAAATAAATCCCGCTAGAAAGCCCCGTGAGGTTAAAGAATTGCTGACTATCGAATTTGGCTACTCTGAATGTCCGGTGGATAATGCCTCGGCTATCGATGATCTGGACTTCTGCATTTACGATGTCGGTAAGTGTTTCAACAGCGACTCTTTCAGTTGTGTTCGGGTTGGGATATGCGACAAAACCCGGATTATTGGTGTCGAGATAGAACAGGAAAGGTTCCGAAAATTCCGATGCACAGGTGAGCGTAGGGCTGTAAACAATGGTGTTATTCACCACATAATTGCCGGCCCTGACGGCTTTCAGCGTAGCGCTGTTTTCCGAAAGTTCGACATCATTGTATTTCCAAACGTGATCTCCTGTTTCCAGGTTGTTTTCTGCCAGAAGGGTATAAACGCCCACTTTTTTGATTGTGGGAGACGTTGGTGAAGGTTTTACCTCCACCGCAACCACAGCCGAATATGGTGAATAACATCCCTGCCCATCCACGATTCTCGCCGCATAGTTGCCGGTTGCAAATACTTCGATGCTATCGCCTTCCAGGCCATTATTCCAGAAAAATTCGCTGCCGTTGGAAGCTTTCAGGAAAATGGTATCGCCGTCGCAGAATGTAGTTGCCTGCCGTGCGGTAACCGTAGGGGAAGGCGGCAATGCGAGTGTTTGAGTGCCGATTTGGTTGCTTGGGTCGGAATAGCACTGGAACTCATTGATCGTCTGTACGGAATAAGTTCCGGCCAGGGTTACTTTCAATGTTTGTGTAGACGCCCCGTTACTCCAAAGAAATCCTGCGGCGGGAGTTGATGTCAGGTTCACGCTCAGGTCCGCGCAGAATGTGGTAGGGCCGTCGGCGGTGATTACCGGAGTGGCTGGAAGCGGGTTCGATACGACTTGCACGACAGGCGACACCGGCGATACGCAGCCATTGGCGTCCCTGGCAGAAATAGTAAAATTGCCCGACGTCCTTATTTCAATTTCGCGCTCCGTAGAACCATTGCTCCATTGGTACGAAAATGCCTCGCTGCTGCGCAGTGTCGTGTAGTCGCGGTCGCAGAACGTGGTAGGGCGTAATGAGGTGATCGTAGGCGTCGCAGGTAATGGATTTACTTTCACGGCCACTTCATCCGATTTGGATTCACAACCGTTGCCGTCACGCTGTGTGAGAGAGAAAGTACCCGTCGTAGTTACTGCAATGGCTTTGGTGGTGGCTGCATTGCTCCAGATGTTACCGCCGTCATAGTTGGAAGTCATAGTCACGTTGCCGCCGGCGCAGAATGTGGTTTCACCGCTCAGCGATATTTGTGGCTTGGCAGGCAATGGATTGACCTTCACGGCCACCAGGTCCGACTCCGGTGAGTAGCAACCTTCCTCATTGAGTGCACGGACGCGGAAATCGCCGGAGGTCACAGCGGTGATGCTCGCATTGGTAACGCCATTGGACCACACACTTTTTACTTTCGAATCGGAAGTAAGTGTTACTTCGCCGCCCTGGCAGAAAGTGAGCACGCCGGAAGCGGTGATTTTCGGCTTGTCGGGCAGGGGCGATGTTACGACCTTCATAGTGACCTTCTCTGATTGCGATTCGCAGCCATAAATGTTTTTGACTTTCACAAAATAATCGCCTCCCACAGTCACAGGCAGGCGGGTACCTGTTGCGCCTGTATTCCATGTGGCATTGTCTTCAATGCTTGAAACCAATGTAGCCGTATTGCCCACGCATACCGGGTTGCTACCGTCAATGGTAATAGTTGGCTGATTAGGCTGAATTTGTTCATTCACACGGATTTCAGGCGACCAGATCAGGTTGTTGTGGTCGTCGCGGGCGGTAACGCGGTAGGTGCCGTTTCCGACCTGTACATTGTTGGAGTTGCCGCCGCTGCTCCAACCGAAATCATGCAATCCGCCATTGGTTACCGTTAATGTCACATTTCCGTTGCCAGCGCAAGAAGCGACCACATTCAATGGAGACATTCCCGGATAGGGGTTCGAACGGTTGAAAAAATCGTCGTTAAGGCTATTGTACCAGGCATCCGCAAGCTGTGTCAGGCCTTCCTTCATGAAGTGCACGCCCTCGCTAAAATTGTTGCCGTCAATACGGGGAATTTGTATCAGATCGGTTAGCGGGCCTTGAAATACGTTGGGTACGCCGCTGATGACCATCCCCTGTCCTTCAATAACCTCATTGTCCGTTCCATTTTTGTTATTGTAGGATGTTTGGGATACCATCCATGAAATGTCCCTGCCAGACTCGTTCCGCGACGCTTCGATAACCGCTTTGAGATCATTGAAATAACTATTCCGATCTGTATTTTTATCATTATCCGCTTCTCCTTGCAACCAGAGAACTCCTCTTAGCCCCGTTAGCGAGGTATAGCGGCGGATCACATCCCGCATGTTTCCAAAAGGCATTCCGGCAGGGTCGAAATATACATCTGCATAGATCGACTTCGGCCTGCCGCCGTTGATACTCTCTCTCCAGGCTCCTACGTAGCTGCCATACCATGCCACGTTATAGAACAATACAGGAACGCCCAGCCTGGACACCAGCCTGTCGCCCAACCTGCCCCATGACCAAGCGGTTTTGCCGCGAGGAGCGATATCTGCATCTTTGTCGAGGTGCCTGAATGACGGATAAGGGAAATCAGAGCCGCCACCGGGAAGGTTTTCCTCATCGGGTACATTGGAATGATTTACGACACTCACCAGGTCTTCATTTGCGCCCTGGGCATCCCAAATATCTGAACTATTTGGCCGGCCATCTTTATAGCCTTCACCATTCGACTGCCCGGCAATCATAAACACCTCGCCCACACCCACGTGCTCAATGGAATTCGTGCCAATTACCTGGCCGCCTTTCAGCGCCCGGATTTCGAGTTTGTACCAGCCGCCCTGCACGTCGTTCAGTGTGCCGGAGAAGAAACCTCCCTGGGGATTGTCCTTAATGCCAGTCCAATCCTTGTCCGCGCCCGAATTCGTGCGCTTGGTGAGTTTTACTTCGATCTTGTCGGCTATTTTGGTATAGCTTCCGGCGATGTAAATATTGGCTTTGTTGTCTTTACTCCGTTGAAAAACGGCGCGATCGGAAGGGAAATCGATATTGATTTGTCCGTGTGCGGTAAAAGAAATAATACTAAATACTACCCAAAACAAATACGGTAGATAGTGTCTCATAATGACTGTAAATTCTTTGAAATAACTGCTTGGACACACAATTTGCATCGAAAGGTTGCCTCTTTCAAGAAATTATTATTGTACGGAAAACGGAGAATTGATCAGTTCCCATATTTTATCTTTTAATTGTTCAATCCCTTCTTGGGTTATTGCAGAAATTAAAAGAGTGGGGATGCCGTTCGGTAGATTTTTCTGGAGTGTAATCCGTTCTTCATCGGAAATTACGTCCATTTTAGAGATGGCAAGCAGGCGGCTCTTGTCGAGCAGCTGGGGGTTATACAGGCGAAGCTCCTGTACGAGTGTCTGGTATTCTGCTTCAATATCCTCGCTGTCGGCTGGTACCAGGAACAGCAGGATGGAGTTACGCTCAATGTGCCTCAGGAAGCGTAAACCGAGCCCTTTGCCCTGCGAAGCCCCTTCGATAATACCCGGAATGTCGGCCATTACGAAGGATTTATAGTCGCGGTAAGGGACTACGCCCAGGTTGGGAACGAGGGTTGTGAAGGGGTAATCGGCAATTTCAGGCTTGGCAGCCGAGACTACCGAGAGTAATGTGGATTTTCCGGCATTCGGGAAGCCTACCAAACCTACATCGGCCAATACTTTCAATTCAAGTATAAACCATTCTTCACTGCCCGGTTCGCCGGGTTGGGCATATTGGGGGGTCTGATTGGTAGCGGATTTGAAATGGTCGTTACCCATTCCGCCGCGGCCGCCGCGGAGCAGGATCATTTCCTGTCCGTCTTCGGTGATCTCGAAGAGCTCTTCGCCGGTTTCGGCATTTTTGGCGATCGTACCCAGCGGTACTTCCAGGATAATATCCTTTCCGATAGCGCCCGTGCGACGGCCGCCTTCGCCGCCTTTGCCGTCGAATGCTTTTACGTGCTTGGTATATTTCAAATGCAGCAATGTCCAGAGCTGGGTATTGCCTTTCAATATCACGTGGCCTCCGCGCCCGCCGTCGCCGCCGTCCGGCCCGCCTTTTTCGACGTGCTTTTCACGCCTGAAGTGCATGGAGCCGGCACCGCCGTTACCGGAGCGCGCATTAATTTTTACGTAGTCAATGAAGTTAGAGGAGGCCATGTGAGTATAGTGAAAATGAAATCAGGCTGCTTCGATCGCTCCGGAGATTTCGCCGAAGATAAAATCGATTTCGCCTATACCGTTGATTGCAACAAACTTACCTTGTTCCTGGTAATAGTCGGCAACGGGTTTTGTTTTACTGTTATATTCCTGAATGCGTTTCGCGATAAGCGTTTCATTCTGGTCGTCGGGACGGCCCGAAGTTTTACCGCGGTTGAGCAGGCGGGCGAGCAGTTCGTCGTCGTCGACGGACAATGCTACCATCACGGAAATGCCTTCGTTATAGGTTGCCAGCAAATTGTCGAGGGCTTCCGCTTGTTTTACCGTTCTTGGAAAACCATCGAAAATGAATCCCGCGGCATCGCGGTGCTCTTTCAATTTGTTGTCGATCATTCCGATCACCACTTCATCCGGTACCAGAATCCCCTGGTCCATCAAAGTTTTAGCCTTCAGTCCCAGCTCTGTTCCGCCCTGAATTTGCGAACGCAGCAGATCTCCTGTCGAAAGGTGGATCAAATTGTACTTTGCAATTATTTTTTCACTTTGGGTACCTTTCCCGGCGCCCGGAGGGCCAAACAGTATAAGATTCAGCATAGTTGCTTCAAAAATTGATGTCGCGGTAGATTGGTGAATATCCGGCAAATTTACAATTCTTACTATATGTCAGTGTAATTGTTGCATAATTTTTACAATAAAAATCCCCTTTATCATTTCTGACAAAGGGGATTCGCTATCGTAAAAGTGGCCCCATTTAGGGTATAACCACCCTTTTCACCGCTCCATCTTCATTCTGGACCACCGTTACGAACAGCGTTCCTTTTGTATTTTTCTTAAGTTCGATCTGGCCTACGTACTCGCCTTCGAACTCGTGAATCTCTTTTTTCCCAACTTCCTTACCTTTCGTGTCGGTTACCGTTACAGTCACATTGCCCTTTTCCGGCACGCTGAAACGCAGGTTCAGGATGTCGTCGGCCGGGTTGTTGGTATAGGCAGTCAATGAGCGGATGCTGGCCGCTTTTGCACTTTCGCGGCTATTATCCCAGGCATAATCGAAACTTTTACCGAAATTCCTGCCCAGATCCTCCATGTCGCGCAGCATCATCTTCGCTTTGGGATGGAAATTCCGTTCGAAGTTCTTTTCGATCGTTTTCATATTCTCGGCGAATTTGTCGGCATCCCATTCATACTTGAAATCCCCGTCCCAGTGAAATGCCATCGGCTCACGCGGATCTCGGTGGTCGATAATCACTTTTTTGCGCTTTTTGGAAGCGATCTCGCCATCATTACCGTCATCTACGGTAATGGAAATGGTTTGCTTGCGCTTTTTGTCCACATTCAGGGAATCCAGAACCTTATCAATGAACTTCTGGCGCTCATCGTCGCTCAATGCGCCTACTTCATAGTTCTTTTCGATATCGCGGACCTTGCCGTTATCGTCCTCGCTTACTCTGATCCGGATGCTCGTCTTCTGCTTGGCATCGTCGGATTTGGGCTTTTTGTCGGATTGCGCCTGCGCAACGGATAGTAATACCGGTGCCGCCACGAGCAGCAGCGACCATGTCAGTTTTTGAATTGAAACAGTTTTCATAAAGCATTGTTTGTTTTGAGTCTGAATGAATTGCAAAACCATGGCTATGTTGCTTGGGGCGCTGTTAAATAATGTTAAAAACACCTTTGGCCGGGGGCGAAACGTTAAATTTGTTCCTGGCAAAATGTCGGGTAAAACCTTGTCCGCGTTGCACCTGGGAAGCGAAAATTATGACCAAAAGGAAAATACAAATCATAGTAGGGCTGATGTGCCTGGCCCTGATCGGGCTGATCGGCTTTCAATGGTACTGGATCCGGGAAGCGATCGCGATCCGGAACGACCAGTTCAACCAGAAGGTGTCCGAATCGGTACAGCAGGTGGTACACCGGTTGGAAAAGCAGGAAATGATGTATCTCCTCCAACGCCGTATCGAGGCCGAGCAGCAGAAAAGCAAGCTCGACCGCATTGCGCAGCTGCGCAATATGCCCATGAAACGCACGGCCACAGTGAAGCCCAAGGCGCCCGTACAGGAGATGGTGCCGCGCATGCAGCCGCGGATGGAGATCGCCATCGGCCCGAACGGCGAAGAGATCCATTATCAGATCATTACAGAAGCAGTGCCTACCGATGTGCTAAGCCCCAATTTCAGGGTAATGGTGGACCACCAGCAACGCATTATGGAGGAGTTTTTCCAGGCCCAGCAGTATGGAATGGCCGGTATCGATGAGTTTATGCGCCGCAGACTGGATGACGAGCGCCGTTTGGGAAATGCCATGCGGGGCATGTCCGATCCGGAGATTCGTACCAAAGGCAACGACTGGCTTAAAAAGGATTCTGTTTCCGGAAACGCCGCAAACCGCAAAGTGGCATTGCCCGATAATGCAAAAGGCGGCAAGCAAAAGCCGCGGGCGATCCTCGGCTCGGCCGAGCCCGACCGGGCTGAGTTGCTGAAAGAGGTCATGAAAGATTTTGTTTATACCAAAAGGCCTATTGAGCAGCGCGTGAACCGCTTTTTGCTCGATACATTATTGAAAAAACAGCTGGTTCAGAACGGGGTGACATTACCTTACGAATTTGCGGTGCGCGGTGCGGTGCGAGGTCAGTCGGCGGATAGCCTTATCTTCTCGACCGTGAGCATGCGCCCGGGCGAGTGGGAGGAAAGGTCCTACAAGGCATCGCTCTTCCCGAATGAGACATTGGCTGCGCAGAATGCATTGTATGTATTCTTTCCAGACCAGCAGCGGTATATTCTCAGTAATATGGGTGTGATGTTCGGCGGATCGGGCATTCTGATCATCGTGATCATGGCTTGCTTCTACATGGCGGTTACTACCATTCTGCGGCAGAAAAAGCTGTCGGATATTAAGAATGACTTTATCAATAACATGACCCACGAGTTCAAAACGCCTATTTCTACCATTGCATTGGCAGCGGAAATGGCGCATGAGAATTCGGCTTCGCTCATGGATAACCCCAAAGGCGCGCGGCTGGACCGCTACCTGGGTATTATCCGCGAGGAAAATAAGCGGCTCGGGACACACGTGGAGAAGGTTTTGCAGATGGCGTTGCTGGACAAAGGGCATGTCAAACTCAAAATCACCGATTCCAACATCCACGACCTGATTGGAAAAGCGCTCAATGGCCAAAGCGTGCAGATCGAACAGAAAGACGGGGAAGTGGACCTGAATTTTGACGCGGAAGAAGATGTAGTAGCGGCCGACGAGGTGCATATCTCCAACATTTTGAACAACCTCATCGACAATGCGATCAAATATTCGCCCGAAAAGCTGCATTTGAGCATTACCACCAGCAATGAGAACGGTGGCATCGCCATATCCATTACCGATAAGGGCATTGGTATGAGCCGCGACCAGCAGCAGCGCGTGTTCGACACTTTCTACCGCGTGCCTACGGGCAATGTGCATGACGTGAAAGGCTTCGGGCTGGGGTTGAGTTATGTCAAAAAGATGATCGAAGCGCACGACGGGACCGTCAGGCTGCTGAGCAAACCGGGTGAGGGAAGCACATTTACGATCTGGCTGCCGGTCCGCAAAGAGGAGCAAATAGTTTAGAAATATCGCCCGTAACCGCTAACTTGCCGTCTTTTTAAGATGACTAACCGACAGTTACGGTAAATTTCTGAACACGCAATGATTTCCAAAACTTATGCCCCTCAGGAGATAGAGGATAAATGGTACTCCTACTGGATCGAGAACAAGTTCTTTCAGTCAAAACCCAATCCTGACAAAGAACCCTACACCATCGTGATCCCGCCGCCGAACGTCACCGGCGTGCTGCATATGGGGCATATGCTCAATAATACCATTCAGGATATTCTCGTGCGCAAGGCGCGGATGGAAGGTAAGGAAGCCTGCTGGGTACCCGGCACCGACCACGCTTCCATTGCCACCGAGGCCAAAGTGGTGGCCATGCTCAAAGAGCGCGGCATCAGCAAACGGGACATTACCCGTGACGAATTCATCGAATATTGCTGGGAATGGACGCACAAATACGGCGGTATCATCCTGAAACAACTCCGCAAACTAGGCGCTTCCTGCGACTGGGACCGTACGCGCTTCACGATGGAGCCGGATTTGTACGATTCGGTGATCGACGTTTTCATTGACCTCTATAACAAAGGCGATATCTACCGCGGCCACCGCATGGTGAACTGGGACCCTCAGGCGCGCACAACCGTGTCCGACGAGGAGGTGATTATGAAGGAGGTGAATCAGAAGCTGGTTTATCTTCGGTATCCGCTTGTTGGGGAGGATGGAGAAGGGAGAATGGAGGAAGGGGTTACGATCGCGACTACGCGGCCGGAGACTATTATGGCCGATGTCGCGATTTGTGTGAACCCTGCGGACGAGCGTTACCAGCATTTGGTGGGCAAGAAAGTGTTGATACCGCTGATCAACCGGGCGATTCCGATTATCGCGGACGATTATGTGGAAATGGAGTTTGGAACGGGCTGCCTGAAAGTGACACCGGCGCACGACACCAATGACTATGAGCTCGGAAAACGCCATAATCTGCCGATTATCGATCTTTTGAATGAGGATGGTACATTAAATGAAAAGGCGCAGATCCTCATCGGCGAAGAGCGGTTTGTAGCTCGTAAAAAGATCATCAAGATGCTCGAAGAGTCGGGTAACCTCGTGAAAGTGGAGGAGTACCGCTCGAATGTAGGCCATTCGGAACGAACGGATTCGGTGATCGAGCCGCGGCTTTCGGAGCAGTGGTTTTTGAAAATGGAAAAAATCAGCAAGCCGGCGTTCGAGAATGTAATGAACGATACGGTTCAGCTGATCCCTGCGAAGTTTAAGAATACTTACCGCCACTGGATGGAGAATGTGCGCGACTGGAATATCAGCCGCCAGCTCTGGTGGGGCCACCGCATTCCCGCCTATTACCTGAACGACGGCACCATCATCGTAGCGAAGTCGAAGCGTGAGGCGTTGCGCAAGGCACAGCACGAATACCAGCTTTTTGCATTGACGGAAGAGGACCTTACCCAGGATCCTGATGTGGTGGATACGTGGTTCTCGTCGTGGCTTTGGCCGATTTCTGTTTTTAATGGTATAAAAGAGCCTGATAATGCGGATGTAAATTACTACTACCCGACCAACGACCTGGTCACTGCGCCTGAGATCCTGTTTTTCTGGGTAGCGCGGATGATTATCGCCGGTTATGAATACCGTGGCCAGTATCCGTTCAAGAATGTGTATTTGACGGGTATCGTTCGTGATAAGCAGGGCCGTAAAATGTCGAAATCGCTGGGCAACTCGCCCGACCCGATTGATTTGATTGATAAATATGGCGCGGACAGCATCCGTACCGGCATGCTTTTCAGCTCGCAGGCGGGTAATGATTTGCCTTATGACGAGAAACTGATCGAGCAGGGCAGGAATTTTGGGAACAAGATCTGGAATGCATTCCGTCTCGTGAAAGGCTGGACGGTGGACAGCGAACTGCCGGTTCCTGAAGGTTCAAAACTGGCGGTACAATGGTTTGAAAGCAAGTTGAACGAGACGCTGGCCGAGGTGCAGGACCATTTCTCGAAATTCCGTATTTCGGATGCATTGAATTCGGTATACAAACTGATCTGGGACGATTTCTGTGCGCAATACCTCGAAATGATCAAGCCAGGCTTCGAGCAACCTATCGACCTATCGACTTACGATTCGACACTGGATTTCTTCGATCGTCAGATGCGGTTGCTGCATCCGTTCATGCCGTTCATTTCTGAGGAAATCTGGCAGAACATCATCGAACGTCGTGAAAATGATTCGATATGTATCGCGCATTTCCCGCAGGCGGCGGAATTCGATCAGACTTTGCTGAATGACTTCGATATGCTGTTTGAACTTGTTTCTTCGATCCGTAACCTGCGCAATGCGAAAGGTATCAGTCCTAAAACTGTATTACCACTCGCAATCCGCACCGACTCGACCGAACGTTACAATGCACTGACCCCGCTGATCGAAAAGCTGGCGAATGTGGAAGGCATCAATTACGTGGCGGGTGAAGCAGAAGGAACATCGTTCCGTGTGAAGTCGGACGAGTTTTTCGTGAACCTGGCCGACGAGCTGGATGTGGAGGCGGAGCGTGAGAATCTTTTGCGTGAATTGGAATATACCAAAGGCTTCCTCGACTCGGTGGCGAAGAAACTTTCCAACGAACGTTTCGTAGCTAATGCGAAAGGCGATATCGTCGAAAAGGAGCGTCAGAAACAAGCTGATGCCGAGGCGAAGATCGTCACTCTGACCGAAGCGCTGGCAAGGCTTAAATAAGCGTCAGAAACACAACTTTTTGTAAAGCACAAGGCATTAGCGCCTTGTGCTTTTTTGTTATGCAAGAATACGGATTAATGTCGGCATGACATTTAAAAAGTGCAACGCGACGACCACGTAATTAGCTCACCCTTAGGATTAATCAATGAATTTATGGAGATAAAATCATATTCATTTTTAAAAAAATTTATTAGCCCCAACTGTTTGGAAATAGGAAAAATCCGGACGTAAATTTCCCTCCAATCTCATGAAATTCATTGACTATGGCGACGAAAACAGTACACGACCTGGTGGTGCCCGTGGGCGTTACCCTCGACCGGTTTATCATGCACAGCCAAAGTGCCTTCCCATATGCGACGGGTGAACTGTCGCAGTTGCTGCGGGACATTGCGCTTGCGGGGAAGATCATCAACCGGGAGATCAACCGGGCCGGGCTGGTGGACATTGCTGGCGGGAGCGGGACGGAGAATGTGCAGGGCGAGGACCAGCAAAAGCTTGATATCGTCGCCAACGTTCGTTTCATCCGGGCTTTGAAGAATGGGGGAGAGGTTTGCGCCATTCTTTCGGAAGAGGAGGAGGACATTATACACACAGGCAACGACCACGGCAAGTACGTGGTGGCTATGGACCCGCTCGATGGTTCCTCCAATATCGATGTGAATGTGTCGATCGGTTCGATTTTCTCCATTTACAGAAGAATAACGCCGATCAACGGGCCTGCTTCCATCGAGGATTTTCTGCAAGGCGGCCGGAAACAGGTAGCGGCGGGGTACATTCTTTACGGTTCGTCGACCATGCTGGTTTACTCGACTGGGGACGGCGTGAACGGTTTTACCTTCGACCATTCGCTGGGCGAGTTCATTTTATCACACAAAAACATCGGTACTCCGGCCGAAGGCAGGATTTACTCGGTGAACGAGGGGCATTATCATAGTTATCCCAAATTTGTACAGCAATATATCGCGCAATGCAAATCCAGGAATTTCAGCGCCCGGTACATTGGTTCACTCGTTGGTGACTTTCACCGGAACATGCTTAAAGGCGGCATTTATCTTTATCCATCCACCAAAAAGGACCCGAAAGGCAAGCTGCGGCTGCTTTATGAATGCTACCCGCTGGCATTTATTGCCGAAAAATCGGGCGGAAAGGCGAGCGACGGTTTCGGCAGCATTCTCGATATTGCCCCGGAATCTTTCCACCAGCGATCTCCGATTTACATCGGCTCGGCCAACCTGGTCGACGACGTTGTGAAGAGCTGATTACCGGCTACCGTTTTAGTTTTCGTAACTTTGAGGAATGCAGACTACGCAAAACTCATTCGAGCAGTTCAAGCTCAACCGTCAATTGCTCAATGCGATTGAAGAAGCAGGTTACACCGAACCAACGCCCATTCAGGAGCAGGCTATACCCATTGCATTGGCGGGACAGGACATTCTCGGCATTGCCCAGACGGGCACCGGCAAGACCGCCGCTTATACATTACCTTTATTAATGCGCATCAAATATGCCCAGGGACAGCATCCCCGGGCATTGATTATGGCCCCCACGCGCGAGCTCGCGATGCAGATCTCCGAGGCCATTGCGCAGCTTTCCAAATACACCGATATCCGTACCGTCGTCCTGTACGGCGGCGTCGGCCCTAAAACGCAGATCGAAGAGCTTCGCAAGGGTGTCGACATTATCGTTGCCACACCGGGGCGGTTTATGGATTTGTATTTCCAGGAAGAGATCGTTGTGAAGCACCTGAATGCCATGGTGCTCGACGAGGCTGATAAAATGATGGACATGGGCTTTATGCCCCAAATCCGGAAGTTGCTGGAAATTATCCCGACCAAAAGGCAGAATATGCTTTTCTCTGCGACGTTTTCAGGAAAAGTAGAACACCTTTCCCATGAATTTCTCGAATTTCCTACCCGAATCGAAGTCACCCCGCAGGCCACGGCGGCGGAAATGGTGACGCAATCGATTTATGAAGTGCCCAATTTCCGCACGAAAATCAACCTGCTGAGCTATCTGCTGGAAGACAAGGAGGCCTTCACACGTGTGCTCGTGTTTACGCGCAGCCGCGAGGTGGCCGGCCTCGTGCACCAGAACCTGCTCAATAGCGTGGTGCCGGAAGCGGAACTTCGCGTTATCCACGCCAATAAGGGCCAGAATACCCGCATTAACGCGATGGAGGCATTCCGCGAAGGAAATGTGAGGGTAATGGTTGCTACCGATGTGGTAGCGCGGGGTATCGACATCACGGAGGTCAGCCACGTGATCAATTTCGATGTGCCATTGATTTACGAAGACTATGTGCACAGGATCGGCCGGACGGGCAGGGCTAACAATATCGGTAGCGCGATCACATTCATGACGATCGCAGACGAGTACCATATCCGCAGGATAGAGGCCATGATCCGTACGGAAATTCCCCGGGCGGAGTTCCCGGACGAGGTCTATATTGTGGAAACACCTTTCCTGGAACGGCAGGACATGCTGCGGGAGATCGACAACCAGCGCCGTAAGGAAGACCCGACGTTCAAAGGAGCATTCCATGAAAAAAAGCACTCCTATCCCACGCAAAGGAAGCCTTCAGGGAATACCAGTAAGGGCCGCAGGGCAGCGGGAGGAAGAAGTAAACGCAGGTAATGCAATACAATTTCAATAAATCCGTTTAACTTGGACAATAGAAACCTGTTCTTCTATTAAAGTCAATTATGAAAGAGTCTGTTGTAATTTGGCTTGCCCTTTTGATACCTGTAATGAGCCTTGCTCAAAACACGCATCTGGCAAGCGCGGGTCCAAGCACAGATACCAACGTTGCCCCCAAAAAGCCCCTTGATTTAAAGGAGAGGCGCATTATCCCGCTCTTCGGGGAAGTGAGTAAGACATCGGAGCAGATTGATGAAGAGATCAAATTCCTGAGTGAATGTGACAAATCGTTTTCCAGCCGCATAGAGGCCAGCAGCTTTTTCGCGACCCGTGCCTGGGAATATTTGCAGGAAGGTTCTCTGGATACCGCCTGTTACCGCTTCAATCTCGCCCATCTGTTGAATGACAAGAATGTGGAAGCTTACTGGGGGCTAGGGGTTGTATCGTACCAGCGCGAAAACTGGGTGGATGCCAAAAGAATGCTGAGTAAGGGCGTGAGCCTGCAAGGAAACAATGTGCCACTGCTGGTAGATTTATCAACCGTGGAACTCAAATTGTACGCGATCACCAGCAGGAAGGAGGAATTGGACGAGGCTGCTGACTTGCTGAAACATGCCGTTTCCATTGATTCTACCTATGCACTCGGCCAGTACAACCTGGCATTGCTGCATTATAATCTCAATGAGCTCGACAAGTCGTGGGATCATTTGCACAAGGGCCGGACGCTGGATTTCAGCCAGCTGAACCTCGATTTTGTAGAACTTTTAAAAGCCAAGATGCCCGATCCGCAAGGATTCTTTAAATAAATGGCATCGTAACGAAATAGTAAAGTCTCCCAAGCGGGAGACTTTTTTTGTTGATATCAAAGGCTGGTTAGCTTCTACTGAAAGAAAAACCCTGTCGGTGCGACGCCCACTTTAATGGAGTCGACAACAGCGCCGTCCGCACGGTAGCGCACCGCGTAACCTGCCTGCGTATAAGACGGGCTCACGCCCGCGTAAAGCAGTCCCTGCGTTGGATCGACCGCAAGTCCGACGAAAAGGCGCGGGATCAGCGGCGTCGCCATGGCGATCTGCGTGTCAGTAATAGAGAATTTGTAAGTAGCTCCCTGTTCTTTATTTCCAGCAAACCACGAAAGCACGAAGAAAATCGATTTCAGATCGGCGCTCAGTGTGAAGTTACCTGGCGATTTAAAACCGTCGGTAGCAATCGGCAGCGTGGCCTCGGTAGTATTAGTTTCGGGATTGATACGGAGCACTTTATCACCTGCATTCACCCACAACTTGCCATTTACGTCGATTCCGATCGGATTCGCGACGCCCGGTGTTGCAATGGGCGAAAGCGCTTCGTCCGCATTTGTATTGATAATGGCCAGTTTGTCGCCATTACCCCACGCATACGAGCCTACATATAGCTTGCCGCTCGCATGAACGAGGTTTTCAGGGCCGCTGGCAACTTTGATCTTCTTCGTTACCTTTTTGGAAGTCATATCGATAACTGCAATATACCCGGTTGTATATTTAAGATCAGCATTCGTTCCCCAGCACGACACATAGGCCTTGTTTCCGACGATCACCGCCTCGCGCGGGTTTTCGATGTCGGGTTCGCCGAGCGAGCCTTCGCTTTTAAAAGTATGGCTGTCTACAAATTCGAGTTTGTCCTGTCCGGCATCCGAATTGTCGACAAGGATAATACCTTTTCCATTGGAAGCTACAAAGTCCTGCACACCACCTTTCAATGCAGTTCCGTTGGCCGCAGCGAAAATGTCGGCGTCGGCGGTGGTCCTTTCACGCGGGAAGTATGATATCGCCCCGTTGTTCTGTGTGAAATTACCTTCATTGGTCACAAATACACCACTTACATAGTCGCCTTTGGGAGCCGGATCGCTTTGGTTACAAGACCATAGCAACGCGGTTGAAAACGCTACTGCTAATGAACTGGCTAACTGTTTTTTCATTTTCATTGATTTATTGAGAATCATAACTAAAGGTTAAACTTAATGCAAAACTTCTTCCCGGCATCGCATTATTTCTGACATTTAAATAAAACGTGTCGGTAACGTTGCGTACCTGTCCCTGTATGCGGGCCTTCATTTTGTGGTAGGTAAATGTGGCTTCGGCCAGTAGGTTTACCAGTCCGTAGCCATCCATAAACTGTAAATTATCGGTTGTCGTATAGCGCCTGCTGGCCGCCTGGAACTGCCCTGTGACCCGGATGGCCCTGTATTGCGCCGATACATTTGCGTTAGCCGTATGCTCAGGTACAAAGGTCAGTTGCTTGCCTACAATCTCCTGCGAATAGTTGTCATAGGCCTTCTCCTGACTGCTCTTATTGAATGCATAACCTCCATCGAGCGACGTTCGCCACGGGCCGGCCTGGCGTTGGTAGCGCAGCTGCAATTCTATGCCGCGCGCGAGCACCTGTTGCAGGTTTTCGACGCGGTAGTTTCTGGACGGGTTCCAGTATGTCCAGTCTTTAATGCGGTTATGATAAAAAGTCGCCGAGGTTCGCAGGGTTCCGCCGAGGATCGCTTTAAATGTCTGTTCAAGCCCGATCTCCTTGTTCCAGCCTGTTTCCGGGCGTATATCCGGGTTGCCCAGATCCTTCCAGTAACGTTCGTTCAGCGTCGGTACCCGGTAGCTCCGGCCGTAGGAGCCTTTCAGGGCAAGATTATAAAGTGTTTTTTGAATTAAACTGTATTCCAAACCAATAGACGGCGTAAATGGCGGATCGTAACCGGTGACGAGCCCTTGCCTGAGGTTCACCGAAGCGGTCAGGCGCGATGTAGCTTGCCAGCGCGAGAGCAGGAAAAAATCGGTGCGGTTCTCACTCACGGGCGAACTTGCGTACCCGGGCACACGCGACCGGTAATGCGTCCATTCTCCTCCGGTTTTAATGGATATCGGGTTCAGACTGCCTCCTACGTTTAGGGTAAAGTCCTTCTCGATTTTCGAAGCAAATTTATCGGTTACCGAATGGTCGGGATGGGAGAAATCACCTTTGGCATAATCGATGATGTCGCGTACCCAGGCCGTGCGCAATGCGAGCGTCCGGACCTGGTAGCGGATCATGGTGCGGTAGGCGGTCGTGCGGGTCATTTCCCGGCCCTGGATATTGTCCGGCACGAGGGTAAGGTTATTGTCGGTAAGCCATACGTGCGCGGAGATTTGCTGATCGTTCGACGAACGCAGAAACAGGTCCTGGACAATGCCTTTCTGGAAAGTTTCCGTAGGCAGAAGCGTGTAGGACCTGCGGGTAGCTTTGGGATAATCATTATTCATCCTTCCGTCGTAAAAAGCCGTTTTACCTGAAATTGCCCATTGGTCGTTCAATGCCAGTGCATATCGGGCGTCGGCCTGCGTCTGATGGTTTTTGAAACTCTCCTGTTGCCTGCCGACGGATACATGAAACGGATTTGCCGATGCATTGCTGCCGAGCAAAATACTTCCGCCGACGGCATCCGAGCCCACAATGCTGGCCGCGGAGCCATACTGTACCGAAAGCTCGTCGAAACCTGCCACGGGAATGGTCGAAAAGTCTGTTTGTCCGAGGGTAGGGGCATTGATATTCAGTCCGTTCCACAACACCGCCGTATGGTTTGCCGAAGTTCCCCTGAACGACGCCGTACTCAGCTGTCCCGGCCCGTAGTATTTGAATGCGATGGGAGTGTAGGCAGCTAAAACGTCGCCGATGTTTTGAAACCGCGCCAGCGTTAACGATGCCGAGTCGACGCGCTGGACTTTGAGGCCGCTCATGAATTTTTCCGGGACAAACCCCCTGACGACCACCGGATCGAAGCTGATGGAATCTTTTTGTGCATAAGCAGGCAATGCCAGTATAAAACTTAGCATCAAACAACGCACAAAACTCTGGTAGACAAACACTCTAAATCGCAATGATTGGCGGCGATCATCTGTTTTTCCTCCGAAAACGGCCGATCAAATGCTCTGGCAGGTCTCCTGGCTCGTCTTTCGCATCCGGCGCCTTCCCGTCGATGGACAGTGGCATGAAGATCGGTTGCGTATTGGCAGACTTACAGTTGCGGGGACAGCTTCCGAATGGTGCGGAATTCCCTATTAAGCCTAATCGCTGACTAAAAGCAGCTTATGGCACCAAGCGGGTGCAAAGTTAGGCATTTCCCCCGACTTTCCGTTGTGTGCGATAACTGCTATCTTTGCGGCAAATTCAATTGGTTTTGGCCTCTTCTACTGAAAATTTTTCGACCTCGTCTTCCCTCAAAGGCATTTATCTGATGCTGGGTGCCGCATTTTTCTTCTCGCTCACCTCGGCGATCTCCAAATGGCTCGGCAAGGAGTTTCACATTGTGCAGCTCGTTTTTTTCAGGAATATAGTAGGGGTGGTGTTTGTCATCAGCAGCATCTGGCGCCGGCCGCTGAGGCAGGAAGGGGGTAGGCTGGGGCTGCTCATTTTCAGGGGAATAGTGGGTACACTGTCGCTTTACATGCTTTTTTACGCCATCCAAACGCTGGGTCTCGGTCGCGCATCTACCTATCAATATACCTATCCGATTTTCCTGGCGCTCTTCTCCTGGCTGCTCATCGGCGAAACGCTCAATGTGAAAGAGTGGATGGCCATATTCGTGGGTTTTACCGGTATTTTGTTCGTCTTCCGGCCCGACCTTTCGTCCTCTTTGCGGGACAATGCATTGGGCCTGGGCAATGCGTTGCTGACCGCCATTTCCTACCTGTCGATCCGCCAGCTCGGGGTCGTGTACGACACCCGCGCGATCATCCTTTCATTTATGCTGAGTGGTATTGTTATGCCAATTTTGTCCATGCTGGTAGGTACCTATTATCCCATGGAGCATCTTGACTTTCTGATAGGTACATTCAAATGGCCGGAGCATGCGTATCAATGGCTGGGTTTTCTGGCTTTGGGGCTTGCAGCGCTTTTGGGGCAACGCATGCTTACGCAATCCTTTACGTATGACAAAGCCGGTCGCGTTGCCGCAGTGGGTTATTCCAATATTCTTTTCTCGGTATTGATCGGCTTCCTGATGGGCGAAGCAATACCCACCCTTTCCATGCTGACGGGTATGGTGCTCATTATCACCGGTGGCATTCTCGTTTCTTTTGCCAAAACTACAAGTGCTTAAAGCCGTTCGTTAAATGCCAATCGGTTCATAAAAGGGTCGATCACCGTTACCGAAATGGCATCCCATGGTTCCTGTTCCAGTCCCGGGTGATTGTATTTATATTGCTTTTCGCTGAGCTCCCGGTGGAAATCCCGCACGCCGGTGCATTCAATGAAGATTTTAGCGCCGGGTGTGCTGTCGCCGTGATGCTCGGACAAATGCAAGATGAGGCCGCTGCGTGAGATTTGCATATAAAGCGGCGCATCGTCGGAAAACCGGTGCTCCCAATCAACCTGGAACCCGAGCCAGCCGACGTAAAATTCCCGTGCTTTGGTTTCGTCAAAAATGCGTAAAATTGGGATGACTTTGCTGGCTTCCATATCAATGCTGTTTTTGAGGCTGGTATCCCGCAATCATTTGTGTGCGAGACTTGTTTAAGAAGAGAAATCTAAAAAATTACCATGAAACGACTCCTGTCATCCCTGATAATATTTCCGGTAATGCTGGTATTGCTCGCAGGTTTCAAAGCGGATACCGGCAAAAAGCCTGCCGCAGCGCCCGCTGAAGGGATCCAGTGGCTGACCATCGAAGAAGCATATGCCAAAATCCAGAAGGAGCCCCGCAAAATCCTGATCGATGTTTACACCGACTGGTGTGGCTGGTGCAAGGTCATGGACCGCGAGACGTTCAAGGACAAAGCCGTAACCGACTATATCAATAAAAAATACTACGCCGTAAAGCTCGATGCGGAGCAAAAGGAGACTATCAAGCTTGGGGATAAGCAGTTCAAATATCTCGCGCAGGGCGGTCGCGGCATCAATGAAATCGCATTGGCATTAACCAATAACCAGCCTAGTTATCCTACCACAGTTTTTCTGGACGATCATTTCAATATGATCCAGCCGCTCCCCGGCTACATGAAAGCCAAGGAATTTCACCAGATCATCACTTTTTTCGGGGATGACTACCATAAAAAACAAGACTTCGAATCGTTCAAGGCGAAAACCTACGCGCAGTTGTACCCGGCTAAGTAGGGATTGCGGTAATCACTCAACTTCCAATATAAGAAGTATCTGATAAATAGAACGCCGTTCGACTAAGGTCGGAGTTGCCTTCTGTTGAGAAGGCCGAAAATTCATTGCATTAGAGAATCCCGACTGCTTAAACAGCTTCCCCTTCCTGCATTCTTTCGGCATTTTCAGCAATGCGCAATTTCTCGATCAGTTCTGCAATATCCCCTTCCATCACCGCCGGAAGATTGTATACGGTGTACCCGATGCGGTGATCCGTAATGCGGCTTTGCGGGTAATTGTAGGTCCGGATTTTGTCGGAACGGTCGCCGCTGCCGACCATTGATTTGCGCTGCGAGCTGATAGCGTCGTTGTGTTTCTTCAACTCGATCTCGTACAGGCGCGAGCGCAGTACGCTCAATGCGCGATCCTTGTTTTTGAGCTGTGAACGCTCGTCCTGGCAACTTACCACGAGGCCGGACGGAATGTGGGTCAAGCGCACCGCCGAATAGGTCGTGTTAACCGATTGTCCACCCGCACCTGACGATTGGAAAGTATCGACGCGGACGTCGTTCATATTGATCTGCACATCCACTTCCTCGGCTTCCGGCAGTACCGCCACGGAAGCGGCAGAAGTATGAATGCGGCCCTGCGATTCCGTCTGAGGAACGCGCTGCACGCGGTGCACACCCGATTCGAACTTCATTTTACCATACACATCCTCTCCCTCGACCTTGCAGATAATCTCTTTATAACCGCCGTTGGTACCCTCGGTATAATCCATAACGGACGACCGCCAGCCCATTTTTTCGATAAAACGCTGGTACATTCTAAAAAGGTCGCCGGCAAAAATAGCGGCCTCGTCACCGCCTGTGCCGCCCCGGACTTCGAGGATGATATTGCGGCTGTCGTTGGGATCTTTGGGTATGAGCAGCTCTTTAATGGCCTGTTCGAGCTCTTCTACTTTGGGAAGCAGGTCGTCGAGCTCTTCCTTCGCCATTTCGCGCAGATCTTCATCTTTTTCAGTTGCTATAAGCTCTTTGGTGCCGGCAATGTCCTTCTGTAACTTCTGGTAAAGCGCATATTGCTCCACGATCTTGCCAAGGTCTTTATACTCCTTACTGATCTTGGAATAACGTGTGGAGTCGGAAACAACTTCCGGTTGTATGATTTGTTGAGAAACCTCTTCAAACCGTTCTTTTATAGCTTCTAATTTATCGATCATCTTTATTGAATATCTTTGGCATCACGCATTCGGGGCACAAAGATACGCATTTTAGCTAAATGAATGGTTTCAAGCGGCTGACGGCGTGCGGCGGATAAAACCGTTTGATGGATCAAACTAACATTTGGAACAATGAGAACAATAATATGTATCGCAATGCTTGCCAGCGCTCTGGCGGGTTGCGATTTTAAAAGCGGGCGCATCGAAAACACGAAAGAGTTGAACCGGGAAATCAAAGCCTCGCAGATCAAACGGGTTACGAATGTGCAACTGGTATCATCAGCCAATGAATGGGGGAAAAAAATCGCGCAGATCGCCGAGAAATCCTTAACGAGCGAACTTGAAAAAAACGCGGATGCCGGTTTGAAACATTGCCAGGACCTGAGCGGTATTCCTGTTGTGGCGGCCTTGCAAAAAGAATATGGGGTTAAAGTGCAATTGCTTGGTACCAAAGACCTTAAAAGCGCTGCGCTATATCCCAAAGAGCGGGAAATCCTGGACGCATATGCTTACAGCGCCAAAGGCAGCACGCAGGCCGGAGACAATTTACAACAGCTGAACGACACCTTGCTCGTTTACAATGCGCCTGTTTCCGCGGGAAGCATTATTTGCAAACAATGCATGGCCAATCAGGACACAACTTTTGCCGTCTGGCGGTTGCTTTTCAACAAAAAGGAAATTATCAGAAAGCTGGATGCCAAGCAGTTAAAGGATTAATTTTCAAAGGGGTATGGCCGTTTAACAGACAATACCCCCTTCTTTTTACTTCCCTACGACCTGGTAAATCTCATACCAATCTTCGCGGCTTAGCTTGATATCCGAAGCGCTTGCCCCATTGCGGATGCGGGCTTCGGAAAGTGACCCGATAATGGGTAATGTGCCTAGTTTCATGAGCCAGGCGACAGCAGTTTGCTCGATATTAGCATCGTATTTTTTGCCGATTTCGTCCAGTTTAGCCCTTAACCGCACCGCTTTTTCGTCGGTGCCGTTCAGGATTTTTCCGCCTGCGAGAGGTGCCCACGCGAGGGGTTTGCTGAAACTTTGTTTGATAAAATCAATGCGGCCATCCTCGATCGCCGTGGTATTCATCAGGTTCAGCTCTATATGGTTCGTCACGATCGGAATGCGAAGGTACGATGCGAGCAACTGGTGCTGGAACACCGTGAAATTGGCAACACCGATGTGTTTCGCCTTTCCCGACGTTACGATTTCGGCCAGGGCCATGGCAGTTTCTTCGGGATCGGCCAGCAAATCGCTTTGGTGCAACAGGAAAATGTCGAGATGATCGGTCTTGAGGCGTTTTAACGAACCGTTGATACTGTTGATAATGTGCTCACGCGAATTATCATAGTAGGTCAGGTATTTATCAGCCGATTTCCTGATGCCGCATTTGCTGAACAGCACAATGTCCTCGCGTTTGAACGACTTATTGGAGATAATCTTGCCGAAATGCTCTTCAATAGTATGGTCGCCGTAAACGTCAGCATGATCGAATGTATTGATGCCCAGATCGAGGCAGAGGTTGACCGTTTTTTCAATTTGAGCGGTGGTAACGGCACCTTCGTCGGTCCATCTCCAGAAACCATAAATTGCTTCCGAG
>CBIHPQ010000007.1:0-34471 GCA_966211825.1 uncultured Dyadobacter sp. | reverse complement strand
TCCTTCTTCTGTCGCCGATAAACGTGTATTTCATCATCTGCCTCACCGCCGCTTCCTCATATTCTCCCCAAAGTCCGTCCATGCTTTCTACGGGTGGTTGCAGAGGCCGGCGTTTGCCTGTGATAATTCCCGTGGCCAGCTGGAAAAAAGAGGTGGCAAGCCGTTCTGCCTCCTCGTTGGTGTCCGCGGCGATCACATTCACGCAAGCCATTACATAAGGCTGGGCAAGAAATTGCGACGGTCTGAAATTCCGGCGGTAAAGCTCTATGGCAGACATGAAATGGGTGGGAGCGAAGTGGCTCGCAAAAGCATAGGGTAATCCAAGATGCGCGGCCAGTCGCGCACTGTCGGTACTCGACCCCAGAATCCAGATCGGTATGTCGAGCCCTTCGCCGGGAATAGCCCGTACTTTGGCATTGCTGTTCCCTGCTGAGAAATATGTTTGCAGGGCCATCACATCATCCGGAAAATCCTGGGCCGATTCCATGTAGTTGCGCCTGAGGGCCCGGGCGGTAACCTGGTCTGTTCCCGGGGCCCGGCCCAGTCCGAGGTCAATGCGGCCCGGGTAGAGCGACGCGAGGGTGCCGAACTGCTCGGCTACTACCAGTGGTGCATGATTTGGCAGCATAATACCGCCACTGCCAACACGGATAGTGCTTGTTCCTCCGGCGATGTATCCGATCAGTACCGAGGTGGCCGAGCTGGCGACGCTTTCCATGTTGTGATGCTCCGCGAGCCAGTATCGTTTAAAGCCAAGTTCCTCCACACGCTGTGCAAGCCGAAGACTGTTCTTAAATGTGGTGGCTGCATTGTTTCCCTCGGTGATCGGCGCAAGATCAAGAATGGAAAATGGGATATCGTGAACAAGTTTTTCTGACATGTCGATTTATTAACGTTGCAAATGCTGTTAATAAAAGCGTTAAATGAGCCTGTGAGTTCCCTCAAAGCGGGACCCAAGAATCCTCGAAAAAATTCGCGAGAACCTGTGGCTTGCTGATTTCACTTTGCGGAGAATTGGTGAACACCGCAAGCTGGACTTTCCCAAAGTTGAAAATCATCGTTTCGCAATTGTTACCATCGCCTTTTTTCCAGTAATAGCTACCCTTGGAACCATTGAGTTTGCCATCGTAGCCGAGCAGCCCCTGTTTCATAGCCATTGTACCGTTCAGGCTGACGATCTTGAACTGCGCTACCGCCGACTGGATTTTCGCAAACTGGGATGCACTGATGTATAGGCCGGTTGCCCCCGGGCTCATCGTATTATCGGCCTTGGGAATGCCCGGCTGGTCGCCGGTCGGGGACGGGTAACCTTTCGTACTTTTGCTGGCATCCAGGTCGCCCGAAGAATCCCATGCTTTCCAGGCGATCAGCGAAGGATCTGAAAGACCGGCTGGAATAAACACATTGAAACGGACAAACTCGCGGAAATGCATGGCAGTGATTTTAAACAGCTCCCAATCGGTTTCCCGGTTGTTCAAATCGTTCAGCATGGCTGGGTTGCCCTGCTGGGATAACTTTTTTGCGATCACGTAGGGCAATGCCAGTGCGAGCAGGTCATAGTTTACATGGTCGTCGTCGCGGATAAGCTGTGAGAATTCGGTTTCCTGCACAGGGCCTTCCACCGTTTTACGCAGCGAAAGCAAGCCATTATTGTAGTTAATCAGCCCGGTTTTGTGTGCAAGAAGGCGTTCGAAGGAAAGTTGCTTGAATTTGGAGCTCGGGTTCCAGTGCGCAGGCATATATTCGTGCACCTTGGCGCTCATCGGCACACCGTATTTTTCCAGCACCCTGATTACCGCCAGCGCGGATACATATTGGGTAACCTGCATTGTTTCCTGCCTTACGATAGCACTGTGGCCCTGGAGAGGGACATCGAACGGCTTGCGGGCCCACCCATCGCCTCCGTTGGTGCGGTAGTATTCCACGCCATCATTGTACAGGGCATAGCCAAAACCCGCAACCTGCGGTTCAAGATATTCTTCGATCAGTTCCGCAAACTTTACCTGGTCGAACTTCGTCGGAATACCCAGTTTGGCAGAGCGGACCGCCTCCGGCTCGGGCGCATTATTCAGGAATTCTTCTTCGTTGCGGCATGCGGACGAAATTAGCATAATGCAAAACACCATACCGGTGCTGACAATTTTGAACAAATTGGTTTTCATGATAACTTGTGATTATGGATGTGGATATTAGATTTAAAATGAATTAGAAATGCAACCTGCTTCGATGTTTGACTAGTCATTTGATGCCAACAAAAGTACAGGATGCAGGAGGTGCCAAATGGTAAGAGTTCTTTAAAAAGTATAAAAAATAATAAAAATCCGTCAGCCCGATTGAGCGCGATGTCCGGCCTTCTAGTAGAACAGCGCGGCAGCTGCCTTTGTAGAATTCTACGTGAAACCAACTATCCTCAACTATTGCCGCAGTCTCGAGCATGTCGAACCCAACCGCGCTGAACCACGAGAAAAAGCTATTGCTGGAAGTTGCCGGCGGCGACGAGCGCGCGTTCACCCGGCTGTTCGACCATTACCACCAGCGGCTGGCCATGCACATGTACAGGATTACCAGATCGGAGCCAATCGCCGAGGAATTGGTCCACGATGTTTTCCTGAAAATATGGCTGAACAGGGAATTGCTCGCCGGTATCGAAAACTTTGGCGTGTACCTGTATGTAGTCTCGAAAAACGCCGCATTCAATTCATTGAAAAAGACCGCGGGCGAAAAACTCAGGTTCACCGGCCTGGATGGCGTAGCTGAATGCGTGGCCGAACAGGACGACGATTACAGGTACATCCTGATCGACGAGGCCATAGACAAGTTACCGCCCCAACAGCGCCAGGTTTACATGCTGAGCAGGCACGAAAGATTGCCCTACAACGACATCGCGCTGCGGATGGGACTGTCCAGGGAAACAGTCAAAAAATACCTCCAGATCGCGACAGCTTCGATCGTTACCTACATCAGCAACAGCGTCAAGATCAGCCCGATACTGGTCGTGAAATTTTTTTTGTAAAAAATCTATATCCGATAGCCCCTTTTAGGCAGGAGCGATTGTCCTATGGGCAAATCAGCTTAATGTCCGGATGAACGAAGCCCACCGCATACAGGATCTTTTCCACCGCTACTACACAGGCGTTTCCACACCCGAAGAAGAGCGGGAGTTAATGGGCTACATTCAGTCCGGAAGCCACGACGACGCGCTCAAAAAGCTCCTGAGCGATCATTGGGCACAAGCTGGCGCCGACGAGCATTTGTTTGGTCAGGAAAAAAGTGAGGAAATCCTTCATTCTGTATTGGCTTCGGGCAGGCGGACAGCGCATCCGGAGCGCAGCTGGATCCGCTCGGTTTGGGTGAGGTATGCCGCCGCTGCGGCAGTAGTGGTCCTCGTTGCGGGCTTGTGGATGCAATGGGAAAAACAGTCCGGCCGGGGGGCGGAAATTGCTACGCAGCTTCCCGGGGAAACAGATATTGCGCCTGGCGGAAATAAAGCGTTGCTGACGCTGGCCAATGGCGAGGCCATAGAACTGGATAAAATGGGAAGCGGCCTGGTGGCGCGGCAGGGTGGCACCGAGATCAGCAAGAGCGATAGCGGAACGCTCGTTTATGCCAACAGATCAGTCGGCGGGGGCGAGCCGTCCGGCTTCAACAAGGTGTCGACGCCGAGGGGAGGGCAATACAAAGTGCTCTTGCCCGATGGTAGCAAGGTTTGGCTGAATGCGTCCTCGTCCATTCGTTTCCCGTCGGTCTTCCCGTCCGCATCAAGGACGGTCGAGATCACCGGCGAAGCCTATTTTGAAGTGGTGAAAGATAAAAGCAGGCCATTCACGGTGCGGTTCGACGGCTCGGCGGTGCAGGTACTGGGCACGAGCTTCAACATCATGGCTTATCCGGAAGAAGGGGCGTCCAGGACGACATTGGTGGAAGGCGCCGTATCGATCCGGAACGAGCGTCAGCAGGCGAGGCTGATACCGGGCCAGCAGGCCGCGGTTATGCCGGGCGGCAGCATCCGTACCGCCTTCAAGCCCGTCGAAGAAGCCGTCGCGTGGAAGGAGGGCATGTTTTTCTTTAAAAAAGCAGGCGTGCAGGAGGTAATGCGACAGCTTTCAAGGTGGTATGACGTCAAAATCACTTACCGCGGCGAGGTACCGGTGCGGCGCTTTACCGGCCAGGTCTCGCGCGACGCCAACCTTTCGGAGATCATCGGCATGCTGCGTTATGCGGGTGTCAATTGCAGTCTGGCCGAGAAAGCGATCATAGTCGGGCAGTAGTTTGCGTATATAAATAAACGTTCAATTTAAACCCTCATTCTAATGACAGCAACCCATCGTATTCCTCCGTGACCAGGGTTTGCCAAAACAAAAAGGGAAAATGCGTCAACATTTTCCCCGGGTGTTCAGGCGCAACCGAGCTTCTCTGAAAAGTCAATTTGCCATTCCTAAACTTTAACAAAGTTATGAAAATTAAACTTTTAACCCGCTTTCCTGCGGGCGGACGGGCGCATTTTGCCGCTCAAATACTGATTACTATGACCAGGATCATGCTTTTGCTTATCGTAACCCTCAGCCACGTGGCCGCTGACGGGTTTAGCCAAAAGATTTCCTTTCATGCCAAAAAACAGCCGATCCAGCAGGTCCTTAAAACGATCGAGCGGCAAAGCGGCTACCTTTTCCTTTACGACGAGCAGGACGTTCCCGAGTCGCGTAGAGTAACCGCCCGGGTGCGGAATGCTTCGCTGGATCAGGTCCTGGAAACGGTTTTCAGGGATATGCCGGTTTCCTACAAGATCTTTCAGCGGAATATTGTAGTGAAAAGAATGGTAAAAAACGCCGCCCCCGAAAGTGCTATTCCTGCCAAAACACCTGATTTGCAGCAGAATATCCTACTAAACAAGCGCGCCATCGAACCACTCGTGCCGGCGTTCGAACGGATCGTAAAAGGGAAGGTTACCGACGAAAACGGTAGTCCGTTCCCAGGCGTGAGCATTGTGGTGAAGAATTCGCAGACGGGCACAGCTACCGATGCCAACGGGGAATTCAGGCTCAGTGTGCCCGATGCGCTGGCTGGGGAGCTTGTGATTGTTGCCAGTTTTGTCGGATATAAAAATCAGGAACTGGTCGTAGGCAACAGCGGGGAAATCAACTTTGGAATGACTGTGGACACCAAGTCGCTGAACGATGTGGTGGTGGTGGGCTATGGTACACAGAACAAAAGCAGCATTACCGGCTCGGTGGCATCGTTGCCGATGAAGAATGTGACCGGTCAACCCCTGACGAGCCTTGATCAGGCATTGGGCGGACAGATCGCCGGCGTGAATGTGGCCCAGACCAAAGGCGCCCCGGGCGGGGGCGTTTCCGTGCGCGTACGGGGAACAGGGTCCATCGGAGCCGGAAACGAGCCATTGTACGTGATCGACGGGTTCCCGGTTTCGAATGACTTTAACAGCACATTCAATCCGCTCTCGTCCATTAACCCTAATGACATTGAATCGATCGAGATCCTGAAAGACGCTTCGGCGGCTGCCATTTACGGATCGCGCGGAAGCAATGGCGTCGTGCTCGTGACGACAAAACACGGAAAAGCAGGAAAAACAACCGTCCAGCTCGATACCTACTACGGTGTTCAGCAGGTGGCCAACAAAATCGATATGCTGAATGCGCGGGAGTATGCCGAATACAATACGGAGGCCCGCAACAATGCATGGATCGACAAAGGTGGCAAGGCGGGCGATCCCAACAGCGTGCGCCCGGCCGCCTTACAAATTCCTGAAATGTTCCTTAACCCAGGGTCGCTCGGCGAAGGAACCGACTGGCAGGACGAAGTTTTCCGGACCGCGCCCATTCAAAACCATCAGCTATCGGTTTCGGGAGGAAATGATAAAACGACTTTTTTTCTTTCAGGTGCTTATTTCAAACAGGACGGTATTGTGATGAATACCGGTTTTGAGCGGTATTCTGCCCGGGTCAACCTGGATCATCATATTTCCAATAAAATCAGCGTAGGCCTGAACCTGTCGCCCTCTTTTGCTACCAACCGCATGCTGCCGGTAGAAGACCAGGTATTTACGGGAGGGATACTGGGGTCGGCGCTGTCGCTGCCGCCTACTGTGCCGGTCTACAACCCTGACGGCTCGTTCACGACTTTGCTCGGGCCGTCGCCGAACAATATCGGGGTGATCGACAACCCTGTTGCAATCGCCAGCAAAGTGCAGAACAAAAAGACGATTTTCAGAACATTGGGAAATATATATGCTGAAATTAAAATCGCAGACGGTCTTAAATTCCGGACTTCCTTCGGGCTCGACTATTCGGATGGGCGCGAGAGTGCTTATTTTCCTTCGGACCTAGGCACCAGCGGCGTACCCGCGCCGGTACAGGCCAGAGCAACCGCTGCCAACGGCCGCGATCTTAACTGGCTCAATGAGAACATTCTGACCTATAAAAAGAACTTCGGGACAAAACACGAGCTTGATCTGCTGGCCGGGTTTACGTCGCAGAAAGCACATTCGGAGGCCACATCGCTCAGCGCTACCAATTTCCCGACCGACCTTGTACCGACCCTGAATGCAGGCCAGGTAACAGGTGGAGGAACGGGTGTTTCCGAATGGTCGCTGCTTTCGTATCTGGCGCGGGCTAACTATACATTCGCCGGGAAATACCTGCTTTCGGCTACCATGCGCCGCGATGGGTCCTCCCGTTTTGGCTCGCGGAATAAATGGGGCACGTTCCCGTCGGCCTCTGTGGGATGGTACATATCCGAAGAGCATTTCATGAAGTCGCAGAATGCCGTCACCGACCTGAAACTGCGGGCGAGCTACGGGCTTGCGGGAAACAATACGATAGGTAATTACAACCACATCGGATTGCTTTCCAACAAGCGATACAGTTTCGGTGCGGGCACCGGCTCACTGGCTTACGGCTTGTATCCGACTTCCATCAGCAACGAACAGCTGGGGTGGGAGATGATGCACCAGTTCGATATCGGCGTTGACTTTTCCATCCTGAGAAACCGGCTGAATTTCACCATTGATTTTTACAACAAAAACACGACCGACCTGTTGCTCAATGTGCCCGTACCGGCCTCTACCGGCTACGAAACGGCGCTGCAAAACATTGGCAAACTCAATAACCGCGGCTGGGAGTTTAGTGTTAATTCTAAAAACCTGACGGGTGCATTCAAATGGTCGACGGCTTTCAATATCTCTTTTAATCGGAACAAGGTAGTCAGGCTGGGGCCGTCGGGTAATGCGATTATTTCAAAAAGCCCGTCATTCAGTCCGAATACGCACATTACCCGTATCGGCTCGCCGATCGGCAGCTTCTGGGGGTATGAGGCGGTCGGCGTTTACCAGTCGCAGGAAGATGTGGACAATAGCCCTGTCGTGCAGGGAAGTGCGGGTTCTCGCCCGGGCGACCTCAAATTCCGGGATATCGACGGCGATGGGGTTATCACGCCCAGCGACGTGACGATTATCGGCGATAACAGTCCCGACTTCTTTTACGGCATCACCAATAATTTCTCCTACGGCAGGTTCAATCTCAGCATTTTGGCCGACGGCGTCCAGGGGATCCAGCTATTGAACGGGTCGAGGAGGAACATCGGGCTGGTGAATGGAAGTTACAGCCGGAAAGATGTGCTCGGCCGATGGCAGTCGCCCGGGCAGCCGGGTGACGGGCGCACGCCCCGCGCGAATGTGGTCGCGACGGGCGGAAATGTAAGCTATGTTTCGAGCCTGTTGGTGGAAGACGCTTCGTTTTTCCGGATCCGGAATATCAATTTGCGTTACAGTTTGCCGGAAAAGCTCTCAAAAGCAGTTTTTCTTCAAAATGCAACTGTGAACCTTTCGGTGCAGAATGCCTTCACATTTACCAGATACATGGGCTATAACCCCGAGCAGAGCCTGAACGGGAGCAGTTCACTGACGCCCGGCGTCGACTTCAACGGCTATCCGCTGGCACGCACCTACACCCTTGGTTTGAACCTGACCTTTTAACCGACCTGAACCATGAAAGCAAATACATTTATTCTCGGCTTAATCTGCATCCTGGTTTCCGGCTGTTCCGGTTTCCTGGAACTGGCGCCGATTGACGCCACCAACGTGAAAAACTTTTACCGCAATGCATCGGATATGCAGGCAGCCGTGACGGCCGCCTATGGCATGCTTACCTCGTCGGGCGAATATGGCTATGCTTATTACAATGTGTCGGAAGTGCGTTCCGACAACACGATGAACTGGGAAGGGGGCGGAAACCTGCCCGATGCGGAACTCGACCAGTTCAAGATGGCTTCGACCAATGAGATCATCCGGCTGATGTGGGTTGACACCTACCGCGGAATTCTCGCCTCCAACACGGTAATGGACCACATTGATGGCGCCCAAATGGACGACGCGCTCCGGAAGCGGTTTGTAGGGGAAGTTCGCTTCCTGCGTGCGCTGCAATATTTCAACCTCGTAAGAACTTTCGGCGACGTGCCGTTGGTACTGTCTGAAACCAAATCGGTAGACGACGGCTACCGCCATACCCGCGTGGCAACTTCGGAGGTGTATGCCCAGATTATCGCCGATCTGACGGCAGCGGAACAGGAGCTTCCGGTATCCTATTCGGGCAGTGACATCGGGCGGGCTACCCGCGGCGCTGCAAAAGCATTGCTTGGGAAGGTGTACCTCACCACCGGTGATTTCGCGAAGGCGGCAGCGAAGCTGAAAGAGGTCATCGACCAGGGGACTTACCGGCTTCTGGACGACTATGCGGCGCTATGGCCCGTAGCGAATGCCAATAACCAGGAATCTATTTTTGAAGTACAGTTTAAAAAAGGCGGAACCGGCACGGGCAGTAACTTTTACAGCAACTTCGCCCCCAGGAATTCGGGGAGCTCGGTGATCAAGATCGGCTTTGCCGGCGGCCGTAACATTCCTACCACCGACCTGATCGCGGCTTACGAAACAGGCGACGTCCGGAGGAATATTTCCCTCGCGACGGGTTACACCGATAATGTCAGCGGCGCATTCGTCAGCGATCCCTACTCGCTCAAATACCAGGATACGGCATTTGCAGACGGCGATGCTGATAATAACTGGATCGTATTGCGCTATGCCGATGTACTGCTGATGTATGCCGAGGCGGTCAATCAGGTGAATGGGCCGGCACCGGAGGCCTACGAGGCCATTAATGCCGTGCGAAAACGGGCGAAGCTCAACGCATTGCCGGCCGGCTTGTCCAAAACAGCATTTGCATTGGCGATCGAGCACGAGCGGCAGGTGGAGCTGGCTTTTGAGGGCCACCGCTGGTTCGACCTCGTGCGTACAGGCCGCGAAGTGACGGTCATGAACCAGCATTTTAAATCGACGGTCGTGCAGGATTTCAATGCGGTTTTCCCCGTCCCTCAGACTCAGATCGACATTAACCCGGAAGGGATCAGACAAAATCCAGGCTATAATTTCTAAGCAAAATCCCCGCCCGGTGAAACCACTGCCGGGCCGGATTTTGACCCTTAACCATCTTTTCTATATATGAAACTAAAAGCATTTTTTTTGGTCATGCTTGCCGGGGTTTTTATGTCCTGCATTACTCACGCGGCGCATACCGGCGCATATGAACCTGTATCCCGGGCCGACAGCGCGGGTACCCCCAGGATTTTCATCAGTACCGGTTTCGAGAACGCCTCGCCCATGAACTGGGAGATCGATTCGGCAGGGCGGGTTATGGGCAGCATGGTGTATGACCATGAACGTTTCTCACGGAACCGTGCTGTGAACCATTTTCATTTCAAAGTGGAGGCCGCAACGGGGACGGAGGTAACGATCATCCTCAAAAATTTCGATAATATCTGGAACAACACCGCCGCCAGTTCGCTCTCGAAGCGTACGCCGTTCGTGGTTTCATTCGATAACAAGACCTGGGAGACCAGGCCGGGCGAATTGTTGCCTGGTAACCGTTTGCAAATCAAGTTCAAAATGAATGCGGGCAGCGCCTACGTGGCGAGCCTGGAACCGTACCGGATCAGCGACCTGGATAAATTCTTGTCTAAAATCAGGAAAAACAAGCTTGTCAATATCAGCGTCATTGGCAAAACTTCGGAAGGCCGCTCTTTGGAAATTATCAGGATAGGCAATGAAAATGCGCCGAAACGCCTCTTCCTGCGCGCGCGCGCCCATGCATTCGAGTCGGGCGGGAACTGGACCGTTGAGGGCCTGGTGCAAAAGTTGCTGGGCAATGATGAGGATGTTAAAGGATTTTTGAAAAGGTACTGTGTTTACATTCTCCCGATGGCCAACAAGGACGGCGTCGCACGGGGCAAAACGCGTTTCAATGCCAACGGGTACGACCTGAACCGGAAATGGGACAAGCCCGCCGATTCGCTCATCGCGCCGGAAAACTATTACCTGGAACAATGGCTGCACCGGATGGTCAAAGCCAATAAACGGCCCGATCTTGCGCTCGACTTGCACAACGACCCGGGCGGGAACCTGCATGTGAGCCGGCCCGACGGCGACATTACGGCCTACCTCGCCAATATGGCAAAACTGGAAATGCTTTTACGCAAATACACCTGGTTTACAGAGGGCTCAACAAGGCCAGGTTTCAGGAATCCCGGTACTTTGGGAGAGGGGTTTATGGAACGTTTCGGGGTGCACGCTGCTGTTTATGAGCTTAATTATGAATGGGTGGAAGGGTTAAAAAAAGCACCGCTCGCCGCCGACTGGATCTCGCTGGGGAGTAAGTTGCCGGAAGTTTTTTACCATTATTTCGAATAGCAGTATCCCAATGAAAAGCAATATATACCGGCTTGCCCTGACGGCCTGCCTTGCATCGGTATTGGGAATGGCAAGTTTCCGCCGAACGGTTACCCAGCCGGCCGCCGCGCAAGTGGATACGATCGATCTCGACTCGACGCGCATTGGTATCCGCGTGATCGCCGATAGGCAAAATACGATCTGGGACCTGGCCTGGGGCCCTGATAACTGGCTGTGGTTTACCGACCAGGATGGAAAAGTGAGCCGGATGGACCCGCAAACGGGTGAGGTCAAACCGCTTTTACAGATCGGGGACTACTACCGCAAGCGCCTGGGACTGATGAGCATGGTCCTGCATCCCGATTGGAAAAAGCATCCGCATGTTTTCATCAACTATTGCCATATGCAGAAAGATTCGGTGATCGTTTCGAAGCTTGTGCGGTATACCTACAACGGGAAGTCGCTCATTGACCCCAGGCTGCTTTACCAGATACCCGGTTACCTGGGCCACAATGGTTCCAGGCTTGTTATCAGTGCGGACAGAAAGCTGTTTTGGGCTACGGGCGATCTCAAACAAAAGGAAACCATCCATAATCCGCAGTTCGCCAATGGGAAAGTACTGCGACTCAACCTGGACGGAACCATTCCGGCAGATAATCCCTATCCCGGAAGTCCGGCCTGGTGCATGGGCTTCCGCGTGCCCCAAGGCCTGACTTACACCGACAAAGGGAACCTCTTTATCGCCGAGCACGGCGACGCTACCGATGACGAAGTGAACCTGGTCGCCAGGGGCGGCCATTACGGATGGCCATTCATTGCCGGCTTCGGCGACCTGCCCGACGAGGAAGCATATGGGAACAAAACTTCCACCATTCCGCCCGTGAAGGCATGGACACCCACCATTGCGCCTGCGGGAATGGACTTCTATCAAGGCAATATCTCAGAATGGAATAACGCTTTGCTGCTGAGTACTTTGAAAGACCAGAGCCTCCGGGTCCTGCATCTGGATGAGTCCGGTAAAAAGGTAGTGGGCGAAGATGTAATGTTTAGCAAACGGTTTGGCCGGCTGCGGGATGTATGCGTGTCGCCGGGCGGGGACGTTTACATTGCGACCAGTAACCGCGACTGGAACCCACCCGCCAACTTCCCGATCGCTACCGACGACCGCATTATCAGGATCAGCCGGATCGGTTTGATCCCGCGCGGATCGCGACAGAAAACGACCGGCGAACATCCGGTTGCAGAAACCGGGGCTTCGTTGTATGCCAGTTTCTGCGAGTCGTGCCACAAGCCCGACGGTCGCGGCGTGCCGGGCTCATTTCCGTCGCTGGCTGGCTCGGCGCGGCTTGCGAGCGGGAAACAACAATTTCTGCCGCTGTTACTGAATGGGAGTCAAAAGGCGTCGGGTGAGGCCATGCCATCGTTCGGCTTCCTCACCGATGTGCAGCTTTCCGAACTCGCATCGTACGTGCAGGGCCGGTTTGTACCGGGCGCGCGGGCTATTTCTCCCGGAGACGTGAGGGCATTCCGGGGGCAGAAATAGTGCATTTGCGGGCCGGTAAGTTCACCGGTCTCTGAGGTTTCTGCCGGAAATTTCACAAAGCACGTTGAATCAATGATTTATTGAATTAGATTTCCAGTCACTGATATTGGAATTCTGAAATCGGAGATTTAATTCGCAGATGCAGCCGGAACAAATGATGATCAAACGAAATCCTGAGAAATATTATCATCGCATAGATTTCGCCTGTGCTTTCGTCCTTTTTTACCTGCTGCCATACCTTGGCTGCTTCGCTCAGAATCCCGTCCTGTTAACCGACAGCATTGCGGCAAAGTCCGCGTTTCTCGATAAAAGCGGTTGGCGGTTTCATCCCGGCGATGATCTGCAATGGGCGCAGCCGGGTTTCAACGATAGCAGCTGGGCACAGATAGAGCGTACAGGTTTCGGAAGAGACAAATTTAGCCGGGCCGAAATGCCCGGGAATTGGACCGGGTTTGGGTGGTTCAGGTTGTGGGTCATCAAGCAAAACCATGGAGCCACGGATACCTGGGGGCTATCTCTCAATCACGATGGTGCTTCGGAAGTGTATTTTGACGGCAAGAAAGTCGCTACGCTTGGCAAACTCGGTCATTCCAGGGAAGAAATGGTGGCAGTTCGAGAGCCTTATTTGTCCATTCCGCTCGCCATTAATGACACCCTGCCGCATTTGATAGCCATAAGGTACAGCAACTATCTGGAGTACTATCCGAATTTTGTGGGGTTCAACAGCTGGATACAGGGCCTTCATGAGATGGCCGTTTCCCAGAAAAACGAACAACAGGTCATGGGCCAGTTGCTGATGAGCGTGTCTGTCTCCGTTATTCTGGTGTTGTTGCATTTCCTGATTTATATATTCTATCCCCGACAAAAGATCCATCTCTACTATATCCTTTTTGTTTCGGTAGTGGCAATGGGCTTGTATGCGAGGTATCAGACCATCGTCGCAACGGACCCGGCACAGCAGGTTTTGGCAACCAAATTCTTTCTGGCCTTTGTAACACTGCATCTGAGTCTGGGATTGTTGCTGCTTTATTATGCCTGTTATGGGAAACTTCCCGTCCGGAAGACCATCATAATGCTGCTTTGCAGCTGGCCTGTTGCAGTTTTCGCCGTAATATACTGGTATGAATTTTGGTATAACACCTACCTCGAAAACCTGCATAACGGTTACCAGGTCATATTTATCCTGATTTTCTATACGGATGCTTTCGTAGCCATGGTGCGCGCTATTCGCGGGGGGAACAAGAAACTCTCGCTGCTAGCCGGAGGAATGGTGGTTCTGGTGGTGACCGGAATTTTCGTCGGTAGCAATATGTTTGGGTGGTTTACTTTACAGCAGGTTATGATTAGTTTCGCCTGGGGTAATCTGATCATGCCGATCCTGTTTTCCGTTTACCTGGCCATCGATGTGGCAGCTACCAACCGCAGCCTGGCTTTTCAGTTGAATGTAAATGAAAAACTGGCGGCCGATAACCTGGCCAAGGAGCAGGAAAAGATCAGGCTCATGGCCGGGCAGGCCGAAGAACTCGAAAAAACGGTATTGGAAAGGACTGCCCAAGTCCGTGAACAGGCCGAAAAGCTGCGTGAAATGGATTCCGCCAAGTCCAGTTTTTTTGTAAACCTGACGCATGAATTTAAAACGCCGCTCACGCTGATCATCAATCCGGCAAAGGAGCTATTGCAGCATACCAGTGAAGCGGCTTCCCGCCGCTATGCCCAGTTTATTTTGCAAAACAGCGAAAGGCTCCTGCAACTGATCAATCAGCTGCTGGACCTGAGCAAGCTGGAAAGCAAACAACTTCAGGTGTCCACACAGCCGATCGAACTCGTGCAATGGCTGCGTAATTACGTGCTGCAACACGGCTCACTTGCGGATCACAGGAATATACAATTGCACTTCTCCTCCGGCCAGGCCAGGATGTGGCTGCATGCGGATATGGATAAGATGGAAAAAATGGTGCAAAATCTCTTGTCCAATGCCATCAAATTCTCGGATGACCACGGAGAAATAACCGTTTCTCTTCGCAAAATAGGCACACAAGAATTCACCATAACGGTTTCAGACAATGGAATAGGAATTCCGGCGGATAAGCTGTCCTATGTTTTTGACCGGTTTTATCAGACAGACAGCTCCCACACCCGAAGACGGGAAGGCGCGGGCATCGGGCTGTCGCTTACCAAAGAGCTTGCTGAACTCCTCGGAGGAACCGTAACGGTAACAAGCTCGGAAGATAAAGGGAGCACCTTCGTTTTGACATTGCCCTATCACGAAGCAGCCGAAGAGCATATGGTAATTGACCTTGCCGAAGAAGAAAGAACAGTTTCCGAAGCAAAGAGCATCCGGTTTTCACAGGCACCTGCGAGTGATGATCTGCCCCTGATATTACTCGTGGAAGATAATGCCGACCTGCGAGAATTCATTTCACTATCCCTATCCAATGATTATCGTTTCATAACCGCCCAGGACGGTGAAGAAGGAATTCAGGCGGCTTTTGAAAAGATCCCTTTGCTTGTGATCACAGACCTGATGATCCCGCAAAAAGACGGTTACGAAGTGTGTGCCACCCTGAAAAAAGATGAACGGACGAGCCATATTCCGATCGTAATGCTGACAGCGAAAACGGATGCAGACAGCCGTATACTGGGTATTGAGACCGGTGCAGACGCTTATCTGCCCAAACCATTCGACAAGAGAGAGCTGCTGGCCGTAACTGAAAATTTAATCAGGATACGAAAGCAGTTGAGAGAAAAATACGGAAAAGATAATGTGTGGCTAACAGGTGTCGAAGACTTACCGTCGATAGAGCAGCAATTTTTGAACAAGGTCCGTGAAGCCGTTGCCGGGCACCTGGACGACAGCTCTTTTGGTGCCGACCAGCTAGCCAGCCATATTGCCCTCAGCCGCACGCAATTGCATCGCAAGCTGACGCAACTCATCAACCAAAGCCCGGGCGAACTCATCCGTAACTTCCGCATGCAGCGTGCCCATGAACTGCTGCAAAAATCCGTGGGCTCTGTCGGGGAGGTAGGTTATATGGTGGGGTATGCCAACCCGGCAAACTTTTCCACCACCTTCGCAAAGCATTTCGGCTATCCGCCCAGTGAGGCTGGAAAGAGAGGTTGAAAACCCGCTTTGCTGTGATAATCACTTCCTTGTGACAAATTCAAAAGCAATTGCAACGATTTCAAAAATTCGTCTTAATGCTTACTGGTAGTTTTGAAAAAATAAATCTACCAGAACATATGAAGTCAAAATTCACTCTTTTCATTTTGGCAATCGCCCTGTTTGCCTGCCAGAACAAGCGGGAAGAAAAAGAACAGTCTATTGAAGGCGAGTGGGATGCGCATTCCACCTTCGACGGAAAACCTTGGGTATTTAGGGCACGCTTCAAGCCCAACGGCATTGTGGACGGGATAGGAAATGGCAAGCTTGTCATCAGCATGAACTACAGAGTTTCCGGCGATACGATTGTTTTCAAAGGCGACCCGTCCTGCGTCCCTGGTTCCGAGGGAGTATACAGGCTCAACTTCTTCGGGGATTCGCTTAGTTTCGCTATCATTCAAGATACCTGTGCAATCCGAATCGCCAACACCGATAAAGTCCGTTTAGGCAAGGTCAAATAAATGTAGCGGATGAAAAAGCAGCTTTTATCAGGATCTATCCTCATTTGTATGGCGGTGGTCACGCAGCAATCCTGTCTGGATGCAGGCTCGGCACCCGACGATGAGATAGCATTGGGCAAGCAACTTTTTTTCGACCCGATCCTCTCTTCAACGCGCGCTATCAGCTGTGCGAGCTGCCATAAGCCAGAATTTGCCTTTGCGGACACCAGCGCCGTTAGTCTTGGGGTTTTCAATAGAAAAGGAAAGCGGAATACGCCTTCGTCCATGAATCTGAGTAGTGCTGCTTTCTTTTTTTGGGACGGGAGAGCTGCCACAGTAGCGCAGCAGGCCCTGATTCCGATATCCAATCCGGACGAGATGAACCTGCCGATCGACAGTGCCGTGGGCCGGCTGCGGCGGAGTGACTATTACCGGGCGGCCTTTGGAAGAATATACGATGAATCACCCTCGTCGTCTACGCTGGGCAAAGCCTTAGCGGCATTTCAGTTATCAATGGAAACAGCCGATACACCCTTCGACGATTGGAAAACGAATGACAATTCTTTGGCGGTCAGCGAGTCGGCCAAACGCGGATTTGAATTATTCAATGGAAGCGCCAGGTGTGCACGTTGCCATTTCGGCACCGATTTCAGCAATAACGAGTTCCGGAATATTGGATTGTTCGATGGCAAAGCGCTGAGCGACAGCGGGCGTTCTGCGATCACGGGGAAGGCTGGCGACCTGGGCAAATTTAAAATCGGGCCATTACGTAATGTAGCATTGACGGCCCCGTACATGCACAATGGCATGTTTAAGACCCTCCGGGAAGTAATTGAATACTACAACAATCCAGACAAGTTCGTGCCCGATCCGATCAATCGTGATTCACTACTGTCGCTGCCAATAAACCTGACTGAGGTGGACAAGCAGGACCTTGAAAATTTCTTACGGTCGCTTACCAGCAATACATTAGTAGGAAAGCCCCTCGGCTTATTCCGGGACTAACAGCACGGCTTTATTTTCGATTACTCTTCCTTCGCTGAGCGTCTGAATGGAGTGAAGGGTTGTTTGGGCTATTTCGGTTAAAGCCTCTTCGGTGAAGAAAGCCTGGTGGGCGGTCACGAGCACGTTTGGAAAGCTCATTAAACGTTGGATGGTGTCATCCTCGATAATGCTGTCCGACAGGTCTTTGAAAAACAATTTCTCTTCCTGTTCATATACATCGATTCCCAGGTAGGCCAGGTGTTTATTTTTCAAAGCATTAATGACCGACGTCGTCTGGATCAGGCCGCCCCGGCTCGTGTTGATCAGCGTAACGCCCGGCTTCATGATCGACAGGGTCTGCTCGTTGATCAGGTAATGGGTATCGGGCGTCAGCGGGCAATGCAGGGAAATTACGTCCGAAATCCTTAAAACGGTTTCCAATGGTTCGTATCTCACTCCCGCCGATTCTATGCCCGGGTCCGGGAACGGATCGAATGCCATTACCTTGCAGCCCATGCCCAGCATTATCCTGCAAAAAGCGCGGCCGATTTTGCCGGTACCGATCACACCTACGGTCTTGCCATGCAGGTTTGAACCCAGCAGGCCATTAAGCGAAAAATTCTGCTCGCGTACGCGGTTGTAAGACTTATGCGTTTTGCGGACCAGTGTCAGGAGCATCGCCAGGGTATGTTCTGCCACCGCTTCGGGAGAGTACTCCGGCACGCGGCAAACCTTCATGTGGTGGTTACGGGCAGCTTCAAGATCGATATTGTTGAACCCGGCACACCGCAATGCTATGATTTTAACCCCTTTTTGAGCAAGAATGGAAATTACTTCTGCATTGACCTTATCATTCACAAACACGCATACAACCTCCTGATCGGTTACCGCATGGACAATGTGCGGACCCAAATGGGTTTCAAGGTATTCGATCTGAAACCCGAATTCCGTATTGCATCTGTCAAAAAAAGTCTTGTCGTAAGCTTTTGCCGAAAAAAACAGGATTTTTGTCATTGGGCTTCAAATTGGGGTGGATATCATTCGCAGCCAAATATACCACACATCGCGAACCGATCACCATTGAAGTGAACCTGACCGGGCAGGCAAGCGCGGCGCAGGTCAGGTGATACCAATAAAAAATTGTAACCGTCAGAGCATTTTCATTGTAGAAGTCCGGATAAACCAGGAAATTGCATGAACAATCCGACCCTCCGTTTGGGCGCCGGATACCCTAACCGCTCTATCAATGCTTAAACTTTTACGCGTACTGTTTTTCTCCCTTTTTTCGGTTGCCGCATTTGCCCAAAGTCCAAGCCTGAGCGTGATCCGGGTCAACTCGGACAATTATTGTTTGGGAACTGAACTCACGATCGATGTCGATGTGAAAGGGACGTTTCCATCCGGAAACAAATTCACGGTGGTGGTTTTCCGGAATCTGGCCGATCCTTCCCAGCGGTGGGAGTATCCGGCCGAGCTCAGAGGCGATAAGCTCGTCACCGTTTTAAAAGAACCTTCACTGGCCAATACGGAAGCATTTGGCCTGAAAGTGCTCACTTCGAACCCGCAAACGGAATCCGATTACTACTTTTCGTTCAGGGCATTGAAGAAAGCATCCGTGCAGCTCGCCACCCGCTGGGGTTATAGTGCCGATACCATCAATTCTACCGATCAGATTACATTGGCGCTCATTGCCACGCCGTCGACGCCCGGAAAGGTGACGTTGAGCTCCGGCGATACGGTTGAGCTGATCTACACCACAGAATGGACCACGCCTTACGCGACCGTTGTTACCCTTCCGAAAACAAAAGCAGGTACTTATTCTATCAAAGAGGCGAGCAATGTCTGCGGCCCGATGGCAGCTACCGGTCAGGTGAATATCAAAATCAACGCGATCGACTTTATGCCGGTGGCCATCAGCCCCGAACAGCCTTGTGACGGCGGGGAAATCAAAGTGGTTTTCGATACGGACAAGGCGGAGTTTAATGCCGATACTAAATTCAGGGTCCGGTTTGCAAACGATAACGGCTATCTGGATTCGTATAAATATAGGGACGTACCGGCAATCCTAACCGGTAAAAATGAGCTTACTGCCCGTATTCCGGATAACCTCTCGGAAGTAATGTCCAATGGCGGTATCTATCTGGGCATTGTCACAGAGAACCCATCGGCGGTTTCAATGACCAAAGCATTGAAACTGTACGTACACGCCAAACCGTCATTCAAACTCAAAACCGAAAATGCGGGCATCGATATCGGAAGCAGCACCTCCATTTCCGCCAGCCCTACCGGAATGCCGCCATTTAAAATTACGCTGACTTCCGGCGAAGTCATGGATTTCTGGTTGCAGGTAAGCCCCGAAAAGACGACCAGCTACCAGGTAAAAACCTTTGAATCGGGGTGCGGCGTTATTCAAAACCCGCCGAACACGCCACTGACCGTGACGGTACGGCCCAGCCTTTTCCTTTCCGCGCCCCCATACACAAGCGAACCGAGAATAGTTTGCGAGGGGCAAACCGTCCGGATAGGATTCCGGGCAAATGGCGTATCCGCACAAACGACTTATTCGATAGAAGCCAATACCTATTCCGAAAAGAAGATCCGGTTTGCGGCCAGGGTGGTAGGCGATTCGCTGGAATTTTTTATACCTCAAAATACAAGCCCTGACCGCGAGCTGAACTATGGCGAAATCACGGGCGTACGCGCCGTGTCGGCCAATCCGGCACTTTCTTCACCGTATGTAGGCTTGAAGATCCAAAGCCCGCCAACGATGGTACTGGCCGCCAACTCGCAGCAGAGTGTGCAGTTCCCGTCGGCGGTCCGGCTGGACTTCGACCTCCGCGGCGGCGCTCCCTACACGGCCGAACTGGTCAATGGTTCGAAAGATACCTATGATTACCGGAACGTCTGGTTCGAGCAATTTGTGAAGCGGGATACGACGTTTAAGCTGGCCCGGCTCTCCAATGCGTGTTTTACAAATGCGAACCCGCCTTCATTTCCTGTTAAAGTATTAAATCCGGCCGCGACCACGCCGAGCGTTTTTGCGAGGCTGATCCGGAAAACCTACTGCATGGGTGATAGCGTGGCCGTTGAACTGGCTTTCAACGGAAAGTTCGATGCAGGCAACCAGTTCGAATTATCCTACTTGAAAGACGCGCAGATTACTACCTATCTGATCGGGAATATTACTAAACCAGGCATCTATAAGGTCAAACTTCCCGTTCGCGCGGAGGAAGGATATACGGCAAGCTTGCAGCTGAATTCCACTTTGCCTAGGCTCGTTTCCGAAACCGAACGGTTTGACCTCGGCATTCCGCCGCGGACCCCGTCGATATCGCCCCTGGGCGGTAAGGACAATCCCGTTGGTATATACATGGGTGATTCGCCGAGGGTTGTGGTTTCCGGAAGCGCATACAGCCAGCTGGTATTTTCAATGGATGGCGTGGAAAGCAAGGTCACGGCAGACAACAACGGAATGTTGTTTTATCCATTGGTATTACAAAACGGCAAGACCTCTGAGTTCAAGCTCAAATCCGTCACGAACGCATGCGGTACCTGGAATGGCGACATGGCATCCTATTTCCAGGGCATAGGATACAAGATCATCTTGAATTCAGCGATTTACGGTATCTGGCATTGTGCAGGCTCAGAGGCCGATATCCGTTTCGGATTTGAAGCCGGCAAGGCGGCGCCGGGCACGAAATTCACGCTGCAAATCTCGGCGACCGGCTCGCCAGGCTCATTTACCGACGTTGCCTCCGTCACCGATAGCCAGGTTATCCGGTTTGTGACTCCCGATCTGCCGGCGGGAGGTTATCATATCCGGATCCAGTCTTCGGATAACATTATTTCCGGCTCCGGAACCCTGCTCATCGGGCAGGCACCCACAGCAACGCTCGCGAGCAACTATCCAACGCCAGGAGCCACCAGCGCCACCGTCGACTACGGTAAGCCGGTATATCTGGGAGCTGAACTCACAGGCAATGGGCCCTGGGGAATTATGTACAGCGACGGCGAGCAGCAGCAACTTACGAGCAGTCAAAGTTCGTACGCTCCGACGATCACGGGGCCGCAGACATTCTCGGTGGCCAAGGTCTGGAACTCCTGCGGCTACGGCACTGCCAGCGGGACGGTGCGTGTCAATGTCAAACCGGTTTTGGAACTCAGTAAATTTCCAGCGAATGCCGACCCTGCCATTTGCCCGGGCCAGAAAATACAGCTTGATTTTGCGGTCGGCGGTATGGAACTGCCGGGGAATACCTACCTCGTTTTTTCCATTTCGGGAGACAACGGGCCGGCCATCAAGCTGGATTCCGTCAACCGTTCGGTGGGGCGTATTCAGCTGACGATACCGGGCAATATCGCCGGAAACCGGTTTTACATTAAAGCTGAGGTTGCGTCGCTCGACCTGTCCAAGACGATCATGTACCTGCTGTATGCCACGCCGGATATGACCATCAGCGGCGACAACATCATCACTGCGGGAGAGTCGACCGTGTTGTACGTCCGCTCGAATGCAACATTCGCAGCCAACACGGCCTTTGAACTCTCCGACGGTACGAAATACCTCAACAACGCGCCCTATCCGGGAGGGATGATGATACTCCGCGTAACGCCTGCCGTAACCACCACTTACACATTGAAGCCGATACAGAGCGTCTGTGGTTCGGGGAAAGTGTCGGGCTCGGCCACGATCACGGTACAGCCGAGACAGGCACAATGGCTTTCCATACAAACCGTCGAAGGCCTGAGACGGGCGACCGTCTGCGCCACGGATACATTGCAGGTTCATTTTAATATATTCGGGTACCAGGGCAACAAAATCGAATACGAAGTACTGCTTTCGGATAGTACAGGCAAGAATTTCACAGCGCTGCCCACTTTCGGGGAGTCGTCGCCCGTGAAGGCCATTATTCCCGCGGGTATCAGGTGGGCGAGTTTTTACCGGCTTCGCCTCAATGCGAAAGACCCGAAGATCAGCGGTAGCACTTATCCCGAAACTTTCAGAGTAGCGGAGCGGGCCCGGGCGAAACTGCTGACGCCCTCGATCGTGTACCAGGCTGGGCAGACAGTGAATGTGATAGTGGGCCTGGAAGGTACCAGCCCATTCTACTACCGATTCGGCGACGATAATTTTTACCAGTATCGGAACACATCGATGCGGTCGGACACCATCAGGCTTTCGCCGGTGACGCCAATGGCCACCTATAAAATTTCGCAGCTGACCAATGAATGCGGGCCCGGTACGGTTGACGAGCCGTCGTCGCTGACGATAGAACTGATCACCGCAACAGAACCGGTTGGCGAGCCCATTACTTTCGGACCGAACCCGACTGCCAATGTGCTGTTCGTCAGGTTTGAATCCGCTGCTGTACGTAATCTTGAAATACTGAATGCAGCAGGGCAGCGCGTATTTGCGGGCAAATACACAGGCGAGCACGCAACTGTGGATTTATCGTCGCACCCGGCGGGTATTTATATTTTGAAGATCAGAAACAAGCAAAACGCGGCAACCTACCGCATTGTCAAATACTAGAACGTTATCAGGAACCTCCTTCGAATGAAATTAAAATGTCTGTTACTGGTCGGGCTATGCTTGCTTGGCTACGCATCCGTCAGCCAGGTTATTCCGCCTCAGGTTGTACCCACCTACAATTACGAGGGCAAGCTTTGCACTTATACGCAGAGCAAAATTCCGGTGGAGATACTGGGCAAATTCAATGACGATAACCGGTTTTTCGTCGAGCTTTTGTCCTACGATTACAAGGTGCTGGGAACTTACGAAGCCAGGCTGGAAAACGGGAACCTCGTTTTTACGATCGGAGAGGACCTGGCGGAGAATTATACCCGGATTGACTACCGCATTTCTACGACCAGCCCTGTTACCAAAACCACTATTTATTCCAACAACTGGTACACCCGCGGAAAAATCTCCATCGCCCGTCCGGCAGGCGATTCGGACACGCTGAATGCGGGCATGTCCTATCTTTTGAATGTGAACGTGGACGCCAACAACCCGGTCACGGTTACATTCAGCGACAGTTCCGTAAGGGCCATCGCGCGAAGTGGTTACCAGCAGACAACAAGCATGTTAGCCTCCAAGTCGGCCGATATTTTTATAGTGAAAGCCGTGAACGGCTGCGATGTGCCTGTGCCGTTTTCCGGAAAAGTCCCGCTGGTCATCAACCCGATATCCATCGTTCCCGTCAAAACCAATAACCAGACGGAGCTCTGTAAAGGCAACGAGATCGAGCTCCGGTATGCCGTCTCGGGAGGTACACTTCCGGAATCTGCCACATTCAGGCTACGTTTTTTCAATCCTTATCCGAACAACAACGAAAAACAGGTATTCGAGGCAGCTGCTACGAAAAAGGCCGATGGTGTGCTGATAGCCCGCATCCCGGAGAAGATGGCCTCTTCTTCCAATATTTTCAATATAGCGGTGCTGGTGGACAAGCCCGGATTAGTGAGTTCCTATTTAAAATTTGTAAATATTTACGAGAAGCCCGTTGCTTCCTTCCGCAGCCAGAGCGAATCGGCCCGCGTCGGCGAGACCTTTACGATGTCGTTGAATGTGGCCGGACCGCCGCCCCACACCGTCGAACTGAGCAACGGGGTGTTCTATCCGCTGGATGGCAACTTGAACATTAGTGTTAATCCTGTCAAAACAGAGACATATTCGATCCGCTCACTCCGGACGGCCTGCGGCGTAACGACCGACCTCCCCAAACAAACCGTGATCGCGAGCGTTCCGGCAGGCATTGCCATCAATGCGCCGGTGGACCAGAAATGGACATTGTGTGAAAACCAGAAACTCCGCCTGCCTTTCGTGACCAATGCAACATTGAATGCCAATACGAAATTTACAGTGGAAGGCATTACGTACAACCAAACCACCTATCAGTTTGAGGCCAAAATAGTGAACGACTCGATCGAGTTCCTGATCCCGCATTCACCCGCCGACTGGATCACGGAAGGCTATTTTAACATCAGGGGCTTCCGCATAAAAACCTCCAATCCGTCACTTACCTCCGGGTACAGGTATGAGGTCACTGTCAGGGGCGTTCCGAGGGTGAGTTACCAGACTTCCAACCCCCGCACGCTGACGGGCGCGCAGTACTACGAGTACGCGCTCAACGTGTCGGGTGGCAGGCCTTACACCGTCATCGACGATCAGGGCGAGAAGAGTTCAGGGGAGTATTCACCGATGGCCCAGACTATTTTTGTTCCGGCTACGGGCGCATACGGCCCGAAATCGGTTCAAAACGGGTGCTATTCCAACAGCGACCTCGCCAAACTCAACCTGACCGTGAACCCGGTCACCGGCCAGGCCCCGGCCATTGTCGTGCATCCGCCTGCCCGGAAATACCTTTGCGATCCCGACAGTGTGGAAGTGTATTTTGAAGCCTCCGGCAAATTTGAAGAGGGGAATCAGTTCCAGATCACCCGGTACGATAACCCGGGAGAGCCGTGGCTCACTGTGAGCAAACCGGGCCGCTACAAAATACCCGCCTCGTTGCTCACTGTGCCCGGGTATACAAGCATTCAGGTGCGCGCCACGAAGCCTGCCATTCAGGCCAGTGCGGGTATTCCGGTGATTATCGATAGCAAACCATCAACTCAGCTTATGGGCGACCTGGGCGGGCCTAGCGCGCAGCAGCCAAGGATCTTTGGAATTGACGAAACACCGAACATTTATACGCAGCTATACACCTATTCGCCCTACACGGCTGAATATACCGACGGCATAAAGGATTATCATTTTGAACAACAGTTGCAGTACGACGCATTCCTTCCTGTGTTTCCTAAAAACAAGGCGACTGCCTACACGCTCAAATCGCTGACTAACGCCTGCGGCACGACGGAGGTCAACAAAACCTTTTACCTGTACTGGATTGGGTACAGTTTGTCGCTGAAATATTTCCCGGAAGACCAGGCCTACTGTACTGGGCAGGAAATGGTGATACCTTTCAATGTCGAACGAAGCAGCGCGCCGGCGGGTACGACCTATCATTTGCAGATCAGCAAAGGGGCGATCAACTTTACGACGGTGGCTTCGAGCGCGACGCTGGGTGATTTCCGGTATGCCGTTCCGGATTCGATGGTAGGGGAGTATTTCGTTCGTATCAGCACCGATGCGGGCATTGAAACGGGAGGGAAAAGGTTTTTTGTAAACAAAACGCCATCTGCGACGGTTTCGCCGGGCAGCCAGTCCACGGCCGAAATCGAGTATGGGCAACCGGTTTCCATCAACTACAACCTCTCGGGCGGCGGCCCGTGGGAGATGATCGTGAACGGGCAGGGCAATATCACAGCGGCCAGCTCGCCGTTCGAGCAGTCTTACCAGCTCACGAGCGGGGCGGTTTTTGAATTAAAATCAGTCAGTAACCAATGCGGATACGGTCCGGTGTCCGGCAGCGTAGCAGTGCGGGTGAAGCCGCGGATCGTTACCTTCCAGGCCGAAAAAACCAATGTATGCAGCGGAGAAAGCATCCAGGTGAAATACCAGGTGGGCGGCGATGTCCCTACCGGAGGAAAGGTGGGTTTTTACCTCAAAAACGCCAATGGCACAAGGTTCGAACTGCTATCGGTGAATGCGCTTACCGGCACGGTAGCGCTTCCCACGCCCGCCATGCTCCCAGGCGACTCGTATGAACTGATTTGCTACATCACGGGCACCGATATTTCCGAATCCCGGCAGGTTAATTTTCATAAAACAGCGGATATCGAGCTGACAGGCAGTACAACCATCAACCCCGGCGAGTCTACCACGATCCTCGTGCGGTCCCTCAGCGCGGGTAATGTGCCGCTCGATGTCACGTTTTCGGATGGTACAAAAGGCAATTTTGTATTCTGGGGGCAGGGTTTATACCAGTATATACCGGTATCTCCCGCTGCCACTACTACCTATTCCATCGTTTCCGCCAAAGGAAGTTGCGGTGCCGCCAAATTTTCCGGAACTGCAACGGTAACCGTGAACCCGCCTTCTGCGAAGACGGTCCGCATTACCGGTCTCAATAAAATAAGTCCATTGTGCGAGAAGGATACTTTGCTCGTACACTATTCGCTGACCGGCACCTTTTCAGCAGGCAATCAGTTTACCCTTCAATTCTACGACAGCCAGGGCAAGCTCGTCAACACCCTTCCAGCGGCAGGGAAGGAATCGCCGGTTCGGATTATTATCCCCGCGGGGTTCTCCATTACGGAGCCCTACCGCATTCGCCTGGCCGCGAGCGATGCCAACACTGCTTCGGGCGACTTCCGGCAGATCGCGACGTTCGGTCAGAAAGCGGGCGCCTCCTTTGCCAGCAACAATGCGACACTCGATACGAATGGCAATGCAAAAGCCGTAGTGGTGCTCACCGGTTCCGGCCCCTGGCGGTATACCTACGGCAACGACCTTGGTGCCATTCCACGTTATGCCGACGTCAGCCCCGATACACTGTTTATTACCAGCCGGGAACCGTCGGCCTACTTCAAATTATTATCAGTAACCAACGGGTGCGGCGTGGGCACGGTCAACGAACCATCTACCATCAGAGTTGAAGTAATCCTGGGCAGCGAAGAGCCGACCCGGATCGCTGAACCGGTCACATTCGGTCCTAACCCGACGAACGGCCGGGTTGTGCTGCATTTCAAAACCGGTGCGAAGAGAGGGCTTTACCTGTACAATGCTAATGGCGTTCTGGTGTGGACCGCTACGATGTCAGGAACCACTGCGGAGGTAGATATGCAACCCTATGCGTCCGGCAGCTATCTGATGAAGATCGAGAGTTCAAAAGGAGGCCAGGCGTTACGGCTTGTGAAAGAATAGGGCCGAAATATTGCCGGTCGCAGCTTTTACTTCCGGCCGGTACCCGTGTCATGGATTTTACAATTCCGGATGGTCACATTACTGATCCCCTGCCGCTTAGCGAACAACTCGCTACATCCTCCACCTCGGTAGCTGCCCGGATAATAGCCCGCTCATTCGGATAAGCGTGTATTTGCGGTCGGATCATAGACTGGTAACAGATTCGTGGCGCATGACTACTACAAGCTATTGTCCGCATGTAAAGCATATATGTAAATAATTTTACAGTATAAATAATTTATTTGGTATAAGCATATCATTAATTATTTGTATTTTTTGTTCATTAAATTTCAATATTCAAATTCGTTCCGGTTTCCCAGCATCAGGTTATGCTCTGTGTTTATACAAAGGCATCAGGGGTATATTCCGCCCGAAAGTTTGTCTGAATTAAGCATCAGGCTGATAATTCTGGCGAAATGGTTGATTGATACCTCATTGCAAGCAAGTAGCCCGAAGCGTTAGAATGCGCGTATAGCTACAAGGGTCAATTAAATATGTTAAGTATCTGGGAGCCAACTTATAGTTATTGTATTCCACAACATTAAATTACTACGCGATGAAAAGAAATTTACTTGTATGTGCCATACTGGTATCATTGACGTTATGTGTGGCATTTGTTCTATCAATCGAGCAGCATACCGAGCCGGTAGCATTCAAAACCGTTAGCCAAACACTCCCGAAACAGCCGTTGGCCTCCCGGGTGATCAATGCGCGGCTGTCCATGCCGACTGCCAGCGCTGCATTATTGGCGGGCCCTGAAATCTGCGGAAATGGCATTGATGACGATGAAGATGGTTTTGTGGACAGCTTTGACGCGGATTGTCCGTGCTCTACCACGGGTTATGGAAGCTATGTAAGCAATTGCACGCCTTCCTGCTCGTACCAGTTTGTTGCCCAGCCATTTGATATTGCCGAGCAATGGTCTTCGGCGCCCAATGTCGGAATGTCCTACAATACGCCGCTGGTCGCGGACCTGGATAATGATGGCATTTCAGAAGTGATTGTCCAGACCAGGACCGGCTACGACGCGAGCCCCCGGGTGGTGAAAGACCTGTACATATTGAACGGGGAAAACGGTACGCTTCAGGCGAACATTACAACCCCGTATATGGACTGGTCGTCTACGGTAGTCGCTGCGATTGCAGATGTGGACAATGATGGCCAGGGAGAAATTATCATCGCTTCCTCGACCTCCACCAATGCAGTAGCCGACAGGCAGTATTTATATTGTTACAAGCTGGATAACACCTTGCTATGGAAGTCAGACGTACAGTACGGCGCCAATGCTCCCCGAAGCGGCGGTGCGCCCGGGATTGCGGATTTTAACCATGACGGCATCCCGGAGGTTTACATTTATAATGAAATATTCAACGCACAAACGGGTGTGAAACTGGCCGACGGCGGTGCTAATGGGGTGGGGTTCAATTTTTCGAATGCAAACGTCGCTACCTGGGCCAATTCCGTCGCCGCAGATTTTATTCCTGCTTCTCCCGAACTTGAACTGGCGGCCGGACGGACCGTGTACAGCGTCAGCATTACCAATACGGCCGGTACAGCAGGCAATGTACTGACCCCGACAAACCTGTCCGGGGCGCTGGATGGCATTACGTCTGCTGCTGATATCAACCTGGATGGCGTTTTGGACGTGGTCGTCACACCGCGGAGCACAACCCAAGGGCTGTACGTCTGGGATGCCCGCACGGCGACCCTGATCGCGTCGCAGGCGGGCGCATTGAGCGGGGCCGATGCAGGTGTCGCTTTTATTGGAGATGTGGATAACGATGGAGATCCGGATATTGGCTATTGCCGCATTAACAGGCTTTATATGCTGAGCTACAATGGCACTGCCACTTTGGATACAAAATGGGTGCTGACTACGACGGACGGTTCTGGCGTCACCGGGCTTTCGATGTTCGATTTTAACCAGGATGGGAAGGCGGAAATTATTTATCGGGATGAGACGCAATTGAGGATCATAGACGGCTCCACGGCAACTCCTTCCAACCTGGCTGTGATTCCCAGCAGGTCCGCAACGGCTTTGGAAATGCCGGTGGTGGCAGATATCGACAACGACGGGCAGGCGGAAATTGTGATTGGAGACCAAACCGGGCTTCCTACGACGGGACAGGGGCATATCAAAGCCTATAAGTCGAATGCGCAGCCCTGGGCCCCGGCACGGAACGTTTGGAACCAGCTGGGCTACCATAACACGAATATCGACGACGGCCTGCGTGTGCCGCGTTTCGAACAGAACCACTCATTCATTTTCACGGATGTGCCCGGCCCCTGCGCGGGCGCGACGCAACGGCCGCTCAACAATTTTCTTCAGCAGGCGTCTCCCCGTGGGCGCGACGGCTGCCTCGCTTACCCGTCTTCGGATGCAACGGTGACCAACATTTCCATTGCCTGCCAACCCGGTAACAAGATCGACGTAACCTACACCGTGTCAAATATCGGGGAAGCACCGCTCGATTCGGCCATCACGATCCGCTTCTATGCCGGAAACCCGCTGACATCTGCCGGTGCCGTTTTTCCGACAATCGGTAAGCTCGGCACAATCCTGGCATTCGGACAGTCGAAGGTGATAACCACCACAGTTGATTTTGCCGGTACCGCCACGCCTTTTGATATTTATGTTTCTGTTAATGACGACGGTCTATCGCCCAGGCCGTTTACTTTTCCGACTACTTCCATTGCGGAATGTAACTATGGTAATAATGTCAGCAACGCAATCGTCGTGGCCTGTACCGAAATATGCAACAATGGACTGGACGATGACGGCGACGGTCTCTCTGACTGCGAAGACCCCGATTGTTACCTGGCCGCCAACACAGGCGGAACCGATTCAGATCTCGATGGCATCGACAATAATTGTGATCTGGATGACGATAATGACGGTGTTTTGGATACAGACGAAGGCTGCGTTCCCGACGTCACAGGCCTTATTTGTACATTGGATACCGACGGAGACGGCATTGTCGACAGCCAGGACGAGGATAGCGACAACGACGGTTGCGTGGATGCCCTGGAAGCCGGCCATTCAGATCCTGATGGGGACGGCGTGCTGGGCAACAGCCCGGTAATTGCGAATATCGATGGTACCGTCTCTGGTCAGGGCGGGTATACCGGCGCAGGGGCCACGATCCGTCAGGCAACACTGGCTGAAATACAGACCGGGCCGACCAATCAGACCGTGGCTTTTGGGACGAATGCTGCTTTTAGCATTGCGGCAACTTCGCTCGCAACGCTCAGCTTTGCATCCGGTGCGCCCAATTTCGCAGTTCCCCCGGCAACGGACAACTCGGCGGCGCTGAAATATCAATGGCAGGAAGACAGCGGTTCAGGGTTCGTGAACATTTCCGATGGCGGAATTTACAGCGGGGCGCTCACGCAGACCTTAACGCTGACCAATGTTACTGATCAGGATGGCTATTCCTACCGTGTGATCGTCACAAATAGCGATCATTTGTGCTTCAACGAGCAACGGAGTGCCATCTTAACGGTGACGCCGCTTCCTGTTACGCTGATCGCTTTTAATGGAGAGCCCGGCCCGGAGGGCAATGTCCTGCGATGGAAGACCACAAGCGAGGTTAACTTCGACCGGTTTATCATTCAGCGCAGTACCGATCTTCTGCAGGGGGAATTCAGCGATGTAGGCGAAATAGATGGCGGCAAGCAAACTTATCAATTTACAGACCGGGGATCGCCCACGGGCATTTCCTATTACAGGCTGAAATCCCTCGACCTGGACGGCACGTTTGAGTATTCGCGGATAGTGAAGGTCAATTCCCTTTTGGGAGCCGGCGAACATGCGGTCATGATGTACCCGAACCCGGCAGTGGACAACAGGTTCTACATTAGAAATTACAACACGGTCCAGTCGTTCCAGGTAGTGGATGCCAGCGGACAGACCGTAGATGCGAAAGTGACATTGGAAGACCAGGAATATGTGCTCCGTTTGCCACAGGGCATTGCCAAGGGAGTTTATATTTTCATTTACACCATCAATAACCAGCAGTTTTCCAGAAAATTATTAGTGCAATGAAAGCTCCGAAACGCCAGTTGCTACGCAAAACCGGTTTTATCGTACATGTTGTTTAACCTTAAACATATTCTTCCTTCCATCCAGCACTCTCCGCTCGGCGAACCCGGCGTTCTCCAACCAGTTCAACGCATCATAGACCGTGGCAGGGCTTATTTTGACGCCGCTCGTGCGTAGCGAGCGCCAGAGCGTGTCGCCGTCTGTGAATTCGTTGCACTGGTCGAGGTGGAGGGCTACTACGATGCGCTTGCCGGCGTAGCGGATGTTGTTCTGGCTGCAATAGCGGAAAATCAGGTCGGATAAGGACATGGAAACGGTCGGTTGATGAAGTGGTCGGATTCCGGGACGGATTAACCGACCCGGTACTACTTCCCCTTAGTTGCGTAAGGGCCGCTTCAACCGTAATAGTGCCTGCCTGGGGCAAGCGATTTTTTTCAGGAACAACCGCCTGTCGGCGTTGCGGATAACTTACAATGCATTCACGTACCCCGACGGGCTTACGCCGAACTGTTTCTGAAAATCCCTTGAAAAGTTGGTAGGAACGCTGTACCCGACCATATCGGCCACTTCGTTGATCTTGTAGTTCTTCTCGGCGAGCAGTTCAGCCGCTTTTTTGAGCCGCGAAAGGTTGATCAGTTCATTGGGGGTCATATCCGAAATGCCCTTGATCTTCCGGTAGAGGGTAGGGCGGCTCATATTCATTTTGGAAGAAAGCATATCCACGTCCAGGTCGCTATCTGCGATGTGGGCGGTGATGATCGCGTTGAGCTGTTCGAGGAAATCCTTGTCCGCGCGGGAGAACGCGATTCCCTTGATGTGCGTAAGCGGCGAGCGGGCAAAGTAGTCTTTGATAATGTTGCGGTTATGGAGCAGGTTGGTGATCTGCGCCGACAAATGATCGAGTGAAAACGGCTTTTCAATGTAAGCGTCCGCACCCACTTCCAGTCCTTCAATCCTCGAACTGACCGAGTTTTTGGCAGTCAGTAATATTATGGGAATGTGGCTGAAACGCACGTCGTTCTTCATTTCGCGGCATAATGCAATGCCGTCCATGACGGGCATCATAATGTCGCTGATCACCAGGTGGATGTTCTCTTCCTGCAAAAGGTCGATGGCCTGCCGTCCGTCGCCGGCCCTGAAAATGTTGTACGAAAGGCTCAGCTCGCGACCGAGGTAACCCAGGATTTCGGTGTTGTCCTCGACCAGCAACACATTGGGCTTGTTGGGATTGGCGGCGTTTTGTTCCGGCTCGTTTTCCTCCGTCAGGCTGTTCAGCGCATCGTGGTCCTCCTTATGCAAGTCCAGCTCATAATCCTGGTGAATAGGGATGGAAAGCAAAAAGATATTCTGGTCAAGTTCAGAGCGTTTCAGTTCGAGCGTGCCCTTATGCAGTTCCGCGAGCGAGCGAGCGAGCGGGAGGCCGATGCCCGTTCCCTGTTCCTTGCTATTGCCCTCGGCGCGGTAGAAAGGCTCAAAAATGCGGTCGCGGTCGTCATAACCGATCAGCAGGCCGTCGTTGGTGAATTCGATGTGGAAAAGCAGGTCGTCGCTGTTGAAGGGTGAAAGCTTCACTTTCACGCTGCTTTCGGCATATTTGATGGCGTTGCTGATGAGGTTGCTCGTGATTTTCTTGCAGGCCTCTTCGTCCACGAATGCCTGCAGGGTAATGCGCGGCAGTTCGAGTTTGTATTGCAGCTGCTTTTGCTCGGCAGCCGGCCGGAACGTTGCGAAAACGTCGCTCAGCAGGTCGTTAATGTCGGTTTTGGTAAAATTAAGGCTATAATTATTGGCTTCGGCCTTTCGGAAGTCAAGGAGCTGGTTGGTAAGGTCTATCAGTCGGGAGGTGTTTTTATCAATCATATTCAAACTCTCAATCGTTTCAGGGTCAGCCTTTCTACTCGCCAGCAGCTTGTCCAGCGGCATTTTGATCAGCGTCAGCGGCGTGCGGATCTCATGCGCTACATTGGTAAAAAAGTCGATCTTGGCATTATAAATCTCCCGCTCTTTCCCCATTTCGATCGTCTCGATCTGCCGCCGGTTCTTCTCATCGAGCGCGAGAAAATAGTAACGAAAAATTACCACAATAATACTCACGATCAGCACCACATAAAACAGATATGCCCAGCCGGTGGCCCAGAACGGCGGCAAAATGGTTATGCGCAGCCGGGTTTCGCGGTTATTCCAAAGGCCGTCATTGTTGGATCCCCTGATTTTTAAAGTGTAGCCGCCGGGCGGGAGTTTCGAAAAATGAATGCGCCCGCTTCTGCTGTGCAATGGCATCCACTCCTGGGAAAGCCCTTCGAGCTGATACTGGTAGCTGTTTTGCTCGGGAATGACGTAACTGAGCACCGCCACGTCGAAACTGACGCTCGAACTCTGGTAGGGCAGGGTAAGCTCCCGGGCGTAAACGATCGACTGTTTCAGCGGCGCATCGTCCTGCCGGATGTCCACCTCACGGTTGTTGACCTGCAACCGGGTAATGTATACCGGCGGCACAAAAGCATTCCGCAGCAATGCCGCAGGTTTGAAACCCACCATTCCCGCCACGGTGCCGAAATAGAGCGTGCCGTCGGCGTCCTTATACGACGAATTGTAATTGAATTGGTCGGTAGGTAGCCCATTGCCCATGTGGAAATTCGTGAAACGGTCGGTGCGGCCGTCGAGCTTCGCAAGCCCGCGCGAGGTGGTGATCCAGAAATTGCCCGCATCGTCTTCCAGCACGCGGAAAACCTGGTTATCGGGCAAGCCGTCGTTCCGGCGGTAGTTCCTGAATTTGCCTGTTTCGGGGTTATAGCGCGAAAGTCCGTGCTCGGTGCAGAGCCAGATGCTCTTGTCGGAGCTTTGGTAAATGCTGTTGACGTAATTATCTGGCAAGCCGCCGGGCCTATCGGCGCTGGACCGCAGGCGTCCTTGTTTTTGTGTTTTGGGATTGAAATAATAAACCCCGCCTCCATAGCTGGCCGCCCATATCGTTCCCTCACTGTCCTCGTGAATACTCTGGACTTGTGCGTCGAAAAAAGGTAGCCGGGTGAAGTCGTCGGTAGCGCGGTTGTATTTGCAGAGGCCCATCCACGTGCCGGCAAGAATGGAGCCGTCGCGGGTTTTATAGAGCGTAACAATAAAATTACTGCTCAGCGAGCGCGGGTTACCGGATGCATTATAGTGCCGGACCACCCGCCCGGTGCGCAGGTCGATCACGTCCAGGCCGTGCTCGTAGGTCCCGACCCACAATTCGTCGCCGTCGGCTACGAGTCCGTGGAGGTTGCGGTAGGAAATGCTCCCGGGCCGGCCGTCGGGCAGGAATGCCTTGAACTGGCCCGTGGCAACATCGAGGCGGTTCAGTCCGGCATCCTCAGTCCCGACCCACAACTGGCCGTATTTGTCCTTCGTGATCTCGTGGACAATGCTGCCGCTGATGCTGTTGCCTGGTTTCGGGAAAAACTTCCGGAAGTTGTTGAACTGCGTCGAATAGTAGTTAATACCGCCAAACTGCGTCGTGATCCAGATACCGCCCTCGCGGTCCCGGAGAATGGAGTTGACGATGTTATCAGTGATGGAATATTTGTTAAACTGCTCGCGGACAATATGTTGTGATCGCCCGGCGATCAGATCGAGAATGTAGAGCCCCGACTCCGTCCCGAGCCAGAACTCGCGGTCGCTTTTCTGGAAAATGGTATGGACCTGAACGTCCTCGCCCGGCAAACCGGCTGCCTTGAGGTT
>CBIHPQ010000006.1:0-35997 GCA_966211825.1 uncultured Dyadobacter sp. | reverse complement strand
CCAAAAAACATGTTGGCGGGGCGGTGTTGCCCCGCCCCGCCTCTCAGCATTTTAATATAAATCGTAAGCTTAAAGCAGCGCGGCCGCAGCCTCGTCCACAAACCAGTGCAACTGCCCTTTTACAGGCTGGATGATCTGCGAGGGATAAAGGTCCACATTCTTCTCTCCTTTCAAAACCTGTTTCAAAACCTCTGCTTTACCCGCCCCTGCGGCCAGGAACGCTACACAAGCCGCATTGTTCACGACCGGGGCCGTCAATGTGATGCGGTACATGTCCTGCGCTTGCAGGAAAAACGAAGTTGCCTGGGCATGCTGCTCGTGGATCACTTCCGTCCCCGGGAAAAGCGACAATGTGTGACCATCATCTCCCATTCCAAGCAATACGAAGTCGAAAGTCGTTTCTGAGCCTTCGAAATAGGTTTTTATGATTTTTTCGTATTCCAAAGCGGATTCCTCAGGCGTAATGTCCGTGCGCATGATGTGGATGTTTTCGGCCTTTACAGGCACCTTATCCAGCAATTCATCGTAGCACATTTTGGCATTATTCCGCGAATCTTCAAATGGTACCGCCCTTTCGTCGCCCCAGAAAAAATGCAGCTTTTCCCATGGAATCAACTCTTTATAAGGCAATTCCGCCAGTAATGCGTACAAAGCCTTCGGCGTGCTTCCACCCGAAAGGACGAACGTAAAACGGTCCTGTTTTGCAAGCACCTGCTGAATGTAATTGTTAATCCATTCAGCAAGGCTGGCACTTAATGCTTTGGTATCCTTCTCGATATGCAACTCCATAGCTTACGGGGTTGGTGGCAGGTTGAGCCAGGTATGTCCGTCGCGGGCGATGAGCGCATCGGCCGAGTCAGGGCCCCATGAGTCGGGTGCGTAGTTCGGGAAGTCCTGTGGCGGACGGTTTTCCCATGCTTCCAGGATCGGCATGATCACGCGCCACGCAGCGTCCACCTGGTCGTTACGCATGAACAATGTCGCATCGCCTTCCATGACGTCCAAAAGCAACGTTTCATACGCTTCGGGTGCGTGCTCGCCTGCAACTGCATCATAATCGAATGTCATATCCACCGGATCGAGCATCATCGTTTGTCCCGGGCGCTTGGCCTGGAAGCGGATGCTGATGTCCATATTAGGCTGAATGCTGATTGTCAGACGGTTGGAACGCCATGTTTCAGCAGACTCAGGGGGAAATGCATAATGCGGCGCCTGTTTGAAATGCAATGTAATATGGGTCGCTTTCTGGTTCAGGTACTTACCGGTCCTTACATAGAACGGTACGCCCTGCCAGCGCCAGTTGTCGATATAAAACTTCACAGCCGCGAAAGTATCGATATTCGACTGCGGGTTCACGCCTTCTTCCTGACGGTAACCTACTACTTTCTCGCCTTTTTTCCAGCCACCCGAATATTGACCGCGAACGGCAAAATCGTGCACCTGCTCTTTGCCGATACGGCGGATCGCATTCAATACGTCGACCTTCTTGTTACGGATCTCATTCGCATCGAACGAAACCGGCGGCTCCATCGCGATCATACAGAGGATTTGCAGGATATGGTTCTGCACCATGTCGCGCAATGCACCTGCGTGCTCGAAATAGCCTCCGCGGCCTTCCAGACCTACTGCTTCGGCAGCTGTGATCTGAATATGGTCAATGTAGTTACGGTTCCAGAGGGGCTCGAACAATGCATTCGCAAAACGCAGCGCAAGGATGTTCTGAACAGTTTCTTTACCCAAATAGTGGTCGATACGGAAGATCTGCTCCTCTGCGAACATGCTAGAAAGCAGCAGGTTCAACTCGTGAGCGCTTTCGAGATCGTGGCCGAAAGGTTTTTCAACCACAATGCGGGTCGTGCTTTTCTCTCCGCAGATCTTCAATGCGCCCAGTTTCTGAGCGATAGAAGGAACGAGCTGGGGCGCAACCGCCAGGTAAAATATCACATTGGGATGTACGCCCCATTCTTCTTCTTTTTCTTTGACGAGATCGGTGATCTTGTGGTACGCTGCCGCGTCGTCCCCGTCCATTTGAAGGTAGGAAACGTGCTGCGTAAACTCCGTCCAGTGGCCATTTTGCTTGCCTTTCCGACGCGAGAATTTCGTTACGCCGTCGAGCAAATGCTCATGGTATTTTTCATTGGAATAAGCACTCCGGCCGATACCCGCGATCGCGAACTGATCGGGCATCCAGTTGTCCAGAAACAAGTTATAGAGAGCGGGTGTGAGTTTCCGGTAGTTGAGGTCCCCACTTCCTCCGAAAATGAAGACTACCGAAGCAGGGGGACGTTTATTGCTTTGCATAAAATCTCTGATTTATTGTTGACCCCATTCTGTATGGAAAGTACCTGGGATATCGGTACGTTGGTAGGTATGCGCGCCGAAATAGTCGCGTTGCGCCTGGATCAGGTTGGTCGGCATGTACGCTGTTTTGTACGCGTCGAAGTAAGCCAGCGACGACATCAGCGCAGCGGCCGGAATACCCGACTGGGCTGCAAATGCGATCAGCGACCGCGTGTTACCTTCCACAGACTTAACCAATGCAGCTACCTCTTGGTTCAACAGAATATTGGATAATTCCGGGGTTTGCTTGTAGGCATTTGTAAATACGCTGAGCAACGACGAGCGAATAATGCAACCGCCTCTCCAGACGCTCACTACGTCTGTCAGCGGGATCTCCATTTGCAGGTCTTTCGATGCCTGGAACAGCATGGCAAGGCCTTGGGCATAGGCCAGAATAGTGGCAAAGTACAATGCGTCGTGTACCTGCTGGATCAGCACATCAGTTTCTTCCGAAATAGCGGTGCTTTTACCGTATAATTCAGCCGCAACCGTTCTTTCATCTTTATAACCCGAAAGCGTGCGCATCGCCACTGCCGTATCGATCACGGGAACGGCCACAGGCAGCTCCATCGAATCCTGGGAAGTCCATTTGCCGGTCCCCTTTGAACCTGCTTTATCGGAAATCACGTCAACGAGATGCGCGTCGGTCTTGTCGTCTTTTTGCAGGAAAATATCGGCGGTAATCTCCACCAGGAACGATTGCAGGTCGCCTTCATTCCAGCTTTTGAATACTTCATGGAGTTGCTGATTGCTCAAACCCGCTTTTTTCAGGATCGCGTACGATTCACTGATGAGCTGCATGATCGCATATTCGATACCGTTATGCACCATTTTGACATAATGGCCGGCACCTTCTTTTCCGAGATAAGCCACGCAGGGCTCGCCATTCACTTTCGCTGCGATCGCTTCCAGCATGGGCTGTACGTGCGAATAAGCCTCCTTGTCGCCGCCGGGCATGATACTCGGACCGGTGCGCGCGCCTTGTTCACCACCCGAAACACCGATACCCATGAAATGGATGTCCTTTTCACGGAGGTACTTCACGCGGCGGAGCGTATCTGTATAATGGGAGTTTCCTCCGTCGATGATAACGTCGCCTTTTTCAAGAAGAGGTAAGAGGGATGCAATAACATCGTCGACCGGCTGACCGGCAGGCACGAGCATCATCACCTTGCGGGGACGTTGCAGCAACTGGATCATCTGGGCAAGTTCTGAAACACCCTTAACGGTTGTGCCCGGGGTGGCACTGGATTCCAAAGCAGAATTTTTGGTTCCGTCCTTATCGAAACCGATAACAGAGAAACCATGATCGGCCATGTTCAGTAACAGGTTTCGGCCCATTACACCCAGTCCGATCATTCCAAAATCGAATAAGTTCTGTGACATATATTAAACGTCTTGAATTAAGAAGCTGCAATATCAGGGTTTTTCAAAGACCAGCTCTCATCTTTGCTGATAATCTGTTTAAAATTTAAATTGTTCTTAATATTTTATTAAATTCGACTTTACTATGGTTAATTCATAGTTAATCAAATAGCCAATACTAACTATACACATTACTATGTACTACAAATTTCTCCGGACTGCCGTACTGGCGGTCCTTGCTTCCTGTAATGCGTTTTCGCAGGATTCGCTTGTCATTAAAAACCGCTTTTTGGAAAGAAAATTCACCATTCGTGATAATTCTTTCTACACCTCGCGCTTCCAGCATATTCTGACGAACAAAGATTACAGCCGCCCTGGCTCGGAGGAGTTTTATTTTACAATTGACGGAAAATCAGTCAGTGCCGTTGACTCCTCATTCGAATTCGTGACGCATTCGGCCAGCCGGCCGGCGAGCGGCGTTCAGCAATTTCTCGTGACCCTTCGCGGCAGACATGGGACACCCGCAGAATACACGCTTGTCGAGCTGACGTATACCCTTTACGACGAGTTACCTGTCATCCGTAAGCAAATCAGCATTACCAATAATGGCCCTAAAGCGATCGCGATCGCGAACCTTGAAGTGGAGAGACTGAACCTGGTTCCCATTTCGTCCCAACAAACTGAACTCTACACAAATTACGGCTCCCGGTTCGCCTGGCGCCCCTACCACGGCGACCACCACGACGCTGCTGTTTTTGTGTATCACAACTACGCCAAGGAAGGATTCATCCTCGGCAATGAAGCGCCCAGCGTGCTCAAAAAAACAGAGGTCTACGCCGACCACCACCGCATTTCCATCGGCATGACGAGCCTCACCGACCACTATCCGTTTAAAAAATGGATTGAACCGGGAGAAAAGTTTGATAGTCCAAAAACCTTCATCTGCCTTGTCAAATCACAGAAGTGGGAAGATGCGTTCGAAGGGCATTTTGCCGACTTCATACGTACGCGATTGGGCGTAAAGCTTTTTGAAAAGAAAGAAATCCCGTTCACTTTCTACAACACGTGGCGGCCTTTTTATACCAATATTAATGATACGCTGGTGACGCAGCTTGCCGACGGCCTCGAAGGCACCGGCACCGACCTCTTCATTATGGATGCGGGCTGGGAAAACAACTACGGCGACTGGGAACCGCATCCGAAACGCTTTCCGAACGGCCTCAAACCTGTTACGGACCATATTCGTAAAAAGGGTATGAAGGCTGGCCTCTGGATGGGTCTGGCTTCGGTCGACAAGAACAGCAAACTGTATCAGGAGCATCCCGAGTGGGCACTGTACGATAAGAACGGCGAGCCCGCTTATCTCCACGAGGAAATGAAGGGGCGCGTTACCATGTCGCTGGCTTCCGGTTATTACGACTATATTCTTGGAAAGATTAAGCGGCACGTGCGGGAGAATGATCTTGCTTACATTAAGCTCGACCTCGCCATGGCGAATTCCGCCTATGTGCTGGATTATGCTAAAAAAGGGGACTATAAATTCGAAGGCAAAGGCTACAAAGACCGCGAAAGCTCCTTTTACGCCATCTACGAGAAAGCATTACAGCTGTTCGACGACCTTCACAAGGAGTTTCCCGACCTTCTGGTGGACTGCACCTATGAAGTGTGGGGCGAATACTATATTAATGACTACGCCTTAATTGAACATGCGGATTACGACTGGCTCACCAACTACGACGACGACGCGCCGGTCGGCCCGATCAACATCCGGCAAATGGCCTTCGACCGCGGCCGGGCGATTCCCGTCGCGACGAACCTGATCGGCAATCAATTTATGGATTCGCCGTATTCCAAATATACATTTCTCTCCCTCGCCTCAGTTAAACCGATCCTCGTCGGCGACTCCCGGAAACTGCCGCAAGGACTCAAACCCTGGTACCTGAAATGGAATACCTGGTTTAAAATGATGGACAAAAAATACCAGTTCACACGCTTTTCCTATGTTTCGGACATATTTCAAAGGCCGACGAAGAGCAATTGGGACGGTGTTTACAAATTCAATAAAGAGAAACAAGGTGGCGTGCTGTTCTTTTTCAGGAACGGGTCAGTTGAAAGTTCACGGACATTCGCTTTTCCGCTCGGCGAAACGAGCAGTCGTTATCGGCTATTTTCGCCAGAGGACGGGAAGGAAATGGGCACGTTTAGCGGGAAAGAATTGAATGACCAGGGGATTCAGATTCGTATTGAGAAGCAGTTTGAGGCGGTAGTATTAGGGATTGAAAAAATCTGACTAATGAATCCAATCTTGACTCCATTGCTTGCAGAACACACAAATACAGGTGTAATCGTTGTCAGGAACATTAACTTCGCCTCCGCATTTCCGACGAAATTGTAAACATGCGGACGTAGCTTAGTATCCACCTTCCGCGCTCCGCCTCCCTGAATGTGATGTCAGGATTTGCGGGTGTAGCAGTTGCATAAAAGTGATATCCAGCCCTATTGCAGTTCGAAGCCGGATCAGGGAGTATTGTGATCCTGGCAAGAAAACGCCGTCAAATTCCTAGTCCTTACCCGACTCCTTTGTCTTCAAAAATGCAGAAGAAGAGTACTGCTCAAACTTGGGCTCCTTACTTCCAAGTTCAGTACACTTTACTTTAAAAATCGCCTCCGAGAGCGGGCCGTATACAGGCTTGTCCTGAAAGGACCTCTTTGTGCGCTCAACTATATAGTAGTAAACAACTGATTCGTCAACGTGTTTCTCCCCATTGATTAAAACCAGCTCATGTCGTTTGGCGAAAATGAACCCAGAATCGTGACCGACTGCAAATACGTAAGGCGGCACGATTTGTTCGCCTTTTTGTAATGACCTGGTTTCTAGCAGATCAACCCACGAAACCTCATAATCTTCAACTACCTGATCCGTATCACCATCAAATATCGAACATCCCGAAAATAACAATAACACGAAATAAAGGAATTTCATAAATCTAGCTATCCACATTGCTCTGACAATTTGGTGTTTTGATGCAAGCGATGCTGTAAACACGATGGAAGGAGTTACCTCCACACAATAAACATTATTGCCGATTTAATACTTAATATGTTTACAAGATAACTTGCTTGTTACTCTTAAATTTTATAACATTATTGCTACGTATATTTTACTATCATTTAAAATGAGATACAATTATGAATGTTAAAAGATACCTTAATTTCATAGTAATGGCTTCTGTATCCATTATACTAAGCTGTACTGAAAAGAATTTACCCTCAAATCCTATAAGCCAAGACACTGATGAGATCATCCCTCCGGAAGTATCACTAATTGCTGACAAAATTTATGCGGATAGAGAGTTTGCATTTGTTGAAAGAATTTATCTTAGACGATTAAAATCAGCCTTGGCGTTAAACGATCAGGAAGCTGCTGAAAAAGTTAAATCCGTCGAGAAATTTCCAATTGGAAAGAATCTTAATCAAACTGATGCCAATATTTTAGCAAAAAGCCTGAATTTTAAAGATGCCGCTGAATTCACAGATTACCTTTCCAAGTTTGGAAAGATACTTGAAAAATATTCGTTTGCTAATTTACCTGCCGCTACTGCTAACCAAGTAATGAAGTTGTTGACAAGAAAGTGTCTAAGTAAGAGCTTTTCGAACGACAATGAAGTAATTACTATGATAAATATGCGTACCTCCGACAAAAATAGCAAAACTCAAACTGGTTGGGGGTCTAGACCAGAGTGCTGGAAGTGCGCCTTTGACTATATAGATTGTCAACAAGGATATCAATCTGGATGGTACTCGGTCACTGTTACTATGACATTTACAAAAACGACATTTAATGACTCGTATTCCGTAACATGGTCGGGAGGAAACTATACTGTGACAATGTCATATGATTATAGCTGGAGTACTTATACTATGAACGGGTCAACTCAGTCATATGGATCAACGAGCGGATGCCATCAATTCTATAGCAACTGTCTAGCGCTTTGTAATACATAATTCGCAGAGCATCCAACACATTTCTTGGATGCTTTGCGACTTACTTTCTAGCCACCACTATCTGCTAAATGCCTTTTTGCCAGAAAAGCTTTTAGATCCTCCGGTTGCTCGCCGTTATCTCACGAAGCCCTCCTACCTTGTGACACACTCTGCCTACTCAGATGCTGCCGATACCCGGCCATGATCTGCTCATAGTTCTCCGGCTGCTTCGCTCGACCTGGTTGCTCCGGATCTGCTACTAAAGCCCGTCGGCCCTGTACCGCTCGCCCAGCTTCTGTGACGCAATGAGTTTGCCTTTGCCGACCTGGTAGTAAATATCCCCTTCGCCTTGCTCGATCCGGATATCCCGTCGTGCATGCTCTTGCAAAAAAGGCTCCTCCGAGATGGCCGACTGCATAAAGCGCTCGACCTCGATGTTGATCAGCTGGTCGTGTTGATCACGTAGTAAAAGATAAAGTTTTTATCTCCCGGCGCTGACGTTCCGCAAACATGGATCGGTATTAAATGGTTGACGACTCAGGATTTCGATATTGCCAAAATCTCTGTGAAATGGATGGAGCAGAATCCTCGTAGAAACTCACGTATAAATGCCATGATAGATACCCTGAACTAACTTGATATTAATTGCTGGCGCGCGAAATGGCGAGCTAAAAAACATTGAATCAGTGGTGGCTCAGCAAGCCAAAACAGACATAAACTGAAACAAAACGACCAACAATGTTCGCCCTAAAGAAAACAGCCACCTACAAATTATATGTAAGTGGCTGTTTATCTGGTGGAGAATATCGGATTCGAACCGACGACCTCTTGCATGCCATGCAAGCGCTCTAGCCAACTGAGCTAATCCCCCGGTTCAAGCATTACCGGCGTTCACTTTTAAACTGCCAGCCCTCATTTGAGGAGTGCAAAGATGAAACGGAGAATTTTCAGATGCAAGCACCTGCGCATTTTTTATGTATCAAATCCTATCTTTTCAGCACCGTCAACGCGAGCCTCCGCCAAATGCCTTGGCAAGCAGCCAGATGACGATCGCGATGATGCCTACAACGAGGATTACGCCCGTCCAAACGCCGGTTTTGAAAATGTCACCGATCACTTCGCAGCTTGTAAGCGTGAATGACAAAAGGAGGATTATCAGAAGATTGATGTAAGCTTTCATGAGAAGGAATCATTTAGGTTAGTGATATTCAATAACCCTCAAAAACCATTCCATGAAAATCGGGCACCTGATGCCTACTGATATAGGTCCATTGGAATAAGGCTCTGCCTGTCGTTGAGCAGTAATTTTTCGAAAAGTCGCACGGTCGCTTCGGCATCGCCATGTGCCCGGTGGCGGTTTTCGATTATAATTTCCAGACTTTCACAAAGATTGCCGAGACTGTATGATTTCAGCCCGGGAAATATCTTCCGGCTAAGCTGTACAGTGCAAAGCAAATCGCGCTGAAAATACTCGTCTAATGCGCCGAACTCCCTCTTAATGAAGCCGTAATCAAATTTGGCATTATGCGCTACGAACCACGCGTCGCGCGTCATTCCCCGCACAGCGTCCTGAACGTCACAAAAAGTAGGCGCATCTTTTACCATTTCATTATCAATGCCTGTGAGACGCGTAATGAAAGGTGGAATGTAGATTTCCGGATTGATCAATGAGTGAAAGAAATCGACGATCCGGTTACCATCGTGTCTGAAAACAGCTATCTCGGTAATGCGTGCAGCTCCTCCCCCGCCCGTGGTCTCAATATCAACTATTGCATACATTAATTACTCACACTGAAATGGTTATTTATGAGTACAAAAAAACAAAAAAATCCCCGCCGAAGCGAGGATTTTCTTCAATAACAGGGAGGCATCTACGCAAGTCGGCGAAGATCAGTCCAGTTGAAATGCGATCGGAAGTGTAAATCTCACCCTTACCGGAACGCCCGCCTGTTTGCCAGGCATCCAGTCTTTCATCATTTTCACTACCCTCACTGCTTCCTCATCGCAACCAAAACCGATGCCTTTCAATGCGGTTGCATTCTCTATTTTTCCATCAGAACCTACTGTAAATTGAACAAACACCTTCCCTTGCACGCCCGCTTGCGATGCAGGTCTGGGGTATTTAAGGTTTTTGCGCAAAAAAGCCGCCATTGCTTCATTTCCGCCGGCATATTGTGGCGACTGTTCTACATGCGTAAACGTTTCTTCTTTCCTTGCTTCCACTCCGACCAGGTCCGATTTTGCATTCGAAACATTTTCAACCGGCGGCGCGATGATGTCTATTTCTACTCCATCCGCAGTGTTAGTCGATGGCTGTGCATGTTCGAGCTCATCGAGCACCGGCGGCAGGTTTTCGACTTCCACCTCATTGTCGGGCAGTACCTCCGGCGTAAGCGACTTCACTGTCTTGGGAGCAGGAGCTACCTCTTCCTTTACAGGCGGCGGCTTGGGAAGTTCTTCCATTTTAATGTCCACCGGATTTGCCTCAACCAACCAGGCTATGTCGTCCGGTTTGGGATCGGGCGTCAGCTTTGCATAGAGTTTGGGGAACATTACCAGCAGCAAAAAGAACGCTACCCCCATCACTACCGATCGTTGGATGGTTTGCCCGTAACCTTTCCGCAGATCATACGCACCGTAAGATTTGTTACGGTTCTCGAAGACGATGTCATTCAAAGATTTTTCCATGGCTAATAGATTTTGATGATCAACACTCAGATTCAGGAGGGTTTGCGCATCAGCCGTCTTTACCATATCACGGTAAATCTGCTCGAATGGCTTGCCATCCCAAAGACTTTCCTCCGCTTCACAAGCCAGGTGATCGAGAATCTCCGGAAGTAATTCCGGATCCAATCTGGCTGCCTGCAAATATTTGCTTATTTGGTCAATGCGATTTTCCTGAAGGCGTTTCATAGATCGATCTGTTTAGAGATTAGCCATGTACCTATTTTTATTCTGTTGCCAGGTTTTTAGGCGCGAGCAGCAATTTTACTGCCTCTATAAAACGCTCTAAGTCATTGGTTTTAGTACGGGCGGTTTCATTTCCGCGATGCGTCAGGGAATAATATTTCCGAAGGCGCCCATCTACTTCTACCGACTCTGTCAGTAGCAGGCCTTCCTGTTCCAATTTGTGGAGCACAGGATAAAGCGCACCGAATGTCAGGGCGATCGCTCCGCCTGTTCTGTCCTTTACTTCCTGGGTGATCTCATAACCATACATCCTGTCATGCTCTGCGAGCAAATTCAACACGATGGTTTTTAATGTACCCCGTACATACTCGTTACTCGTTGTGTTATTCTCCATGAGTGCAATTGTTATACAGCAAATATATATAAGTTTTTTATATATACAATACAAATCTACAAATTTCTTTTAATGCGTTCAAAAGAAATTACCAACTAGCTTTCCGCCAATGGAATAGAACGGTTAATGCGTTCTTCGAGGGAGATAAAGGTCTCTGTTCGCTGAATACCGTTTACTTTTTGGATCTTATCATGGAGGATTTCTCGGAGGTGGCCGGTGTCCCTGCAAACGATTTTAAGAAAGATACTATAAATCCCGGTAGTATAATGGATGTTCACAACCTCGGGAATCCCTTCCAGCTCAGTAGCAACCTGCTCATATAACGAACTTTTATCGAGGTAAATTCCAAGGAAAGCGCTGATATCCCAGCCCAGCTTTGTAGGATCTATCACGAGCTGGGAGCCCTTTACGATCCCCATTTGTTCCAGCTTTTTCATGCGCACATGGACGGTCCCGCCCGAGACAAATACGCGCTTCCCGATTTCCGTGTACGGTAACGCAGCGTTCTCGATCAGCAAGGAAAGGATGCGCAGGTCGGTATTATCAATATCTGAATATTTTTGCATTTTGTGTTAAAAGTTTGAATTCTTCGCAACAATCAAGTTCAAATTATGAAAGAATCGTAAATTTTAACAATTTTAAATGAAAATATTTTAGAATTCAGATCATAAGTTTTAGTTTTGCAAAACCAAATTCAGTAAAGCAATTGTCAGCGACTCTTTACTCGGTTTGAGATCACATTGTAGGGTGATGAAATTGGCAGCCATGCCCTCCTGTCTCGGGGGTGGTGAATAAGGGATAAACGCGGCATAATGCCGACGCAAGTCGACTGGGGTGGACCACCAACAGTATTTGTACCGTAGCTAACCGCACCGTGGGTGGTTCGAATCCCCCTCCTACAGCAAAAAAAACTTGACAAGCGATTTTTTTCGTATTAGTTTTATTTGGTTTTTAGTTTGTTGATGAAGTGTAATTTGACACGCGGGTTCATTTTGAAACCTGCGTGTTTTTTTATACCCCATTTCAACACACTAATGCCACTTTCCACCCACGAGGATCGTCCCGATAATTACTCCCACCAGCGCAAGCACAAGCATAATCACCGGAAGCAGGGCCACGAAAGTCGCCGACTTGTCGGACTGGAAATAATATTTAATTATGAGACTAATAATAACGAGCGCGGACAACACTAAAATCGGATAGAAAACCTGGCGATATTGCTCAGGATAAATGTGATGATCGGCGCGGGACAACAACCAGGCCTTCCTAACAAAATAGAAAAGCGCCGCCGACTCCAACACAACCGCAAGCCAGAATATGATTTTCATTGCTACCAGGATTAAATAACCTAAAACTAGCAATTCGGCTACACAGGACAAATTCCAATTATCGATCGGCCTGAAAACGAAAAAAGCCCGGATTTCTCCGAGCTTTCTGCGGTCTGGCTGGGCCGGCACTCCGGCGGGACTCGAACCGCGCGGCGGACCGCCCGCGACCCCATGCGTGACTCCCTGCGCGGGCCGGACATGTATTCTAACCAACTGAACTACCATCTGCCTGAAAACGAAAAAAGCCCGGATTTCTCCGAGCTTCTGCGGTCTGGACGGGACTCGAACCCGCGACCCCATGCGTGACAGGCATGTATTCTAACCAACTGAACTACCAAACCATTAAATAAAGAACTTCAATGAAGCTAAGCTTCCAAACAATCGGCGGTCTGGACGGGACTCGAACCCGCGACCCCATGCGTGACAGGCATGTATTCTAACCAACTGAACTACCAAACCGATTCGTTATACAAGCGTTTTTGTAAAACGTGGTGCAAAACTACCATTAATATTTATGTTTGCAACACCCTACACAGCAATTTAGTTATTTTCTTTGTAAATCAATAACCCTTCAACTAAGAATATTCTGAGAATGAAATAGTTGATCCAGATAAAAATTTATGACTTTCATCAAAGAAATTTTAACCGAACTCGAAAAGCTTGCCCCGCTACCCTACCAGGAAGATTATGACAATGCAGGATTGCTCGTCGGATCGCCTGATACAAGGGTTACCGGCATTCTCTTTACGCTCGACATTACCGAGGATATTGTCGAAGAGGCAATCCGCAAGCAATGCAACCTCATTGTCGCTCATCATCCGATCATTTTCAAAGGCCTTAAAAAGCTTAATGGCAAGAATTACGTGGAACGGACGGTGATCAAGGCTATCAAAAACGACATTGCACTTTACGCTACCCATACCAACCTCGACCACGTCGTCGGTGGCGTAAACTGGCAGATCGCCAAACGGCTCGGACTTCAAAATATCAAAGTACTGGCCCCTAAAAAACACATTTTAACAAAACTGGCATTCTTCTGTCCCGTCGCAAATACTCCTGAGGTGCTGGAAGCGCTTTTCAATGCAGGTGCAGGCGAAATCGGCGAATACCGTAATTGCAGCTTCCGGAGCGAAGGACTGGGTACGTTTCTTCCCGGCGAAAATGCTAACCCGGCGATCGGGGAACGGGGTCAGGCGGAAACAGTAGCAGAACATCGCGTGGAAGTAATGCTCCCCTCTCATTTACAGAACCAGGTTTTGAGCGCACTCCGCCGCGCACACCCGTACGAGGAAGTTGCCTATTACCTGTCGGCCCTCGAAAATGAAAACCAGGAAGTAGGGGCCGGGGCAATTGGCGAACTGCCCGAACCCATGGAGGCAGTCGAATTCCTCACGCACTTAAAGAAGAATATGGAAGTGTCGGTGGTCAAATATACCGAGCCCACCGGCAGACCTGTCAGGCGCATTGCGGTGTGTGGTGGCGCCGGGAGCTTTTTGTTGCGCAATGCCATTCCATCTGCTGCCGACGTGTTTGTAACGGCGGATTACAAGTATCATGAATTTTTCGATGCGGAAGGACGCGTTATGATCTGTGACATAGGACATTATGAAAGTGAAGTATTCACGAAAAATTTATTGCATGACTATATATCAGGAAAATTTAGTAATTTCGCACTCTGTTTGTCAGAAATCAGTACTAATCCGGTGCGGTATTTTTCTTGAAAACCGGTTTTGACAACGAATTCTGCTGATAATCTGTTAATATTAGGGCTGACTACCTCACCATTCAAGCATTGAAACAAGTCCATAAGAGACATACATGGAAAACACAATCGCACAAAAACTAGATGCTCTCCTGAAACTTCAGGAAATCGATTCAAGCCTTGACGAAATACTAAAAACCCGCGGGGACCTGCCCGAAGAAGTAAGGGACCTGGAAGACGAGATCATAGGATTCGAAACGCGTTTAGGAAAATTTAAATCTGAAATTGCCAATCTGAATACCGAGATCGACAATTTCAAAAATGCACAGAAAGAAGGGGAAAAGCTGATCAAGAAATACAAAGATCAGCAGATGAACGTCCGCAACAACCGCGAATACGACGCCATCACCAAAGAAATAGAACTGCAAGAACTCGATATGCAGTTGGCTGACAAGAAGATCAACGAAGCCAAAGCCCGCATCCGCCTCATCGAAGAAGACGCCAACCGCGCGGAATCTGTCCTGAACGAAAGAAACGAAGACCTGAAAGTGAAGAAAAACGAACTTTCGGTTATTACCTCAGAAAGCCAGGCCGAAGAACAAGGACTGATCGCGGAAAGAGAGAAACACATCAAAAAAATCGAAGAACGCTTACTGAAATCTTACCAAAAAATCCGCGACAACTCACTGAACGGTCTGGCCGTTGTGCACGTACAGCGTGGAGCCTGCGGCGGATGTTTCAGCATCGTTCCTCCTCAGCGCCAGGCAGATATCCGTGAACGCAAAAAGCTTATTGTTTGCGAACACTGCGGACGTATCCTCGCCGACGTGGAAAGCGTACAGCCGGTTCACCAGCGTCGCTAGGATTAAAAATATTAAATTGAAAGGTTGTCTTATCCAGGCAACCTTTTTTTATGCACATTACCATGAGCAGTCGTTATCCGGAAGGCAAAAGTGCGGCGCACAAGCTGCTGCAATACCTGCTGCTATTTACATTTTTTTGCCAGCCTGCCTCGGCCGCCGACGAGCAAAGCGACGTCATTTTCTCGCCAAAGCTTCAAAAAGCATATTTTGAAATACAAAAACTGAGACTACCCGCAGCGCGCGAGCTGATCGACGACGAGAGGGCTACCGCGCCTGGCAATCCTTTCATCGCCTATCTCGACAGCTACGCGGACCTGCATTATCTGCTTATCGCCGAGGATCGCTCCCGTTATAAAGTATTCACACAACAACAGGAAAAGCGGCTCGACGAAGTAGGGAAACTGTCCGAGAAATCTCCCTACAAACGGTTGTTCCAGGCTGATATCCGTCTGCATTCCGCCTTTGCCAAGCTTAAATTCGGCAATGAGGTGAGCGGTTCCTGGGAAATTATCAAGGCATACCGGCTTCTGGAAGATAACCGGAAGAAATTTCCGGCATTTACCCCTACCCTTAAATCGCTGGGCCTGCTGCACGTGCTGATCGGCTCTATTCCGGAAAATTACACCTGGATCGCCAAAATACTCGGGTTGAAGGGTAATATCGCCCAAGGCATCCGCGAGCTCCGAGAGGTAGTGAAGGAGGAGCCGTTTTTCAGACAGGAGGCCGAGCTGACCGACCTGCTATTGCATGCCTATACCCTGCAACTAAGCCCGGAACAGCAAACGCGGATCCGTCAATGGCCCAGGGAGCAACCCGACAACCTGCTGCTGCATTTCTTTGCCACGACGGTTTTGATGAAAGAAAACCGGAGTGAAGAGGCTTCGCATTTCCTGGCCGAAGCGCCCACGGGCAAGGAATATATGCCCTTCCCGTTCCTGCATTACCTGCGCGGGGAAATTGCATTGCAAAGCGGCGACTACGAAGAGTCATTTACCTATTATGCCCGGTTTTTGAAACAATATGCCGGCTTCAATTACATTAAGGACAGCCATTTCAAGATGTTTATGTGCCGCTGGCTCACCGGTCGGGACCAGGAGGCGACGGGTAGTATCCAGAAAGTAACTCAAACAGGCAGCACCATTGTGGAAGCAGACCAGTTTGCGGAAAGGGTGGCCAAAGAGTTCGGCGAAGGGAAGATCAGCCCTCGGCAAAAGGTGCTGTACAAAGCCCGGTACGCGACCGACGGGGGCTATTTTAACAAGGCCTGGGAGCTGATGAAGTCTGTTTCGGAAAAAAGTTTTAGTACAACTTATGAAAAGTCAGAGTTCAATTATCGAATGGCGCGAATCCTGCAAAAATCCGGTAGGATGAATGAATGTATACCATTTTATGACCGCTCCGTTGCGCTTGGACAGACAGACGCAGGAGCAGGAGGTTTTGCAGCTTCTTCGGCACTACAAATGGGTTATATTTATCAGAAAAAGGCTGATAATCAAAAGGCTGTAACGTATTTCAGGAAAGCCATGAGCTTCAAAAAGCATGAATACAAGAACAGTATCGACAACAAAGCCAGGGCCGCGCTGACCGAGCTGGGGCAATAGTTTTTGTTACCAAAATGCGATTTCTGCGTATCAAGGATGCAAGCATCAATGCGTCCTGAATATGCCTAGAAAAAAGAGCGACAATCCGAAAGTGATCATCAACTGGCACGATGATGACAAACCACGAGAAAAATTCATGAATAAGGGCCGGGCTGCCTGTTCGGATTCCGAGCTGATGGCAATCCTGATCCGCTCAGGAACCACGGAAATGACTGCCGTAGACCTCGCCAAAGCGCTGATGTCGTCAGTAGGCAACAATATTAACGAACTGGCCAAGCTGAACGTCAGGGACCTCACCAAGATCAAAGGAATGGGTGAAGCGAAGGCACTCACCATTCTGGCCGCATTGGAACTAGGCCGGCGGCGCAGCGATATTATTTCTGTCAAAAAACGGAAAATCAACGGCTCCGAACCGGTTTACGAAGCTATGCGCCCTTACCTGATGGACAAAACGCATGAGGAATTCTGGATCTTGCTGCTCAACCGGGGAAACTACATCATGCGGGCGATACAAGTGAGCGTGGGCGGCATTTCCGGTACGGCTACCGACATTAAAATGATATTCAAAATCGCGCTGGACATGGCCAGTTCGCTGATACTGGTGCACAATCACCCGTCGGGCCAGCTGATACCAAGCCTTGCCGACAAGGTGCTCACTGCTCAAATCAAAGAGGCAGGCCGATTGCTCGACCTGCCTGTGCAGGACCATATGATCTTTACCGATGACGGCTATTACAGTTTCAAGGATTCCGGCGAGATGTGATCAGAACACCGCCTCTTTCCGTACAATGCCTTTCAGCTCGTCGTAAGGCACCGTAAATTCGATCGGCCCGCGGGCATATGCGGCAATTTCGTAGGGATTATAGTAAAAAAGAACGCCTTCCTGGGTGAATACGTAATTGGCGGGCATGAAAAACTTGTGGTTGGCCAAAAAGTAGCCGGCGTCTTCCAGATCGACTCCGGGCGTCAGCTTTTCTAACTCACGAAACTTCTTTTCCACCAGTTTTAATAAGGCTACGGAATCGGCGACAAAACTTTTCATTTCAACCTCCCCACCAGTCTTACCATCAAATGCATGATAGGAGGTGAAGCTGATCGGGTGCGCGCCCCCCGTAAATGAATAGTGGTCCAACTGATAGAAAAGCACTTTCGGGGTCGTCATGACGGTATCGCCGTGCAACTCCACCTCCCAGCAGCCGGGCGCGTCGGGAAAATCCTTTTTGAAGTCGCGGTAATCCTTATCAAAAACCTCAAATGCGGCTTTGGGAGTTCTGGTTTTCTCCAACCGGGCCGCGACGCTGGCCGGATCGCCATAGGAACTTAAACGCGTAATCGTTTTTTCCGTCAGAATATCCCTGATTTTCTTCGCTGCTGCGCTCGAATCCGTCGGTTGCCACAGGTTGATGATCAGGGAAACGCCTTTGTTTGTGATTGTGTCACAGCCTCCAAAATGCTCCTTTTTCAACTCTCCGGACCGGATACCGACCTCGGCAACTGCATTTTCGTTACTAGTCGACCGGTTACATGCCCAAAACAGCACAACACCGAGCGAGAGGACAGCCATTTGCTTCAAACCCATAAACATTGGTTTTCTTGTACGGAAAGATATTAAAGGCTCATCAACTCCTTGAAACGGATAGCCTGACGGCGAGAGATTTCGATTTTATCCCCGCCCTGCAACGTCACCAGCAAGCCGCCACTGAACCACGGTTCAATTTTCTCGATCCAATGCAGGTTGATAATATGCTTGCGGTTGGCGCGGAAATAGGTATTCGGGTCGAGGCGCTCTTCCAGGTTGTTCAGAGATTTCAGTACCAAAGGTTTCTGGTCGTCGAAATGCAGGCGAACATAGTTCCCCATCGATTCGAACAGGCGGATTTTACCCAGTTTTACAAACCAGCATTTCTCACCGTCTTTCACAAATACCTGGTCATTCTCGCCCAGGACTTTCTCGGCGCGTTCGTTGGTATGCGCAGCAGTCTCCGGCTGGGCCTGATTTTCTTCAATACGATGAATGGTTTCTTTAAGGCGCTCCGTATCAATCGGCTTCAACAGGTAATCCAACGCATTGAATTCAAATGCCTTGATGGCGTACTCGTCGAAAGCCGTCGTAAAAATCACCTCGGGACTTTTGCCCTCGATGGCCGAAAGCAGTTCGAAACCGTTCTTTCCCGGCATTTGAATGTCCAGGAAAAGAAGTTCCGGCTGTTGTTCCTCGATCAGCTTCAATGCTTCCTCGGCGTTCGCAGCCTCTCCTACTATTTCTATTTTAGTGTATGGTTCAAGCAATCTCTTCAACTCGTTGCGCGCTAGTCGCTCATCATCTACAATTAAGGTCCTCATGGCGGATGGATCAGTTAGGAATAAAAAATAGACAGTATATTGATTTGGTCATTAGTTCTCTTTTTCGGACCCCTCTCCCACCATCATCACCCCCTCGGAAAGCATCGGGATCTTTACTTCCGAACAAACCACATTCTCCTTCTCCTGAAAGATCCGGAATGTTGCAGCCTTACCATATAAAATCGATAGCCGCTCGGCTGTGTTTTTCAAACCGACGCCCCCGGATTCGGTGTTGCCCAGGTTGCCTGCATTCACTTCCGTATTTCCCAGGTCACCCGAGTTATGGATCGTGATCACGAGCAACTCATTTGCAATTTCCGATTTTACACCGATAAATCCGCCTCCCATTTGCTTCGCCACACCATGTTTGATACCGTTTTCGACGAGCGTCTGCAACATCATAGGCGGTACCTGCCAGTAAATAGCCTGCGGATTGGTGGTAATGCTGTAACAAAGCCTTTCTTCATACCGCACCTTTTCCAGTTCCAGATAATCTTCGACGGTGCGCAGCTCTTCCTGCAAATCCACGGTTTTGCGGCGGTCGGCCAGCAGTGAGTTCCTTAATATATTTGATAACTGCGTAATGCTGAGTTGCGCACGTTTAGGATCTTCGTACACCAACGCACGGATGCTGTTCAATGCGTTGAAGGTAAAATGCGGGTTGAGCTGCGAACGAAGCACTTTGGCTTCTGCCTCGCGCATCGACATTTTCAGCATGATTTTTTCATAACTGGCCAACCGGTTCTGCTCCACATAATGATAAACAGTGTAGGACAGGATCCACGCCAGCAGATTTTTGCACCAGTTGGCATAGTATCCCCAGAAAATCAACGGCTGATCGAACAGGTTACTTTCCAGGATCTCCCTGTCCATCGGCAGGTTGATCATCGTCATGATAAGCCCCAGCCAAAGCACCGAACCAACTACACGCAATGCGAGCCTGGGAAGCGGGAGCGACGACCAGTTCCACCGCCTGATAACGAGCCGGTAAACGTGCGTAAGGCAAATACCCAAAAGGATATTGGCCAGCGCTCCGTAGAATTCACTCAGCTTGAAACCGTATTCCAGTACATACGGAAGGTACTCGAACATCACTAGCAATGTCCAGCCCAGTATCTGAAGAGTCCAATAGATGCGTTTTTTGGACATGAACATAGGAACACTAATGATATATTGAAAAGCCACAAATGTATTAATGCCCCCTCAGGAGAGGTACATTAATACACCAATGGAAACGAATCTACACAAACGGCTACTATATCGTTTGCGGGATTTCGATCGAAAGAAGGTGTGTGATGTCGTTGGAAACTTCCAGCTCGAACTGCTGGGTATCGTAGGAGTAATTGATCTTGTAGAGGCAAAGGTTACTGTGCTCGTAGTCGTCCATCCGGATCAGCGGCTGGTTGAAAAGTGTCGTCAGCAACACGCGCATGGCACGGCCGTGCATGGCAATAAGGATGTTTCTTTCGTGCGGACGGGAAAGGATTGCATCGATCACCGGGATCTGGCGCTCCCTTACCTCGAGCGGGCTCTCGCCGCCTTCCGCTGCGAGCTCTACTTGTCCTGCTTTCCAGGCATTGACCAGTTCGCGGTAATAGTTGTTATCGCCTGTGTTGGGTTCGCGGCCTTCGCGGTCTCCCCACGATATTTCATTCAGCCCCGAGAAGCTTTCATGCGGGATACCCAGCCTGATGAACCCGCGGACGGTTTGATGTGTTCGCTTTAAGTCAGAGGTATAAATTTTGTCAAACGGAACATGTTGATAAGCATTAAAAAAAGCTGCGGCCTGAGCTTCTCCCCATTCATTCAGCAAGGAATCAACACCACTTCCCTGAACAACTCCCCTGCGGTTAAAATCAGTTTCACCGTGGCGAATGAGGTAAATAGATTTTCTTTTCAAAATAATAGGATAATTTAAATATTAAATTTGCAAATACCTTGTTTTCTCTCCGCAAAGCCAATACAAATTTATACAATTTTTAGATATGTTCGCTAAAACCGTCACCGTCGATTCACTACAATCTTTTGGAACGAACAGCATTGCCCACCACATCGGAATAGAGTTTACAGAAATCGGAAAAGATTATGTGTCAGCCCGAATGCCGGTCGACCACCGCACGCACCAGCCGTTCGGGATTTTGCACGGCGGGGCATCCGTGGTACTGGCTGAAACATTGGGCAGTATCGCGTCGTTTTTATGCATACCTGAGAACGAGAAGAAGCACGCAGTGGGCCTTGAAGTCAACGCCAACCACCTCAGGCCGGTGAAGGAAGGCTATGTGTACGGCACCGTGCGGCCGATCCACATTGGCCGCACCACCCACATCTGGGATATTCGTATCACCAATGAAGAAAACAAACTGGTTTGTATTAGCAGACTTACGGTCGCTATTGTGAATGCAGACCGCTAACATTATTTTGCAGAAAATTGACCTAACGGGATATTGCCCATTCGTTATAAATGCTATCAGTACAGACCGACACCGGGATTTCGATATTTGAAGGATTACAGATTCAGGAGCTTTGGCATGCCTCCAAAATGATGGGTTTCCCATCGGCATTATGGCGCCTGCCGCATACCAACGAAATCAAGCTGCTTATCTCTATCCGGGACGGCATCCGCAAATGCCTTCCCGAACTCGAAAAAATGAGCCCGGGCTTCGTAATGAGCTCCTTTTATTGGGAAAGCGACCAGGAAGTCCTTTTTCTGGAAGGCGATATCATCCTCACTTTCACAGATGATAACCGGATCACACACATTGAAAATAAGCTCGGCGAAGAACATCCCGAGGTAAAAAAACTGGTTCAACTCGCATCCACGGCGAATGCGGACGAAATCCCTAATCAAACGCCTGCCAGCCAGCTCCTGCCATTGAATGGCCATCCCGATGCGAAGGCCCGCTTTGAAAGAACGGTAGAACTCGCCGTCGCGGCCATCCGTCAGAACCAGTTCAAAAAAGTGGTGCTCTCGCGCTCAAAAGACCTCCGTTATACCGACGCATTCCAGCCGGCGCAGGCATTTCAACGGCTTGTAAAAGCCTACCCTCATGCATTCGTCTCGCTGGTGAACCTGCCAGAAGAAAACGAAATGTGGCTGGGCGCAAGTCCGGAACTGCTGGTGGAGCAAATGTCGGGCGGCGCATTCAAAACCATGTCCCTCGCAGGTACGCAGGGCGCGCGCGACGCGTCGGGCGGGCTCATACCCAGGTACGACATCCGGTGGGGCGAGAAAGAAATTGAGGAGCAGGCACTTGTGAGCCGCTATATTATTGAATGTTTCAAAAAAATACGCCTGCGCGAATACCTGGAAACAGGTCCCAAAACCGTGCTGGCCGGTAACCTGTATCATCTCAGGACCGTTTTCGAGGTCGATACCGTGGCGCTCAACTTCCCCGAACTGGCCTCGGTAATGCTCAAACTGCTACACCCTACATCAGCCATTTGCGGCGTTCCAAAAATACCCAGCCTACAATTCATCAACGACGTGGAAGGCTACAACCGCTCCTATTACAGCGGCTTCCTCGGCCCAGCGCAGGTGGGTGGCGACACCAATCTGTTCGTGAACCTCCGTACTGTACGTTTCAAAGACGGCATTGCCACTTTTTTTGCCGGAGCGGGCATTACGGAAGACTCTGTACCTGAGCAGGAATGGTTTGAAACCGAGCTAAAATGTGATACTCTATTGAAAGTGATTGGCAGTTCCTTATAAAAAAATTAGCTGGCATTAAACTTTTATAGCGTTAAAAAGTCTAATCGGTTCGAGATTAATATCTAATTTTGAACAAACCTCTGACCTAAACGCATTTAGTTCACGGAACTCCTAAACCACTAAGCCCAGGTTAACCAAACCCTATGAATGTTATCGCCAGATCTGCCCGTGCAGAAGTACTGCCAAATTTAACCAAACCTCTGTCTTCACTTTTCATTGCCGGTTCGCTCTTTATTACGCTTTCGTGCGGAGAAAAAAAGGATACTTTTCAGCAAAAAGGCGGCGGAGGCCCCACTGTCGTTGATGTGATTGTTGCGAAATCGGAAAAGGTCAGCGACAAGGTGGAGGTGAACGGCACCATCGTGGCCAATGAATTCGCAGAATTACGGCCGGAAGTAAGCGGATTACTCACCTTTCTGGACATCCCGGAAGGCAAAACCGTACAAAAAGGCACTGTCATCGCCCGGATCAACAATGCCGACCTCCTGGCACAACTCAACAGGTCCAAAATACAGCTGGACCTCGCCGAAACGACCGAGAAGAGACTTAAACAGCTGATCGCCGTCAACGGTATCAACCAGGCCGACTACGATCTGGCCGCCAACAATGTCAATACCCTCAAAGCCGACATGGCCTACACCCAGGCGCTGATCGACAAAACGATCATCAAAGCGCCGTTCACAGGCGTGGTAGGCTTACGCAAGGTGAGCGCAGGCTCCTACGTGACGCCTCAGAGCATCCTGGCTACAATGCAGCAGCTGTCCAATCTCCGCATCGATTTCACGGTTCCCGAGAGCTATCAGCAATATGTAAACAAAGGCGGTACTGTGGAAGTAATGCTCGACCAGTCGTCCGGCAAATACGAAACCGCCCGCATTCTGGCGATCGAACCACAGGTGAACCAAACTACACGGAACCTGACCGTCCGCGCCGTACTAAGCTCGGGGCACACCAGCCCCGGCTCGTTTGCGAAGGTATATATCACTGCCAACAGCAGTAAGAGCAGTATTTTGATTCCCAGCAACAGCATTATTCCCGAAGCAAGCAGCAAGAAGGTCGTAACTGTAAAGAACGGGAAAGCCGTTTTTGCGCAGGTTGAAACCGGCGACCGCCGGGAAGATGTGGTGGAAGTGACCAAAGGCCTGAATGTAGGCGATACGGTGGTTGTTTCGGGCGTACTTTTTGCCCGTCCCGATGCTCCTGTGAAAGTGAGAAGTGTTAGAAACCTGAATGTAGCGACTAAGTAACAAATGCCTCCGCGGTACTTGTTGCAATGACCATTCCTTTGAAACCCATGCTATGAATATTTCAGAACTATCCCTGAAACGGCCCGTTCTGGCGGTCGTGATGAACCTGCTCATCATCCTTTTTGGAGTTGTAGGATATAACTTCCTGTCTTTGAGGGACTACCCAGCCATCGACCCTCCGATCGTAAACGTCCGGACGAGCTACACCGGCGCGAATGCCGACATTATAGAAAGCCAGATTACCGAACCACTCGAAAAGAGCATTAATGGTATCCCCGGCATCAAGAGTATCAGCTCGTCCAGCCAGATCGGGTCCAGCAACATTACCGTAGAATTTAACCTGGAATCGGACCTGGAAGGCGCTGCCAACGACGTGCGCGATAAAGTGAGCCAGGCGGCAAGAAGCCTTCCGCAAGACGTGGATGCACCGCCGGTTGTGAGCAAGGCCGATGCGAACTCGGATTTTATCCTTATGCTGGCCGTGCAAAGCCCTTCCAAAGGTTTGCTCGAACTCAGTGATTATGCCGAGAATGTGTTGCAGCAAAGTTTGCAGACCATCGACGGCGTCAGCAGTATCAACATCTTCGGACAGAAACGGTATGCCATGCGTATCTGGCTGGATCCCGATAAGATGAGCTCCTACAACATCTCGTTCAACGACATTACCTCCACCCTGGCAGCCGAGAACGTGGAACTTCCCGCCGGTAAGATTTATGGCGACAATACCGAACTGACCATCCGCACGATGGGCAGGTTGAAGAGCGAAAAAGAATTCAACGACCTCGTCATCCGAAACGATAGCATCGGCATTGTGAGGCTATCCAATGTAGCAAAAGTGGAATTGGGGCCTGAAAATGAAGAACAAAGCTGGAAATACAACGGTATGTATGCCGTGGGTCTGGGCGTAGTTCCCCAGCCGGGGGCCAATTATGTGGAGATATCCGATGAGTTCAACAAACGCCTCGCCGAAATCCAGAAGTCAAACAAATCGGACATTACCTTCAACGTACTGATCGACAATACGCGCCTTGTCAGGCAGTCGATCAAAGAGGTGGAAGAAACCCTTCTGATCGCATTCTCGCTGGTGGTAATTGTGATCCTGTTCTTCTTCCGGAACCTGCTGGTGGCTGTTCGTCCATTGATCGACATTCCTATATCGCTGATCGCGACGTTCTTCGTCATGTACCTCTGCGGGTTTTCGATCAATATCCTTACGCTGCTCGGAATCGTACTTGCGACAGGTCTCGTGGTCGACGATGGTATTGTAGTTACTGAAAACATTTTCCGAAAGCTGGAAAGCGGGTTACCGATCAGGCAAGCGGCATTGGAAGGCAGCCGGGAAATCTTTTTTGCGGTTATTTCTACATCATTAACGCTTGCTGTGGTGTTCCTCCCGGTGATTTTCCTTCAAGGCTTTGTAGGGAGTCTTTTCCGGGAGTTCGGGATCGTCGTCGCATCCGCTGTATTGATTTCCGCATTCGTTTCGCTGACCATCACCCCGGTACTGAACGTCGTACTTAACCGCAAGGATGCCGGCCATGGCTGGTTCTACAATAAAACAGAGCCATTCTTTACCGGCATGGAAGACGGCTATAACCGCATGCTGCGCGGGTTTATGAAAGCGAGGTGGGTGGCATGGGTACTTGTGGTTGCATGCGGTGTGCTGATCTGGTTTACCTACTCACATTTGCAGAGCGAACTCGCTCCGATGGAAGACCGCAACAGCATCCGTTTCAACCTTTCGGCTCCGGAGGGAACCAGTTTCGGACAAATGCAGCAGGTTTCCGACGAGCTCAGTGACTTCCTCAATGATTCTATTCCTGAAAAAGCATTCACATTTTCTGCTACGCCGGGTTTCGGCGGCGGCGGCGTTAATAGCGGCACCGGTCGTATTGGCCTTGTCCCGTCCGATCAGCGGAAGAAAAGTCAGAATGAGATCGCGCAGGAAATCAATAAAAAGCTCTCCCGGTTCAACGATGCGCGGATTTTCGCGACCCAGGAACAGACCATTTCGGTCGGTACCGGTTCCAGGGGCTCGCTGCCTGTGCAATTTGTACTTCAAAACCTCGATTTTGATAAACTTAGTGAAGTCCTTCCCAAATTTCTGGATGAAGCAAGGCAGGATCCTACCTTCCAGAATGTGGACGTTAACTTGAAATTCAACAAACCGGAGGTGCGTCTGACGATCGATCGCCTCAAAGCGCGCGATCTTGGCCTGTCGACTACCGATGTCGCGGCTACTATTCAGGCTGCATTCTCGGGACGCCGTCTTGCTTACTTCATTATGAACGGACAGCAATACCAGGTGATCGGGCAGGTTGAACATTCGGAGCGGAACAAACCGGCCGACATTGAAAAATTGTATGTTCGGAATAATCGTGGCGAAAACATCCCGTTGACGGCTGTGGTTCAAATGGAAGAAGAGTCCGGCCCGCCAACCATTTACCACTATAACCGCTACAAAAGCGCCACTGTTTCAGCCTCTCTCGTGGAAGGCAAAACCATTGGCGACGGCGTAGCTGCCATGCGGCAAATAGGCGGCAAATTGCTCGACGAATCATTCCAGACATCTCTCACGGGTCCTTCACGTGACTTCGAGGAAAGTTCTTCCAATACCAGCTTTGCCTTCGGACTCGCATTGCTGCTGGTGTACCTGGTTCTCGCCGGTCAGTTTGAAAGTTTCACCGATCCGTTCATTATCATGATTACCGTGCCGCTCGCATTGGCGGGCGCATTGCTAAGCCTCTATTTGTTTGGTTTAACAATCAATATCTTCTCGCAGATTGGTATGATCATGCTCATCGGGCTGGTAACCAAAAACGGTATCCTGATCGTGGAATTCGCGAACCAGAAACGGGAACAGGGAATGGGCAGAATGGCAGCCGCCGTAGAATCGGCGACGCAACGCCTCCGTCCAATCCTGATGACGAGCCTCGCAACCGCTTTCGGCGCCTTACCGATTGCGATGAGCCTTGGTGCGGCGGCCACCAGCCGTGTACCACTGGGTGTTGTGATCGTGGGCGGGCTGATGTTCTCGCTGATCCTGACGCTGTTTGTGATCCCGGCGATTTACACATTCATTTCACCCAAAAAACACAAGGTAACGGAAGAGCAGAAAATGGCAGAGGAGCTTGTGGCTTAAAAGGGATATTTTTTATACAAAATCAACTATTGTTTTTTACATGGGCTCGCTCACCTTTCTTAAGAAATACAAAAATACATTCATAATCATCCTGCTTTGCTCCGGCACCAGCTGGGCCGGAAGTCCCGGTGCCATGCTACCGGCCGATACCCTGGCGCTTACGCTCGAACAAGCTGTGGCTACCGCACTCAAAAACAGCTACGAAATCGAGATCGCGAAGAATAATGTCGACGCGAATACCATTTTGAACAACTATGGGGTAGCAGGCGGCCTGCCGACGGTTGGAATAAACGCCACCAATACCGAGCAGGTCACCCAGGTAAATCAGAAACTGAACACCGGTGTCGAGATCAATCGTAACGCCGCCGCGGGTAACAACACGCAGGCAAACCTTGCTCTGGGAATGCTTCTGTACAATGGCAAACGGGTGGTAGCGACCAAAAAGCGTCTCGCGGAACTGCAATACCAAAGTTCGGAAGTCCTTAATTCGCAAATCCAGAACACGATCGCGCTGGTAATGACGAGCTATTATGATGTCGTGCGCCAGTTGAGCTACATCAACACGATCCGCACATCCATTATCGCCTCTGAAAAGCGCCTCGAAATCCTGCGCGTACGAAAAGAAGCCGGTATGGCCAATAACGCGGACATTTTCCAGGCGGAAATCGATTTGAATACACTCAACCAGACACTGCTGAACCAGCAAATGGTGGCGCAGGTGGCCAAAACAGAATTGCTCCGTACGCTCACGCTTGATCCTAAATCGGCATTGACGATCAAGGATACCATCACCGTGGACAACAATATAGAACTGGCACCGGTAATGGACCGGCTGGCTTCCAATGCCGATATCAAAGCAGCGGATCATCAGATCAAAATCAACGAACTGATTGTAAAAGAAACGGCTGCACTCCGTTACCCTACGGTGCGTTTCAATGCGGCTTATAACTTCACACGTAACCAAACGGCAGCGGGTCTTACATTGCTCAACCGTGTGGCGGGGCCGCAGGCGGGCCTCTCGCTGGCCATTCCGATTTACAACGGCTCGGCATTCAAACGCCAGAAGCAGGCCGCTGAAATCGATACAGAAACCGCTGAGTTGCAGAAAAGCACACTGCTGCGCGATTACAGCGCCAGTGCTGTTAAAATGTACCAGACCTACCAGAGCTCTATCGAACAGCTCGAAAACCAGAAGAAAAACTACGCGCTCAGCAAGCAGCTACTCGACCTTACGCTCCAACGGTTCGAACTGATCCAGGCAACGATCATTGACGTGCGCGAAGCCCAGCGCAGCTTTGAGGAAGCCGGTTACCGGCTGATCAACCTCAATTATGCCGCCAAAGCAGCTGAGATTGAACTGAAAAGACTTAGTAATACGCTTCAATAAAGCCACTTTCCGTCCCCGGCTTCATTTTTTTTCCGGGGACGTGCATTGATTTCCGCATCCGTCCTGTCCAAAGTGTAAAGCCCCGCAACAGCCCGGCTTTGCGTGACTGAAATCGGACATCAATGAAGGTACTGGCTATCCATAATATTCTCTGGTCGCACTACAAGGCCAAAGTTTTCACCGAACTTCACCATCGGTTGCAGAAAGAAGGAAACGACTTCTTTGTGCTGCAACTGGCTTTCAGCGAACTCAGCAGGTTGGGTCTCAAAACCGACCTGAGCATCCATACCTACCCCTACGAGGTGCTGTTTCCCGATAAGGCCATCGAGCATATCGGGCACGTCGAAAAAACGAAAAAGCTCCTCGCAGCACTTCGCATCCACCAACCCGGCATAGTTTACCTCAACGGTTATTACGACCCGTCCTACTGGTTTGTATTGGGTTACTGCAAAATCAATAAAATAAAAGTCGTACTGGATTTCGAAAGCAGTGAAATCAGCAGACGGCGGGTTTGGTGGAAGGAGGAGTTGAAAAAAGCATTTCTCAGCCAATGCAATGCACTGGTATGCCTCGGGCAGAAAGCAGCCGACTACGCGTTGAAACTCGATGTCAAACGCGAGCGCATTTTGAGCACTAAAAATGTAGGCGTGGACAACGGTGCCCTACTGGAAATCTTCACGCGCGAGCGCTTGCTCCGGGAAAGCCGGAAAGCGGAAACGGGCCTGCCACGGTTCAACTTTCTGTATGCAGGCCGGTTTGTAGAGCGGAAAAACCTCGATATGTTCATCCGGGCGTTTCACGAGGCGAAAAAATTCTCGCCGCACGGAAATGAATGGGGACTGATCCTCAGCGGAGACGGTAATCAGAAACCGCAGCTGCAAGAACTCATCCGCTCGCTCGGTTGCAAATCGGTGCATTGGATGGAGCCCTGCGAATGGTATGAAGTACCTATCCGCTACACCCTCGCCGACATTGCCGTGCTGCCGAGCACATTCGAGCCCTTCGGCTTTCTGACCAACGAGGCAATGGTTTATTCAATGCCTGTGCTGGTATCGGAAAGGTGCGGAAGTGCTACCGACCTTGTCATCGACGGCCTCAATGGCTTCCGGTTCGACCCATCCAATCTCCCGGATTTCACGAGCAAGCTGCTCTGGTTTATGGACCATCCCGAAAAATTCAGTCAAATGGGCCGCAACGGCAAATACATTATCGATCAATGGTCGCCCGAGATCATCACAGAAGAACTCATTCAATCATTTTACAAAGTATCCTCCCATGATTAACAAGCAAAATAAAACAGTTCTGGTCACAGGCGGAGCGGGCTATATCGGCTCCGAGCTGGTTCGCATCCTCTTGCAGGACGGGTTTCGTGTGGTTGTACTCGATAACCTGTCATTCGGCGGCGAATCGCTGTTGAGTTTCTGGGGAAATCCTGCATTCAGTTTCATCAACGGTGATCTCCGGAATGACGACGATATCAAAACAGCACTGAAAGGCGTCGATTATGTGTGCCATCTGGCCGCAATCGTTGGGGAGCCGCCCTGCAAAAAGTATCCCGAACTTGCTCTTCAGGTAAACTGGCACGCTTCCGTGCGCCTGTATGAGCTTTGCGAAGAAGCCGGCATCGAGCGGTTCGTATTTGCCTCCACTTGCAGCAATTACGGCAAAATGGCCGTGGCCGATTCATTACTGGACGAAACCGCGGAGCTAAACCCGATTTCGTTGTATTCCGAGACGAAGGTGAACTTTGAAAAATATCTGCTTAGCCGGGAAAACAGCACTATCACACGCACTATACTTCGCTTTTCCACGGTTTATGGCATATCCCCGCGCCCGCGCTTCGACCTTACCGTCAATGAGTTCACGCGCGATGCGGCATTAGGAAAACCGCTGCTGATTTATGGCGAAAACTTCTGGCGCCCTTACTGCCACGTGAGCGACCTCGCCCGCTCGGTTAGGATTGCGCTCACAGCCGACAAAGAGAAGGTTGACGGCGAAGCATTCAACGTAGGCGATACTTCACAGAACTACACGAAGAAAATGCTGGCCGCGGAAATCGGCAAGGCCATCCCTTCACTGGAAGTGAACTACCACCCGGTAGTCACCGATCCGCGCGATTACAAGGTGAATTGTGATAAAATCAAAAATGTACTTGGTTTTGCCATTTCCAAAACCGTCCCGAACGGTATCAGTGAAATAGCTTCCCTATTCCGCGAACAGGTGATCAGCGAACCGATGAATGCACGCTATGGAAACGTATAAACCCTCCTCTATCCCACTCTGCGAGCCGAATCTCAATGGGCTCGAAAAGCAATACATGGCCGAAGCCATCGACTCCAACTGGCTTTCCGGCGGCAGCTTCCTGCGCAGGTTCGAGCAGCAACTGGCCGATTATACGGGCGCGGCCCACGTGATAGGCGTGAGCAATGGCACAAGCGCATTGCAGGTAGCGCTCACGCTCGCGGGTGTGGAAAAAGGGGACCTCGTTATTGTCCCAGACCTGACATTCGTAGCCACGGCGAATGCAGTCAAATACCTCGGTGCAAACCCGGTGATGGTCGACATTGACGCAGACACCTGGTTAATGGACCTGGACTTGCTCTTGGATTTTCTGAAAAGCCAGACTTATCAGAACAATGGTGGATGCTTCCACCGCGAAAGCCATCGGCGGATCAAAGCGGTAGTACCTGTGCATTTGCTGGGAAATGTCTGCGAAATGGAACGGCTTAAGGAGATTGCCGAGCGGTTCGCATTAACCGTGGTCGAAGATGCGGCCTGTTCGCTGGGCTCATTCAGGAGCCGCCGGCATTCGGGGACGTCAGGGTTGCTGGGGACAATGAGTTTTAATAGTAATAAAATCATCACCACAGCAGGCGGCGGGGCGATCCTGACCAACGACGAAACATTGGCCAGACGTGCCCGCCACCTTATTACCCAGGCCAAGAGCCATGCGACCGAATACATTCACGACGAATTAGGCTACAACTTCCGGCTCGTAAACCCGCTCGCTGCCATGGGCTGCGCCCAAATGGAACAACTTCCCGGTTTTGTGAAAAAGAAAAAGGAAATAGCCGCCTATTACCGGCAGGAGTTTGATGACTACGATGTAGTTTTTCAGCAACTGACGCCCGGCACGGATTCCAATCACTGGCATTCAGCCATGCTTGTGAACGACAGCCGCAATCTGATCGAAGCATTGGCGGCGGAGCATATCGAAACGAGGCCATTATGGACGCCCATTCACGAGCTTCCGATATTCCGGCAGGATCTGTACGTGAGCCGCGAAAACGTATCCGCAGACGTGTCCCGGCGCGGAATCATGCTACCGTGCTCGACATCGATCTCCGATGAACAACTGCAAAGGGTTAGCCAAACCATTGGAAAATTTCTGAACGTGAGCATTAAATCCTAAGCGATATGCACTGGAACACGGAGGTGGGCCGCTGGCCCGTGAATGTAGTCATCATGGCCGGGGGCATGGGAACCCGCCTGAAACCGCTTACCGACAATACCCACAAATCGCTCATACCGGTCGGTGGGAAACCCATTATCCGCCACCTGATTGACCATCTGGCTGCATTCGGTTTCAGGGAAATCCACATTTCAGTAGGACATTTGGCAGAGCAGATGACCGGGTACCTGGGCGACGGACGGGAACTGGGGATTTCTATCCGGTACATTCAGGAGCGCATTAAAATGGGCAGCATTGGCGCGCTGACGCTGAAACAACGCTGGCCCCACGAGCATTTTCTGGTGATCAACGGCGATGTTTATTCTAATTTCGATATCGCCAATCTATGCACCGAATATTTCTCACAAAAGGTCGATATGGCGGTTTTGACCGTTCGTAATACGATCAAAGTGCCTTACGGAGTCCTTGAAATGACTTCTAGTGGCCATATTGGAGGGTTCGCAGAAAAACCGGAGTATGATTTTATGGTCAATGCGGGGGTGTATATCTTTAACCGCCGTATCCTCAATCTCCTGCCCAAAGGCATCGCCTACGAAGGCTGGCAACTGATCCAGTCGGCTTTGCATGCGGGATTGCATGTCGCCGGAGTGCCTCAAACAACGGGGTACTGGATCGACATCGGTAGCATGGAAACGCTGCGAAAGGCCCAGGAAATGAGCCAGATAGACATCAGGCAGGAATAGCGGGAGCTGGCACGCAATTTTTTTCATGCGAGATTAAAAAGTCATTAAACCTTTGACCGGCTTTTCAATCTAACAGGCTCACCTTCAACCTAACATGCCCCGCCCCGCCCGGTGTTGTGCTAATGCCGTCATGAAGAAAATATTACTGATCGTTTCACTCCTGAATTTCCTGTGCATCCAGCTCTGCGCGCAGGACGAACCCTCGCTAACCTACCCTATCACCGGCAAACTCGAAGACGCGGAAAAAAAACCTGTCCCTTTTGCCAATGTGGCGCTTCTTGCCGCGAAGGATTCTGCATTGATTGGTGGCGGTACTGCCGATGAAAATGGGCTATTCAGCATTCCCGCCGAGCCTGGCAGCTATCTTATCAAAATCACTTTTCTGGCAATGGATGAGAAAATCGTCCCCAACGTCCGGGTCGCGGCACAGCCGGTGGTGCTAGGCACTATTACGCTCACTTCGAGCACGCGCGTGTTGGATGAGCTGGTGGTGCAGGGCGAAAAAAGCCAGATGGACCTGCAATTGGATAAGCGTGTTTTTAACGTAGGAAAAGACCTGGCCAACATCGGCGGCAATGCTTCCGACATTCTCAATAATATGCCTTCCGTGACCGTCGACGTCGAAGGGAATGTGGCACTTCGAGGCAGCGGAAACGTCCGCATTCTCATCGACGGCAAGCAATCTGGAATGGTCGGGCTGAACCCTGCCGAAGCGCTGCGCCAGATCCCGGCCGACCTGATCGAAAGCGTGGAGATCATCACCAATCCGTCGTCTCGCTATGATGCCGAGGGGGAAGTGGGGATTTTGAATATTGTCATGAAGAAAAATATCCGCTACGGGTTGAACGGAACATTCACCGGCACAGCAGGCTATCCATCCAATTTCGGGGCATCGTTCAATGTCAACTACCGGAAGAAAAAAATAAACCTGATCGCAAATTACGGCTGGATGTACCGCGACGGCCCCGGCCGAGGGCATTCGAGGCAGGAATATAACGGCGCAGACACCAGCTTCGTGTACGAACAAACCAACCGGCGCAGCCGCTCAGGCTACTCTAACAATATACGTGTTGGTATGGATTATTTTTTGAACAATTACAATACCCTCACAGCTACCCTCTCCTACCGTAAATCGCATAACGACAACAAATCCCTGCTCGAATACCGGGATTTCGACATGAATAATGCCCTCACACGCACAGTTACGCGCGACGAGGATGAAACTGAGCCGAGGACCAATATCGAGGCGGCATTGAATTATAGAAAGACTTTCGAAAGAAAAGGCCAGAGTCTGTCGTTCGACGCGAAGTACATTCTCAGCGACGAGACGGAAGCTTCGAAATACCACGAGGTGGCCGACAATAATACGGTCGATATTCGCCAGCGGTCTTATAATACGGAGGATGAGAAGAATTTCCTGGCCCAGCTGGATTACATTCATCCGTTTGGCAAAGATGGGAAGGTGGAAGCAGGACTAAAATCATCGATACGGCTGCTGGACAATGACTTTTCTGTTCACCAGCAGCTCGAACCCAACTATTGGGTCATTCTTCCCGATTATGACAACCGGCTGGCTTACGACGAGAAAATCCACGCCGCCTACCTGATGGCCAGCAACCAGTTCGGGAAGGTTTTTGTACAAGCTGGTTTGCGCGGCGAATATACCGACATTCTCACTGAGCTTAAAAAAACAACTAAAACCAATCACAGGCAATATTTCAACCTCTTTCCAAGCATTCATTTGTCCTATAAACTGGACGATGCGCAGACGTTGCAGCTCAGTTACAGCTACCGGCTAAGCCGTCCGAATTTCAGGGACTTGCTTCCGTTCTCCAATTTCAGCGACTCACGCGTTTTCCGGGCGGGTAACCCGCTGTTAAACCCTGAATTCACCCACTCATTTGAAGCGGGACATTTGCTGAATATGAATAAAGGGACATTCCTTTCGAGCATTTACTACCGCCGGAGGCTGGGTGTCGTGGAAAACATCACGTCCGTCGATTCCACCGGTTTCACCACCATTACCCCTATTAATCTCTCGAAAGGTGATTCCTATGGTTTTGAATTCAACCTCACCTACGATCCCGCTCCATGGTGGAAACTGACTGCTAATGCGAACATTTTCAGGGCCATGAACGAGGGCTATTATAACGACAAACTCTACCAGAGCGACACCTATTCCTGGACCAGCCGTTTCTCGTCGCGCATTACTTTGTTCGGCTCGGTGGATTTCCAATCGTCGCTCAACTACCGCGCGCCGCGCCGTACGACACAGGGGAAGGACTTGTCGATCTATTTCATCGACCTTGGTTTGTCCAAAGACATCCTGAAAGGCCGCGGCACCATCACCGCCAGCGTCCGGGATTTGCTCAATTCCCAGAAGCGCCGGAGCATTACCGAAAATGCGGGCTATTATTCGTATTCGGTCTTCCAATGGCGGCCTCGGCAGTTCCTGGTGACGATGTCGTACCGTCTGAACCGCTCGAAAGAAAAGCAGAATTCGGATAAGCAGCAGGGCGAAATGAACGACGAAGAGTAAATCAGCTTGAAAGCACTACCTTTGTATTCGAACCTCGTTATTTGAATAATGCTATTTATCGGAAAATACAATTACCTGACTATAGAGCGGGTCACCAGTGTAGGGATGTTCTTGAGCGACGTGGAGGGTGAAGAAGTACTGCTCCCCAACCAATATATCACGGACGACATGCAAGTCGGCGACGAAATCAAGGTGTTCGTGTACCTCGACTCCGAAGACCGGCCCGTAGCGACGACGCAAACGCCCAAAATCATCCGCAACGAATTTGCTTTCCTGGAAGTGAAAGACGTTTCCGAATACGGTGCATTCCTCGACTGGGGCCTTATTAAGGATCTTTTCGTCCCATTCCGCGAGCAGCCGAGCCCAATGGAGATCGGCGAATGGCATGTGGTATTTCTTTACCTCGACCAAAAATCGCAACGCCTGCTGGCTTCCGCAAGGCTCGACAGGTTCCTCGAAAACGAGCGCCTCACGGTGGCAGAAGGTGATGAGGTGGATTTGCTGATTTGGCAAAAAACCGATCTGGGTTACAATGTAGTCGTCAACCAATATCACAAGGGCCTTATTTATGCCAATGAGGTATTTCAACCGCTACAAATCGGTGATGCCCTGAAAGGCTACGTCAAAAAGATCCGCGAAGAAAACAAGCTGGATATCAGCCTGCAAAAAACGGGTTATGAAGTGGTGGAGCCGGTAGCGAAGCAAATTTTGGAAGAGATCGAAAAGGGCGGGGGATTTTTGAACCTTTCCGACAGCTCCTCGCCGGAAGACATTTATAATAAGCTCAAAATCAGCAAAAAAGTATTCAAAAAGGCGATTGGCGGATTGTATAAGCAGGGCATTATCCGTATTACTGAAGATGGGATTTACCTGATTAGCGCTGATTGATTGATATTATTTTTTTGTAAATTCACTTTGCACATTCAAAAGGAATTATGAAAACCATTGAAATAGAAATAACCAATGATAAAGCATTGAAGCTTCTATT
>CBIHPQ010000005.1:0-37352 GCA_966211825.1 uncultured Dyadobacter sp. | reverse complement strand
CATTTCTCCGGGAGGAGTTGGATTCGGTCCTCAATCAGCATTATGTCCGCTGGGAAATGGTGGTGGTGGATGACTGCTCAACGGATAACACCCGCGACATTTTAGAAGATTATGCGGGAAGGGATGCGCGCATTAGTTTGCATTACAACAGGCAAAACCTCGGTTACAATAAGAATTTCGAAAAGGCACTAGGCCTCTGCCGCAACGATCTGATCGCGATTTGCGACCAGGACGATATCTGACATCCCGAAAAGCTTGAAAAGCAGGTACAGCTGATCGGAGATCATACATTGATTTACCATGATTCGGAGTTTGTGGACGTCGATGGCCGGACGATGAACCGCCGCATTTCGGACAAGCTGAACTTCTACCGCGGCAATGAGCCTGAGGTTTTCCTGTTCCTGAACTGCGTCTCGGGACACAGTATTTTATTAAAAAAGAGTGTCTTGCAAAAATCGCTGCCCTTTCCGGACGACTTTCATTACGACCAGTGGCTGGCATTTAACGCTGCCTGCCTGGGCACCATCGACTTTGTGCAGGAAACGCTTGTGAAATACCGCCAGCATTCGAGTAACAACACCGATATTCTTGCATTGAAAACGGCGGCCAAAAATGCCGGTCAGAAAGTACAGGAACTGGAAAGAGAAAGCCAATGGCTCCGGCTTTGCGCGCAGCAGTGCACGGGCAATGCGCACGGGCTGATCAATGCACTATACAACCAGAGTCTCCGGCGCAACGAAGGCTATTTCAACGCGGCGTTTGGCATACTCATTTGGAAACACCGTGATACATTGCTGCGGCTTCTGAAAAAATCGGATACCAGCAAGTTTTTTTATGCGCTCAGAAAAGTTTGGGGTGCAAAAGCTAAAATGACAGGAAAGTGAACAACCAACCCGATTCTGAACCACACAACACGCCCTACCCGCTCGTTTCGATTGCATTGTGTGTTTACAACGGCGAAAAATACCTCGTAGAACAGCTCGATTCGCTCGTAAACCAGACATATCCGAACCTGGAAATCGTGGCTGTGGACGACGGCAGTAAGGACCGCTCGCGCGAGATTTTGCGTGCCTACGAGGTGAAATATCCGTTTTTCAGGGTTTTTGAAAACGATGTGAACCTGGGGTATGTGAAGAATTTTGAAAAGGCAATCACCCTTTGTGAGGGCGAATACATTGCTTTATGCGATCAGGACGATATCTGGCACCTCGACAAGATCAGTAAGCAGGTCGCCGGGATCGGGGATAACCTGCTGATCTACCATGATTCTGCATTTATGGACGAGCAGGGCCGGCAGATGACCTGGAAAAAGAAAATGTCGGATATTATCCACCTGTACCGGGGCAATGATCCGAAGGTTTTTTTGTATTTCAATTGCGTATCGGGCCACAGCATTCTGTTCAAACGCGACCTGCGCGATGAATTCCTGCCGTTCAACCAGGAACATTTCCACGACCACTGGATCGCCTACGTGGCTGCCAACCTGGGCTCGATTGAGGTGATCCCCGAGACGCTGGTTAAGTACCGGCAGCACACGAGCACTTCTACCGACATTCTTAACAAGCGAAAAAAAGTCAGGAAGAACTACCACGAAAACCGGGATATCAAAAAGCTCGAACGCGACCTCAGATGGGTCCAGCAATGCGCCGCATTCCATAAAAACCGCGATCAGCCATTTCTCGACCGGCTACGCGCCCTCTTCGAAGAGCGGCTCGACTCTTTCTTTTCCTTCGAATATGCAGGGCTGATCCGGGACAACTATGAAAAGCTGTATTTCATTCCTGTATACAAAAAATCGGGAAAAGGCAGCTTCGTGTACCGGCAGATCTGGGGATTGCGCGCTAAACTGCTGTGGGCTCGCTTCTTTGCTCGTCCGGAATGGGAAGAATATGTAGATACAGTTTCAGAAGATGCAGGAAACCCTTGAAAGCGACGCGCGGGGTCATTTGCTTCGTTTTGGCACTGTGCCACAGCATTGTCTGAATTTCCCAATAACTGTATTTCCAGCGGATCATCTGCTCTACCAGCTTTTTGAATGACCGTTTTTCCGTAAAATAGATTTCGCTTTCGGTCATCTCCGACGTCGTGAGCGGCAATGCGAAGCTCCACTTTTTGTGCAGTTTCAAAATTTCATTCAGCCATTGCTTGTTGAAATTGCCTTCGGAAGCGTGCTTCATGAGCACATCGTACGTCACGAATACCTTGTAATGCGGGAACACATTCAGGCTGAAATCGAGGTCATAACCGTGAAAACCGGTTAATGTCTTACCGTCGAACGGGAACCTGAGCGCTATTTCGCGACGGGTACAAAACCAGAGCCCATCCACACACACCACCCGGCTGAGACTTTCATTGCGGGGGTTGTGGTATGCATGGATCTCCTGCTTCTCATCGAACTTGTAGCCTTGCAGCACATTCTGGTAAGAACGCTCCTCCGAATGGAATTCCAGCTGGTACCAGCCCGAAGGCGACAATGACTTGTACCCTCCCCCAGCAACGCCCAAAAGACCAATACCGGCATCGCGTTTGAAAATATCCGCGACAATAGCGCCCCAAAGTGCCGTTTTAATCTCGACATCTTCATGCATGAAACACAGCAGGTCGAACTTGGCCCGTCTGGCGCCTTCATTATATACATCGCAGATGCCGCGTCGCGCTGTGCGGTTATCGATAGCAATGATTTCGTGCGGTACTCCGACGGTCTGGCGGATGTTTTCAGAAACGTTGAACAGGTCGGTCTCGTTGGCCGAACAAATGATAATTGAGATCATGGCTTTACTTAAATCGTCGCTAAAAATAACGCCAAAATCACTAATCCGGGCGTCCGCAAGCACAATTCCAGTAGAATTAGCCTGTTACCCGCATTTATAGGTAACCAAAACCAACTTCGTTTTTCATGAAACGCGTACTTATACTGCTGTTCCTCACCTGCGCTACGTCTGCATTTGCGCAGGTCAAATTCGCCCGGTTGTTTTCCGACCACGTCGTGCTGCAACGTCAAAAACCGATTCCCGTGTGGGGATGGGCAAAGCCGGGTGAAAAAGTGAAAGTGACGCTGGCAGGGCAGACAATGGACGCGAAGGCGGATGCGTCGGGGAAATGGCAGGTGAGTTTCAAAGCCCTCGAAGCGGGCGGGCCGCATGCTTTGCAGGCGAGCGCCAAATCGGGCAATGCGGCGGTGAGCGACGTCCTCATCGGGGAAGTATGGCTTTGCTCGGGGCAATCGAATATGGAATGGCCGGTATCGGCCGCCAAAAACTATGAAGAAGAGCGCAAAAACGCAGAATTTCCACAAATCCGCCATTTCCGGGTCGATCATGTAGTGACCCTTCAACCTGAAAAGGACCTGAATGCCGGGGAATGGAAGGTTGCCAGCGCGGAAACTGTCGGCGGCTTTACGGCGATAGGCTTCTTTTTTGCCCGTGAGATATACCAAAAACTGAATGTGCCGATCGGCATTCTGCATTCGTCATGGGGTGGCTCGCAGATCGAAGGATGGATCAGCAAGGAAGCTATGCTGGGCAATGATGAATTGCGCTCCTATGCCCAAAATTTGCCAAAAACATGGGAAGAAGCGGACGCGATCATGGACAAAAAACTTAAAAAACAGCTTTTCAAGAATGCCTCTTACGACCCAACCTGGGAAGATGAGAAGAAATACCTTTCGCCGGATGCAGATTTTACCAGCTGGCAAAAAACCGCCGACGGCGTGGGACAATGGGACTGGAAAGGGCTGATGGGCTTCCGGGGCAAGGGTTATATGGCGAAGGAAGTGACGGCGCCCTCGGATTGGGTGGCAAAGCAGACCACCCTTTCGCTTGCTGAAAACGATGGCCCCATTGAGGTGTATATCAATGGCAAACCCGTGCATGAAAGCGCTGCGAAAGGCTCCCGCAAGATCCAGCTGCCTGCCAATACCTGGAAAGAAGGCAAAAATATTTTGACCATTAAAACCGGTAATATGGTGAGCGCGGCGTGGTTTGGGCCAGGGCTTTCGGGCTCTGCCAATGATCTTTATGTGGAAGACGGAAGCCGCAAGACAAGCCTGGCGAAAGACTGGTATCTGATGCCCGCATTTGCGGAAAAACATGAGTATGCGCATTTGATGAACAATGTAGGCACCACGATTTACAATGCGATGATCGTGCCGCTGCTTCCATTCGCCATTCGTGGTTCACTTTGGTATCAGGGTGAAAGTAATGCGGGCCGTGCATATCAGTACCGCCAATCGTTCCCGCTGATGATCAACGACTGGCGCAAGCTTTGGAATGATGACTTTTCTTTTTACTGGGTACAACTATCCAGCTTCGGCACCGACCGCGACAGCAACAAGGGAAGTGGCTGGGCCGAGCTGCGTGAGGCGCAAAACATGACATTAAGCCTCCCCAAAACCGGTATGGCGGTAACTACTGACGTGGGTAACCCCAACGACATTCACCCCACCAACAAACAGGACGTGGCGCACCGCCTGGCTACCAATGCATTAAAGCAGGACTACGGCCAGAATATCCCCTACGCTTCCCCGCTGTATGACCAAATGCAGGTCGACGGCAGCAACGCCGTTGTTTCATTCAAAAATGCGGAAAACGGGCTGACGGTCAAGGACCGCTATGGTTATCTGAAAGGATTCGAAGTTGCGGGCGACGACAAGGTTTTTCATTATGCCAAAGCGGAAATCCAGGGTAACAAGGTCGTCGTTTCGAGCCCGAAGGTAAGCAAGCCGGTGGCCGTGCGCTACGCATGGTCGGATGCGCCGGAAGAGGCCAACCTGTACAATGCTGACGGTTTTCCCGCGAGCGCATTCCGTACCGACACCTGGCCGGGCATTACCGTGAGCACCCGTTTTGAATAATTTCCTTCTTCCATCAGATTTTAGAGTTGATATGTTAAAACCCTTATCGTGGTGTATTGGCGGCCTGGCTTTGCTATTGGCAGGCGCACAAACAGTTTCTGACCAGCATGACGACGGCCGTGAATGGCGGGAATACCTCGGCGGTCCCGGCCGCAACCATTACTCGCCTTTGACCCAGATCAATAAGGATAATGTTAAAAACCTGAAAGTAGCCTGGACGTATTCCATGCCCGATTCGGGGCAATCGCAGGTAAACCCGATCGTTGTCGACGGCGTACTGTATGGCGTTACTGCCACCGTGCAGGCATTTGCGCTCGACGCGGCCACCGGCAAGCAGCTCTGGTTATTCGGGGATAAGTCCAAAAACGGCTCCAATACCAGCCGCGGCCTCACTTATTGGGAAGACGGCGACGACAAACGCATCCTGCATGCGATGGGCGCCTACCTGTACGCGCTCGACGCACGCACGGGAAAGGTGATCGAAAGCTTCGGCGAAAACGGTCGCATTGACCTGCACACCGGACTGCCGGAAACCGCCCAAAACAAATACATGGTTTCCAATACGCCCGGGACAATTTTCGAGGATTTGATCATCATGCCATTGCGGCTTTCAGAGGATTCCGACGCAGCCCCCGGCGACCTGCGGGCATTTAATGTGCGCACGGGCAAGCTCGTATGGACATTTCATACCATTCCCTACCCCGGAGAATTCGGTTATGAGACTTTCCCTCCCGATGCTTACAAAAACACCTACACCGGTGCCGCCAACAACTGGGCGGGTACGGCCATTGACCGCAAACGGGGCATTCTGTACGTCCCTACCGGCTCGGCAGGATATGACTTTTACGGCGGAAAACGCAAAGGTGCTAACCTGTTCTCAAACTGCCTCCTCGCACTCGACGCGCGCACGGGCAAGCGCCTGTGGCATTACCAGACCATGCACCACGATATGTGGGACCGCGACCTTCCCGCACCGCCTAACCTGATTACCGTCACACAAACGGGCCCGAACGGTAAGCCGCTCAAAATCGATGCTGTGGCACAGGTCAGCAAGCAGGGCTATGTATTTGTTTTTGATCGGGTTACGGGCAAGCCATTATTTCCAATAAAAGAAGTTACCGCCCCTCAAACCGCATTACCCGGTGAACACCCATGGCCTACCCAGCCCGTTCCGAGCAAACCCGCACCGTATGCCCGGCAGGCTTATACATTGACAGAGAACGACATCAGCATACACGCGCCTGACCGCGACTCCTTGAAAATCAAATTTAAAGGGTATAAAAAGTCACTTTTCGCTGCGCCGAGTAAGGAAGGTACCGTCATCCTCCCCGGCTTCGACGGCGGTGCCGAATGGGGCGGTGCAGCTGCCGACCCTAACGAGGGGATTTTGTATGTGAACAGCAATGAAATGGCGTGGATACTCACGATGAAAGATACGCCCAAAGAAAGCGAACTATCTAACCTCAGCCCCGGAGAAAAAGTTTACACCACCTATTGCGTAACCTGCCACGGACCTCAGCGAAAAGGCAATGCGAAAAGCGGCTACCCGTCGCTCGTCGATATTGGCGCCCGCCGGGATAAGGCTTTTGTAAACCAGCTGCTCACAACGGGGAAAGGCATGATGCCCGGTTTTACGATGCTGACGGGGCCTGAAAAGCAGGCACTCGTTTCGTTCCTGTTTGGCGATGAAAAGGTGGAAGCGGTTTCGGCGACACCGGCCTCCAAGAAACTCTTTTTGCCCTACCAAAGCACAGGTTACAACAAATTCCTCGATGCCAATGGTCTGCCAGCCATATCTCCGCCTTGGGGAACGCTCAATGCGATCGACCTGAACACGGGTAAGTTCCTTTGGAAAATACCATTCGGAGAAGTAGAATCACTGAAAGCGAAAGGTGTACCTACGACCGGTACCGAGAATTACGGCGGGCCTGTCGTGACGGCCAGCGGGTTGCTTTTTATTGCTGCTACCAAGGATGGGAAGTTCAGGGTATTCGATAAAAAAACCGGCAAATTGCTTTGGGAAACGCAATTGCCGGCTGCGGGGTTTGCTACGCCCGCTACTTATGAGGTTAATGGGAAACAGTATGTGGTGATTGCCTGCGGCGGTACCAAGCTGGGCACGAAAAAAGGCAACCAATATGTAGCTTTTGCATTGGAATAATTAAACTCCCGCAATCCATTCGCGCATTTTTTTCCGTCCGGCCTCGTCGGGCATCCGTCCTTCGCCGGCGCCAAGATTGTCGACCAGGTGCTTCACATCCGAAGTGCCTGGTATCACACAGGTGACGGCATCGTTGCTGATAATGTATTTCAGGAAAAACTGCGCCCAACTTTTGATATCATAATCTGGTGACCACAAAGGCAATTCCTTTCCTTTTACGGCACGGAACAACGCTCCCTGCTCGAATGGCTCGTTGATGATCACCGCCATCCCTTTATCCTTCGCTGCTTTAAGCAGGCTTTTTTCCGCATTCCGGGAGCGTATCGAGTAGTTAAACTGCACGAAATCTATGTTCTCCGATTTGATGATCTGTTCCAGCCGCGCATGGGACGCATCGGTATAATGGGTAATACCGATATAGCGGACTTTTCCGGCCGCTTTCCACTCTTTAAGCGTTTTAAGGTGCGTTTCCCAATCCTGCAAGTTATGCACCTGCATCAGGTCGATCTTTTTTCGCTTCATTTTTTGCATTGAGGCATTCATCTGGTCGATACCTTCCTGTTTCCCGGTTGTCCAGACTTTCGTGGCAAAAAAGAACCGGTCGTTCAGTTTCAATTCGGTCGTCAGATCGCCTATTACCTGCTCCGCGCGCCCGTACATAGGCGAGGCGTCGATCAGCCTGCCGCCCATTTCCTGCATTTTTTGCAAAACTTCCTTCAAAGGCGAGCGCTCGGCGGCACCTGCACCGACGTCGAATTGCTGCCATGAGCCTAGCCCTACAACCGGCAGTCGCTCGCCCGTGGACGGGATCTTTCTTTCGAGTATCATTTTGAGATCGTTGTTCGCGTAGGAAGGGAACGGGCTCAGTGCGAGCCCGGCACCGGCAGCAGCCAGTCCGGCGAGCGCCTCCCGTCTTGTAAAAATGTTCTTCATTGCCTGGTTAATGGGTTTTTGGAATGTTCAATTTACGAACAAAATGCGTTACACGCACCTGGGAGGCCAAAAATGAGAAAAGGAGCCAGGACAACCCTGGCTCCTTTTGCTGCACTTCACACCAAATCTGAATCTATTACTTTTTTTCAATGGATAAGGCGATTTTGTATTCTTCCAGCTTAGGCGTCACCTGGACTTGCGGAAAAGGAAGTACTTCCGAAACCGTCAGTACATACGCTGTGTCCCCCAGCTTGAACTCCTGCACACTTTTAGTACCCCCTGCGAATTCTACATTCACATTCACCTGATTCGAAGCCTCGGAAACCGCGAGCACCAACTTAGCGCTTCCAGCCGATATGCAGTCTGCATTGATCGGGCAGCGGCTGTCGGTAACCTCTTTGAGCTCTACTTTCAGATCGCTTCCGGAAGTGCGGACCGTTGTTGCCTTTTGATAGGAAACACTGATCGAATTCAGTTCAGGCTGTGGTGTGCTGCTGTCTTTTTTATCGCAGGAAATGGCTGCGATGCAGATTAATGCGAGTAAAATCGTCTTTTTCATGCCAATAGTAGTTTTAAATTATATTGCAGAGAAACGGAAGGCCAATCAATGGTTGTAACCGATGTATAAAAAATGATATTTGTTCCGCTGCCTGTGACATTTCGGCCCTGGATTTCGAGAAAATTTGAGAATTCTCATTCCGGTGACTACAATTTAACCATATGTTAATCTGGCATACTTATTTTTACGGTTAAACCCCTGAAATCAGCGGAATACGGAAAAACAGCAAAATATGGTCTGGTACGAAGACGAAGTTCAAAGAGTTGAAAAAGAACGATCCACATTAGATTATGAACCCGAGACCATTTTTTACGGAAGTTCGAGCTTTACATTGTGGACTGGCCTGTACCACGATTTTGCGGAAATAAAGCCTGTTAACCTGGGTTTTGGCGGTTCTACGCTTGCGGCCTGCGTCTGGTTTTTCGAACGTATTATGGCTACCGTGAATGCTCCGGCGCGCATTGTCATTTACGCGGGCGACAACGATCTGGGCGACGGGCGCCATCCGACGGAAGTATTGCTGTTCTACCGCCAGCTGATCGCGTTGGTTCGGGCACGTTTCGGGACTATTCCATGCTTTTTTGTATCGATTAAGCCCAGCTTGCAGCGCTGGGAGATCATTGGCTCGATCAGGGCTGCCAATGAACTGATCCGTGAAGAGATCGAAAAGGACCCGCATCAGCATTACATTGACATTTTCCCACTTATGGTGAATTATCAGGGTTATCCGCGCAAATCGCTTTTCGAAGCGGACGGGCTGCATTTGAGTGCAGATGGATATGCAATCTGGAAGAAAGTAATCAGTGACAATCTATACGCCGATGCAGGGGCGGATACACTCCAAAAAACTTCTTAAAACTCCTCTTTGTCATGGAAAGAGCGTATCACAAATGGTTTAGTCCGACTTTGGACCGGTATATGGAAATGCTCGTCTTTGGTCGCGAGGGCATTCCGGTGATATTTTTTCCGACGCGGTCGGCGCACTTCTATGACTTCGAAAACTGGCGCGTGATCGACGCGATGAGGGACAAGATCGAGGCCGGAAGCATCCAGGTTTATTGCGTAGACAGCATCGATAGCGAAAGTTTCTACTCCGACGCCCCGCCGCCATTGCGCATAACCCGCCATATCCAATACGAAAAGTACATTCTCGACGAGGTAATCCCTTTTATCCGCATTCAGAACAAGCAGCCCGAACTTGTGGCAGCAGGTTGCAGCCTGGGCGGGTACCATGCCGTGAATATCGCATTCAAACACCCTACCCTGTTCACCAAAGTCGTGGGTATGAGCGCCCGCTACGATCTCACGCAACCGCTCCCCTTTTTCGACGATCTTTTCGACGGGTATTTTGACGAGAATATCTATTTCAATATGCCCAATCATTTCATCCCGGGCATTTCAGATCCGGAATTGCTGCAACAGCTAAGAGAAATGGAGATTACGCTCGTGATCGGGCGCGAAGATATTTTTCTTGATAATAATCGCCATTTAAGCGATTCACTGAATCAGCTCAGCGTCCCCCACCAGTTTTATATCTGGGAAGACGAGGCGCACCGGCCAAGATACTGGCGGGAGATGGTGAAGATTTATTTGTAACTAGTCGGTCCAGGTAAGTAGCGCCCAGTCATTTGCAGAGCCGGAAGTTACCAGGAAGATCTTCTGGGATGCGAGGTAGTACATTCTGTCGATCATAAATGGCGGGTCAAGAGACATTATTCTTTCTTGATCTTTGACCCGTATCACATCCAGCCCGTGCATACCTTTATTGAGCACCAGGTAATCGTCGACCAGCGCGAACGATCGTGCGGCGGTGGTAATGGACATTTTCGGTGTAAAAAGATTGTTGGTAAAATCATAGAACTTAATAAATCCAAGGCCTGCCACGAATAACTGCCGCCCGTCGGGCGAAAACGTGATTTGGTAACAAGTGTTTGGCAACTGATCCACTTTGGTTGATTTTAGGAAACCGTCGGGATTGAACGTTTGGCTGTATAGTTCGCCGTGGTTAGTGCCGTATATCAGGAGATTTTGTTCCGGATGAAGTGCCCGCGCTATGGGGTCCCGACCTTTGGTCCGGGTTCTTTTCAGTTCCAACAGCTTTTGGTCGTCCCATTTTAGCAGTGCAATGTTTTTGCCCGAAAAGAAAAGCAGGACGCCCTCATGTGCGTAGGCGACTTCCGGCACATCCCGCGTTGACTGATATATTGCTGATTGCGTTAACCGTTCCTGTTCCTCTCTTGAAAGCAGTTTGAAACCATTCATTCTCGTCTGCATGATCTCTTTTTCGAAATCGGCGCCGACTCCGCCCCATTGATAGCCGCTCTCATCCAGGTTTGCGATTAGCTCTAATGAACCATTCGCCCTGAAGAGCACCACTTTGTCGGAGTCGCTGAGCAGAAAACCGCCCTGGCTTTCGAGCACATGAACAAATTTCAAATGCTGGCCCAGGGGCGACGGAATGATTTTGGAAAATGTCAGTTGCATCCTATTTGGTTTTAAAACACCCCGTTTTTATACAAACTATCCGATTTTAACCTTCTGACCTCCGCCCGGAACGCTTCCGAATTCTCTTCCGCGTCAATTGTGATCAGGTAATCCCTCGCCTGAAAATCTTCGATGGAAACATTGTGGTACTGCATACATGGCTGGATTTCCCGGACGTAGGAATAGCCGTTACCCGACTCTTGCAGGCATTCGAAGAATACAATGCGGACGAATGCGGATTTGGCAGAAAGCAATTGGGCGTCATAATCAGGCAGCACATGCTGGTCCACTGCCAATGGTTTAGAGGTAAATTCAAGTGTTTTATAAAGCGACTGTTGTTCTCCTTCTTTTTCGCCGAACCAGCATTCAAGCTTCACATTCACCAGCGCCTGCGTATTATTCGCAATGTGCAAAGTTAGCGGTGCGCGCCGTTGGGTGGGAAGCCACGCGTACACATCCCGGACCTTGCTCTTTAACGCCGGCAATACAACGAACAGAAAAGGAATACAGAGGATCGCCAGTCCCACCGGTTTGTTTTTCCAAAAGAGCAATGCAAGGAGCAGCACGCCGAAGAGCCCGGCCAGATAAAAAATCCCGATCGCCCACCCGACCGAGCTATCGCCGGTCGGAGCGGGTTTCAGGAGATAGTAAACCAAAGCTACCAGCAGAATAATCGAAAAGATGCCCAGCAGGGCAAGGTAGGTAAGTTTGATCATGACAATTGGTGTGTGTTTATGCGCATTCCGGGTCAAACTTCGAAAGGAAGTTCATAATCCTTGGTATTCGGTTTTGAGCTGCGTGTTTTCACGGTAACGCGGGCTTTGAGCGGACTGCCCAGCACGAGGAAGTATTTGACGTACTGGTCTTCATGGTAAGTCCACGATTTGTCTTCCAGGAAGTATTCGGATGCTCCCTGTTTGCCGGCCTTGTAGGCCCATTGTTCTACGATATTGGGCTCGTAGGTGACGAACTGCCCCATGCACATGATCTGCACGCCGGGCTGTGCATCATTACCGAGCTCCGAACAACCTTCTACCAGTACATTAATGCTGGAATTGTCTTCGAGATCTTTGACCGACCATTGGTCAAGTACGGTTTTAACATTGGCCATAATGATTATCCTGATTTTCGTTTAAATAGGGGCTGCAAGAAACAACCCCCATTGTGAATCAGGACAATTCAATTATCTAGCGGCGGCCAAAAACTATTTAGCGCCTTCAAGGTTGATTTATCGTGAACGCTTTGCTAACCCGCCGAATCTTGCCGTCGCTTTTGGTCATGATGTACATTTCCTTCGTAAAACGGTTGTATTCCACCCGCAGGTCCACCCGCTTCGCGCCCGACATTTCCACCAGGTTGGTCTCTTTTCCATCGCGCACGATCATCAGCTCGTACACCGACTGATCGCTCAGTTTGCCGTCGATTTTGGCATAAAAAATGCGACCGTTGACAATGTCGCCGAAGATGTATTTGTCCTTCAAAGCCGCAATCGGTCCTTCATACACATAGCCGCCGCTGATCGCGTTGCCATCGGCATGGTCGTATTGCAGGAAAGGCTTTTCAAACTTTCCGGCTTCGGTGTCAGGCACCGGGTACACGTTTTTGAGGTCCTTGGAGGAAATACCAAAATTGCCTTCGCGGACATTCCAGCCATAGTCGCCGCCTTTTATAATCACATTCACCTCTTCGAAGTTGGACTCCCCCACTTCGGCACTGAACAGCCTGCCGTTGTGCCACGACAAACGGTGCGGGTTACGGAAGCCGTACGCGTATATTTCTTTATAAACATCCACCTTTTCCTTCAAAAAAGGGTTATCTGCGGGAATGCCATAATGCCCGTTCTTACTGTTATTTCCGAGCGGGTCAATGCGGATGATCGTGCCGAGCAACGAATGCAGATTGTGGCAAAGTTCGGGAAATTTGCTGATCGTCGAGCCGCCATCGCCCGTTCCGATGTAGAGCAAGCCGTAGTCGCTGTCTCCTTTTACGGCGTCGGGATTGAAACCGATATCCTGCGTTCCATGGACTACATTAGGCACATTGATTCGCAGCAGTTCCCTTCTTCTGCCTATAAAAACCGGACTTTTTACGTCGTCTGTCTTCCATTCCGAAACGACCCATTGCATAGCAACTTTAATGGAGTCGTTATAAGCGTAGTCGGCGGGCTTTCCCTTGAAAGATTCGGTATGGGTAATGTAGATCAAGCCATTTGAAAGGTAATCGGGGTGGAATGCGAAACTGCCCAGGCCGGTACCGAGGCCCGGTTCATTGACGAAATTTTCGACCTGGTTTCTCAGGTCCAGAAAAGTCGACACTTCTTTCCCATTAATCTGATAGATGATGCCGCGCTGATCGCTCACCAATAGCGCACCATCCTGGGCAGGATGCGGGCGCATGTTCGCGATGCGTGTGCGGGGCATTTTTTCGCTGGACGGCGGGATCGTCACAAAGTCTTCCAGTTCGATTCTCAGGCCGGTTTTCATCACCGGTTGGGCGAGGCGCGCCGTCGAATTTTCCGTATCGATTTTCACTTCCAGGGGAGCGATATTGTGCAGCCTGGTTTCCGAGGCAATGTAGCTCAGGATGGAGCGGATTTCTTCGTCCTTCAAAAAGTCGAATGGCGGCATAATCATCTTATACCGCTTTGCAAGGCTCACTGCCCGCGCATTACCCGATTCGATCGCGTGGCTGGGGTTCTTAATAAATGTGATCAGTTCTTTTTCCGAAAGCAGGCTCGTGACGCCGCCAAGCCGGGGGCCGATCTCCTCCTGTTCCATGGTATGGCAGGAAACGCAATGGGTTGTGAATAACTCTTTGCCCTGTGGATCGGTCATCGCGGGCGAATTGCCGGTCGCCGGGGACTGCTTTCTTCCGGCACAATTACTCAACGGGAAAAATGCCGCTACAATGCAACAGAAAGAACGTAAAATAAGGGTCATTCAATGATGGGTTAGGAACTATCAAAACAAGACGCCAAAGTTAGCAACCCACCCGGAAACAAAAAAAGCCGGATCGCTCCGGCTTCAATCACTGAATAATGAAGGAATACTATGGTTATCCTACGTTTCTTCCGTTTTTATCAAGTTTCACGCGGGCATTTTCCTTGCCGTTCGCTACTTGTAATTCGTAATACTGTGTCTTGTCAGACTCTGTTACCAGGAACGCCTTTTTTACGGTCCAGCCGCTAAATTCTTCGCTCTTGATAGTTTTCTGAATAGCCTCCGGCAGATCTTGTGGTTTCACGGCTACCTTGTCCTCTTTGTCTGCCTTTTGAGTCGTTGCTTCTTTTTGAGTCGTTGCTTCCTTGTGTGCTGAATGGTCAGCGGTTGTCTGATTGGCCGTCTGGGCCTGAACAGAAGCAAACGAGATGAGTGTCAGGGCTAATGCCGATACTACTAGCTTTTTCATAATCCTTGTTTTTTAGACAACTATTAATGTTTTTGATCTCGTGCATTCGCACTGTTGCCTTTTATTCCAATAGGATTATGCCAAAAGTTATAACAATCTGATTTAAAGCTAATTGTAAATATTCTACTAATTTGATAGTGTTTACCAAAATCCACGTTTTGTAGGAATTTGTCTTCAAAAAACCTCAGAAACGACAAGTGCCCGTACTGTAACAGCACGGGCACTTGCAGCATATCAGTCCTGACCTGTTACTTGTCGTAACCGGGGTTTTGGACCAGTTTCGCATTACGGTTCATTTCATCGCGGCTGAACGGACGGAAGTACATCTTATCAACCCACGTACGGTTCTCGTGCGACTTGTCCTCGGTCGGCGTGTAGGTATAGTCGTAAACGGTCGGATCGTAGTGATACGGCTCTTTCATCGACTTACCTGGCTTAAACTTACCGATCACGGTAATGAACTGCAATGAACGGCCCAGTGTCGTAGGTGCGATCATCCAGCGACGTGCATCGTGGTAACGCTGCTCTTCGTAAGCCATTTCAATGCGTTTTTCATGACGGTAAGCCTCTTTCAAAGCTGCACCCGAAACTTTCAGTGCAGGCATACCGGCACGGAAACGGATCTTGTTCAGCAAATCAAGCGCAACGGCATCCTGACCCAATTCAATGCTCGCCTCGATGTAGTTGAATGCAACCTCAGTCACACGGATGAACGGCCATGGAATATTCTGGCGGTCGGTATTGTCGTACAATGCCGGGTTCGGATCGATGAACTTACGCATGTAGTAACCGGTGCGGCTGCCGTTCCAGTCTTCGATCGAGCTGCTGCGGGTATCGAGTCCTTTGCGGTTGATCAACGCACCTTTGTCGTCGAGCAGGTCATAAGCGCCCGTCTGGATTTGGTTAGCAGGGTCTTTCGCATCGGAAGGACGTGGTTTCCAGGTCGCACCGTCGTACATCACGGTTGCATAAAAACGTGGATCACGGTTTTCGTAAGGTTTGGTTTTGTGGTTAGGATTATTCCACGAGAATGGCGTTCCATCCATCATTTCATAATCATCCACCAGCAAACCGATCGGCGTGTTACCTGCCCAGTTGTGGTACCCGTTCGGGCCGTTGTTCAAACCGGTCTGACGTGCACCGTCCGAAGTCTGGCTGGCCGTGAAATAGCGGCCGAAGATAATATCGTCGCCGCCGGAAGCATCCAGGGATTTATCGGCGCTATATCCCGCCATTGCGATCGAAATGTAGTTGGTCTTCCCTTGCGCGGCGGTAACCGGGGCAGTCAGGTTGAGCTTGTAACCCGCTTTCGCATCCAATGCAGCTTTTGCAGCAGCTTGTGCGGCAGTCCAACGCGCCTTACGCTCACCGGAAGTGTAGCCCAGGAACTCAGGATTCGGGAACGCAGCGATCACAGCCGATTTCGCTTTGGCAGTAGGAACATCGTGCAAATCGCTCGCAGCGTACAGGAGCACGCGTGATTTCAATGCCAATGCAGCCACTTCCGAAGCACGGCCTTTCTGTTCCGCTTTGCCTTTCAGCAATGCCGCGGCGCTATCGCAATCCGCTGCAATGAACTTCACACATTCCTCAAAAGTATTCCGCGCCGCAGAATAGTCTTCATTCAACGCGTACACTTTCGTGATAAGGGGAACCGAACCGTAGTAACGAATCAGCTGCTGGTAGTAATAAGCACGCAGGAAGTGCGCCTCGCCTTTCAAACGGTCTTTCAGGGTCTGATCTGCGAAAGTAGACGTCGGCAACTCCTGGATCGCCTGGTTGGTGGCGCGGATACGGGTGTACATAGGTCCCCATCCGTAGGTATCATCCACCCAGCCAAGGTTGGAAGGACTCAAACTACCTTCGTTTATCGTATTGATGTTACGGCCTGTGTGGGTAAACACCGCCTCATCCGTCAGCGACGCCAGCATTTGCTCGCTGAAACCGCCTTGTTGAAGCCCCTGGTAAATACCTGTCACAAACCCTTCTGCCAATGCACCGTCCTTCCAAACCTCTTCGGTCGGGATTTCGGTGGGCGGCGTTACATCCAGGAAGTCAGTGTCGCACGACACCAGCCCGGTTGTAGCAAGCGCCGCCAGAAAAATCCAATTTTTATAACTCAGTTTCATTTTTTAAGTCTTAGAAAGTTACACGTACACCTGCATTAAGAACTCGCGACTGCGGATAGTATTGTCCGTTGGTAGAAGTCGCTTCCGGGTCCCAGATCTTGATCTTGTCGATCGTGAAAAGGTTCAAACCGTTCACATACACACGCAGGTTGCCCACACCGATCTTTGAACCGATTTCCGAAGGCAGGTTATAGCCCAGTTCAATGTTTTTCAGACGCAGGTAATTGTTGCTTTTCAGGAAATAGGTGTTAGCGCCTGGTGAATCTGGGTTAGTAAGGTTGGTATAATACGTATTGTTACGGTTAGCCAGGCGTGGGTCGGTCGAGCTTGGGTTGTCGATTGTCCAGCGGTGGTCGTAAGCGTATTTCAAATAGTTACCAATGTCACCCGATTCGGTCTGACCGATGTATTGCAAACCACCCGCAGCGCCCTGGAACAGGATAGTCAGGTCGAATGCCTTATAACCGAGGTTAATGTTTGCTCCGCCTGTAAATTGCGGACGGTTGGTTTTTTCCGAACGTACCATATCATCCTTGGTGATTTTGCCATCGCCGCTGACATCCTTGAACTTCATGTCGCCCGGGCGAAGCGTACCGGTGATACCACTGTAATCGATTTTATTCGCATCGATCGCAGCCTGATCGGCGAAGACGCCGTCATACTGGTAAGCGAGGAATGCATTGTAAGGACGGCCGGTTGTGGTCTGGTAAGAAGGTATACCCGGTGTTTCGTTCCAGTACTTGATCGTGTTTTTGGCATAACCACCATTCACACCCACCGAGAAGGTAAAGTTGTCGACAGAGCCATCGTAGCTTACCTTGAATTCAAATCCTTGGTTTTGCAGCTTACCCAGGTTCACCGGAGGAAGCTTGCCATCGATACCTGCCGACGAAGGCGTAGAACCCGACATCGGGATCAGGATTTTCGAACGGTTGTTAACAAAGTAATCGATCTCAAATGCGATACGGTCTTTCCACAACGTACCTTCAATACCGAAGTTGGAGTTGTTGGCCACCTCCCAGGTGAAGTCCTTATTAACAACACGTGTTTCGAGCAGGGTTTTCGCAACCTGATCGTTCACGATATAAGTACCAAAGCCCATGGTGTTCAGGTATTGGTATTCTGCCAATGTTTCCGTACCGAGCAAATAAGGTTCAGCACCCATCTGGCCCCACGAAGCACGCAGTTTCACGTTGTTCACGAAGTGGATATTGTTTTTCCAGAAATCCTCTTCGGAAATACGCCAGCCTGCCGATACCCCGGGGAAGAAACCGAAACGGCCTTCTTTCGGGAATACATAAGAACCATCCGCACGCCAAAGGAACTCGGCGAGGTATTTTTCTTTGAAATTGTAACCCACACGACCGAAATAGCTCAAACGCGCACGCTTATAAAGGTCAGTATTGTTAATCGTCTGTCCGTTGACGGTTGTAGTTCCCGAGTTACCGATGTTCTGCTCCGGCGTACCACCCGCAAAAAGCTGGTCAACCACCGGCGAGATGAAGTAACGGCGGTAAGCGAAGAAACCATCTGCATCCACCGTTTCGCGCTGGACACCTACCATCGCGTTGAAATTGTGTGAGCCGAATGTCTTCTCGTAGGAAGCCTGGCCGGTCAGCTGGATGGAAAGCTCCTGTGAAGAAGTTTCAGTCAGACGCGGATCGTTGAACGTCGAACGCACCGTTCCCGTCAGGAGCGGGGTCGAGCCATCGGCTTCGTAAGTCTTTTTATCCCAGAAATAAAGCGTCCACGGCTTCTGGAACGACTTCTGACGGCGCATTTGCTTGTCAACCGCAGCCATGGCCGTTACTTTCAAACCTTCTACACCAGGAATCTGGATATCCAATGAACCGTTGGTTTGGATGTAGTCGCGCTTGTCGTTGTTGTAACCGGTCGTGTTGGTCGTGATAACCGCAGGGTTCTGTCCGTTCTCGATATCGGGACCAGGACGGCCGTCGGGCCAGATGGCGATTTCAGTAGGCTTACCGCGCATCAGCATCCGGAAGATATCGCCGGCACCACCACCATTCGGGAAGCGACGGAATTCTTCACGCAAAACTACGCCCAGGTTGGCAGTTACGTATTTGTTGATTTTCGTGTCGAGGTTCACACGCATGTCATACTGCTTGTAACCCGTTGCAGAGTTCACATAGTTACCTTCCTGGTTGATATAACCCAATGAAGCCAGGTATTTGATGTTTTCGCTACCACCGGTCAATTGCAGATTGTGGCGCTGCTGCGGGGACCATTTGCGGATCACCGAGCCATACCAGTCGGTATTCGGGTGGATCAGCGGATCGGAGCCGTCGCGGAACTTCTGAAGGTCGTTCGGCGTAAACACGGCGCTCAGCACATTACCGTTGTCGGTGCGGGTATAAGCACCGTTGGTATTGAAGCCTTGCAAGGCACCTTGCCACTGTCCTACCGGCAGGTTGTCATAAATCTGCAATTCGTTACGAATGGTCGCATATTCCGCTGCGTTCGACATTTCCGGCGTGCGCGTTGGCTGGGCCATCCCTACGTTCAGGTCGTAAGAAAGCTGTGGCTTACCGCTTTTTCCACGTTTTGTAGTAATGAGGATAACCCCGTTACCCGCACGTGAACCGTAAATGGCCGCAGCTGCATCTTTCAGTACCGAAATACTCTCGATATCAGCAGGGTTGATACGGTCCAGACCACCGCTCCGGTTAGGCACACCATCCACCACGATCAGCGCATTGCTGTTACCGAGGGAGTTGGTACCACGGATACGGATCGCGGAGCCGTCGTAGCCCGGTTCACCGCTCGCCTGAACAGCAGATACACCCGGCAGACGTCCGCTCAGGGTGTTGGAAAGGTTAGCAGAAGGCGCCTTTTGAAGATCAGCGCCTTTCACAGCCGTTACCGAACCGGTCAGGGTAGCTTTCTTGGCAGTACCATAACCCACGACCACCACTTCGTCGAGCGCTTTGGTATCGCTCGCCATTTTTACATCCAGGCTCGTTTTGTTGCCCAGTGGAATCTCCTGCGTAATGTATCCTATAAAAGAAAACACAAGGGTAGCGGTACCCGGTGCATTCACCGTGTAATTCCCTTCAATGTCCGTCACCGTACCCGCGGACGTCCCTTTCACAAGGATGCTCACGCCGGGCAGCCCCTGCCCCTGCTCATCATTCACTTTTCCCTTCACCGTTACATCCTGAGCGTATGCACCGGTCATGACCAACAGGGTCAACAGAAGGGAGTAAAAATACCGTGTTAGGCTCCGGTATTTTTCCCGTTCAGAAATCCTCATAGATTAAGTATAGATAGATAGTAAATAGTTAAAAAAATTATAAAAGAATGAAAGGATATTACAACTGGGGTTTCATGCATAAGCCCTTGTTTTTCAACAAGTCAGAGAAGTGTCTACCATACACAATTTATCTTACAAAAAATTTTTAAAATCCTATTTTAAAAATATTGCTCGTAACCGCTGGGCGATTTTATTTTACTTAAAAGGGAGGCTAAACTGGAAAATGTTATATTTCCTAATCCGGCAATACCGCGATGCACGGTTCAAGTTACCGGATGTACAAAAAGATATGAAATTATTCACATAAACAAGCATTCATGCTTTCTGACTATGTTTTCTTGGAAAATAACCACTAGTTACTAAACGTATACCGCCCACCGGTCCCTATACGCAGCAACTAGTTGGACAGGCAATAAAAAACCGCTTCCATTGCATGGAAACGGCGATTATGAAGATACTAATACCAATTTTGCAGAAACTTACCTGATTTTTGCACATCCGCGCTCGAAATGGGCTGAAATGCAGTTAAGCAAACGATTGCATCTTGTAAAAATTATATTTATTAGGGGAAATAAAATTTTTAACGGGCTGTCCAGCCCCCATCCACGGTCAGGATTGAACCGACCATGTAACTCGACGCTTCGCTGGCGAGAAATATCGCAGCTCCCTGAATTTCACGTAGATGGCCCCAGCGGCGCAGCGCAGTCGCTCCGAGAATGATATTGCGGGCATCGTCGCTTTCGGCAATAGGGATATTCATTTCAGTAAGGAACGGGCCGGGGCATATGGCATTCACCATGATATCGTGAGGGGCGAGCTCCAATGCGAGTGCGCGGGTCATCTGCACGATAGCACCTTTGCTGGCCGTGTAAGGCGTACGGTTCGCCAGGCCCACCAGTCCCAGCGTGCTGGCGAGGTTGATGATCCGGCCGCTGTGCTGCGCCTTCATATGCGGCGCAACCGCCCGGCATGCCAGCCAGGTACCGGTCACATTGACGTCCATGACGTGTTTGAAATCCAAGGGAGAGAGCTCGTCGATCGGCCCCCGGATATTGATTCCGGCACTGTTGATGAGGATGTCGACTTTCCCGAAACTTTCCAGGGCAAAGGCGACCATCGCATTCACCTGCTCCTCGCTGGTAATGTCGGCAGCATACGAAAGCACGCGCGTCCCGAATGAAATGCACAGCTCGGCGGCGCTGCGTTCGCCGTCCACAGCGCTTCTGTTGACCAGCAAAATATCACAACCCGAAGAAGCCAGACCGGCCGCCATCGCCAGGCCAAGGCCTTTGGACCCTCCCGTGACAATGGCGACCTTCCCGGTGAGGTCAAATTGTTTGATACCCGGCAAAACGTCCTGCACCATAGCGATCAGAACTGGTGAAATGCTTTGGAAACAAATGTCAGCACCTCCGGCAGCGACTCGCGCCAGTACGTCCACGTATGCCCGCCCTCACGCACACGGAACTCGTGCGGCACCTCTTTTTTGCGCAATGCAATGTGAACAAGGCTGTTTCCCTCGTACAGGAAGTCGTCGTCCCCACAGTCGATATACCAGCGGACGGCCTTTTTCTGGTCGTCGGCAATGTTGTTGATCAACGCCAGGGCGCTGTGGCGGTTATAGTATCGTTCGACCGTCGAATCGGCGATATTCGGATTGCTTCGGATCAGGTTCTTTTTGGCGTCGTCGAGGGTGATCGGCCCGGTGGATGCGCTGAGCGGGCAGGCCGAAGAAAACAGCTCGGGGTGGTGGAGCGCGTACATAAAGCTGCCCCCGCCGCCCATTGACAGTCCGGCAATGGCCCGGAAACGCTTTTCACTTTTAATGCGAAATTTCTTTTCGACGTAGGGCATCAGCTCGGTGAAGAAAAAATCTTCGTAGTTCCAATCGCCCTTCACGTCATTGAAATATCCTCTCCTACCCGTGTTTGCATCGGGCATGACGATGATCATGGGCGTAGCCGTGCCCTCGCGGATGGCCTTATCGGCAATGTGCAGCACCTCGCCGAACTGTACCCAGCCCGTATGATCGTCTCCCGCGCCGTGCAACAGGTACATGACGGGATAACTCCGCTCGGAAGTGGCGTAATCGGGTGGCAGGTAAATGGCAAATTTCCTTTCGGATTTGAGCAGTTTGGATGGCAGCGAGAGGTTATCGAGCACCTTACCTGTTTGGGCAAGCGCCGGAATGGCCAGGATTACGGCCAATGCGATCGTAGAAATGATCTTCATACCAGGAACAATTGGGTTTGGGTTGAAATAAGAAAAGCGGGAGATGCTGTGCATCTCCCGCCCGGTATGAAGGTTTTTATTTCTTCTTCATTTTCATCGCCACCGGGTCCCAGTGGATAATTTTCTTTTGGAAGTAACTTTCGTTGCAGGCCAGCACCGGCGCCGCGGCGCGGAAGCCAAACACAGGGTCTTCGACAGTCCCTAAACTTCCCTTTTTCACATTCTCGAAGAAATCTTTGAAATGGTTGGCGTGCGCATCGTCTTCTTTCGGGGCCTGGAAACGCACTTCCTTCACCGGATCGGCCTTGCGTGTTTCTTCCGGATAGGTAGCATCATATTGTTTTTTGAATTCTTTCTGCTCGGCCTCCGAGAAGGTGTTAAAACTGTCGTAACCGCCCATACCAGGTGCTTTCGGCAGTTTTTTCTTCGTCAGCACCAGGTTGTTCTCCGTGAATTCGATCTGCCCCTCAGTACCGATAATGCGGGTATTGTTCGCAATGGCGCCCGCATTCGCGAAGTTAACACGCAGCACCATCTGGAAATTGGCGTGCACATCGGTTTTCGGATAGTCGAGGATCGATACGAGTACATCGGGCACGTCCCGGCCGTCTTTCCAGTAGCTGAGCTCGCCTGAGGACATCACACGCTCGGGACCGAGTGAATTGGTCACGAAATGCACGCCCGTGATGAGGTGCACAAAAAGGTCGCCGCCTACGCCGGTACCATAATCCTGGTAATTTCTCCAACGGAAAAACCGCTTCGCATCGAATGCACGCTTGGGCGCATCGCCGAGGTAAGTGTCCCAGTCAACGGTACTTGGCGAAGCATCTGTCGGGATGGAGTAGTTCCATGCGCCGATGGAATTGAAACGGTCGTTATTGGATTCTACATAATTGATCTCACCGATTTCGCCCGCCTGGAACAGGCGTTTGGCCTCTTTAAAGGAAGCCGAACTGATCCGCTGGCTGCCTACCTGCATGGTTTTGCCCGATTTCTTCCAGGCATCGATCACCGACAAACCTTCATTGATATGATGGACCATCGGTTTTTCGCAGTACACATTCTTTCCGGCCTGCAATGCGGCTTTGGTAATGTGGTCGTGCCAGTGGTCGGGCGTTACGATGAGCACTGCATCAATGTCCTTTCTTTCGAGGATCTGGCGGTAATCTCTGGTGGTAAAGATATCCTTTCCATAAAGCTCCTTGACGCGCGTCAGGCGGCCGTCGTAGAGATCGGCGGCGGCGACAAACTCGACATCCGGGGAGCTGCGTAACGCCGCTTTGGTATCGCTATGACCCTGAATACCCATCCCGATCGTGGCGAAGCGGATCTTGTCATTAGGACTGATTTTTTTGAGGTCCCGGATAATGTGAAAAGGTTTGGCAATGCTTTCCGTGGCTAACAGTGCGGAAGCGGCTGTTACATTTTTGATGAAACTACGGCGGTTAGGCTTCATTTGAAGAATTTCAAAGGTTTAAGAAGATGAATTCCCTAATTTAAACAATTCAGGATTTGTTGCGCCGCTTAATCAAAAATATGTACATTTTGCCACCAAATTCCTCACTCTGCTAATTTAACTAACATTCCATGCACGCCGACCAGCGAAAAAAACTGATCAATGAACTGACCGACCTTATCAAGGGTGGGAATGCACACGTAACCCTCGAAGAAGCGCTTGCCGGCATCCCTGCCCACCTGCGCACGACGATCCCCGACAACCTGCCGTACAGCATATGGCAGCTGCTCGAACACATCCGGATCGCCCAGAAGGACATTATCGATTTTTCTATTTCGAAGGATTACAAAACGCTCATCTGGCCCGACGAATACTGGCCCCAGCCCACCGACGATGTGAGCGACGAACAATGGGAGGAAAGTGTGAAGGAAATCAGTGCCGACCAGCAACGGTTTTACCAGTTGTTGAAGGACGATGGGAAAGACCTTTTCAGTCCGTTGCCCTGGGGAAGCGGGCAGAATATCGTCCGCGAAGCAATGCTGATCGCCGACCACAACTCCTATCACATTGCAGAGATCATCGTAGCCCGGCGTTTGCTGGGGATCTGGAAGTAAGACATTTCAAAACTGCCGGGATTTCGACTGCCGGCAGTTTCGCTGTTAAAGCTCCTCAATAATAATATCTTTATAAAACACCTTGGCTTTCCCACCGCCGTGGATTTGCAGGCCGATAAGCCCTTTTTGCGGGATGGATTTGTCCGGCTCGGTGTAATCGACTGTCTTCGTACCATTCAGAAACAGCTGGATGCGGCCGTTTTGGCTGTGCACTTCATAGTTGTTCCAATCATTTCGCTTTACGATTTTCTCCACCAATGCGGAATCCGGCGCGATGAGCGTCTTGTTCCGCCTCGATTCGTCATAGAGGCTCGCCCAGTATTTGTCGCCCAGGTCGGCCTGGTAGCCGGTCATTTCATAAGGCGGATTTTGCAGCCGAACACTGTGAAACTGGACGCCGGTGTTGATAAAACCCTCTTTGCCAGTCAGTTTAAATTTTACTTTCAATATAAAATTGGAATACTCCTTTCGCGTACACAGGAATTCGTTATGCGGGACGTCCTCTTCCAGGGAGCCTCCCGCAATGCTGCCGTTTTCGATTTTCCAGGTTTTCACCGTGTCGCCTTCCCATCCACGAAATGTTTTCCCATCAAAAAGCGAAACCGGTTTTTTAGGCTGTATCATAATGCAGCCGGCGAACGCCACAGCAACAACGCAAGAAAAATAGAACGGGAGTTTCCTCATGGCACGGTCGGTTTAGTACTAGTATACTTTTTTCTAATGATGGTTAAAGCGTTTTCTGGGACATTTTTACTTTACGCGGCATTTGCCGGCAAATCGGAAAGGCAATATTTCCCGTACATATCCGCGAAAAGTATCCTGCCATTGCTTTTGACCTAATATCCGTATTTTTACAACGTATGCCGGCCACTAAAACAGCGCATACGTAAACCTGAGGAAGTTTTTTAAACATGACTGATACCACCCTTAATGAGCGGAAGAACGACCTGCTGCTGGCGATCGAGCGGTTTAAACTTGTGGCAAAAGCTACCCATGACGTAATCTGGGACTGGGATCTGGCAAGAGGCACCGTCTGGTGGAACGAGGGTATGCAGGAAATTTTCGGTTACAGCCCCGAGGATGTCGAAAGCGGCCCCAACTCCTGGTTCGACCGTATCCATCCCGATGATCAGGAGCAGGTTGTGAAAAAGATGTACAACGTGATCGAAAAAGGGGAAAGCAACTGGTCCGATTTCTACCGGTTCAGGCGCGCCGATGGCTCATACGCGCACGTGCACGACCGCGGTTACACGATCCAGAGCGAAGGAAAACCCGTTCGGATGGTCGGTTCGATGATGGACCTTACCGAACAATTACGTTCGGACAAAGCCCGGCAGGAAAGCGAAGAAAGTTTGACATTTGCCATCCAGGCGGCACAACTGGGCACCTGGAACCTGAATCCCGCAGACAAAACAGCCCTGTTCAACGACCGTTGCAAAGAGCTTTACGGCTTTCCGGCAGAGGCCGATATGTATTACGAACGGCTGGTACAATTTATCCACCCCGACGACCGCGGCCGGGTTACAGAGGCTATCGAGCGCACACTCAATCCGTCGCTGAGGGTCCCCTACGACGTCCGGTACCGGGTTATCGGTGCCAAGGACCGGAAACTTCGCTGGCTGCATTGCACAGGCCAGGCCTATTTCGACCAGTCGGGAAGTCCCTACCGCTTTTCAGGCATTTCACGCGAGATCACATCGGAGATTACGAGTCAGGAAAAAATCGCCTGGGCAGATCAGCAGGCGGCCATGACCATCGAAGGATCGGGAGCAGGCTCGTTTATGGTGACCCTGGCGACGGACGAAATTATCTATTCGCCCACTATGGCGTGGATCATCACCGGCAGCGAAGATATCCGCATGACGCGCGACATTTTCGTTGCAAGCCTTCATCCCGACGATACAGAGGTCCGTAACAAAGCCTATCAGGAGGCGGCCGACAACGGCGAGCTGCGTTATGAGGCACGGTTTGTATGGTTCGACGGCTCTGTCCACTGGGTGCGCGTGCTCGGCAGGTACCTCTACGACAGTGTGGGCAAGGCCGTTTCGCTATCCGGCATTGTCATGGACGTTACCGATCGCATCGAATCGGAACAGCGGTTGAAAGTAAATGAAGAGCATTTGCGGACGCTGATCGAGCAGGCACCTGTTGCTACCGCCTTGTTTGTGGGAAAGGATATGGTAATCGATATTCCCAATGAAGCCATGCTGAAAGTGTGGGGCAAGGGCCGGTCGGTGATAGGCAAACCCCTGCGGGAAGCATTGCCAGAGCTCGAAGGCCAGCCGTTTCTCGCCATCCTTGACCGCATTTACCAAACCGGCGAAGCGCATTCCGAACAGGGTGCCAGGGCAGACGTGGTGGTGAACGGCAGGCGGGAGATATTTTACTACGATTATACCTACAAACCCCTTAGAAACACAAAGGGTGAAGTGTATGCGATCCTGGACATGGCCGTGGACGTGACCGAACAGGTTATATCGCGCCAGGAGCTTGAACAGAGCGAAGACCGGTACCGGCAGCTTGCGAGTGAACTGGAACGGCGGGTGGGCCAGCGTACTGCGGAGCTGCACCAGGCCAATCTGGAACTGGTTAATTCAAATAACAACCTGCAACAGTTTGCCTACGCCGCGAGCCACGATATGCAGGAACCGCTCCGGAAGATCCAGTCGTTCGGTTCGCGGTTGCTTACGACGTATTCCGACAAGCTGGATGACAATGGCAAGTACATGCTGAACCGCATTCAGGATGCGTCGAAAAGAATGTCTGCGATGATCGATGACCTGCTCGCCTACTCCCGCCTCACCACGCGTGAGGGCGATTTTGACGAAGTTCCGCTCGATGATGTCATACAATCAGTTCTGGCCGACCTCGAATTGTCTATCCAGGAGCAAAAGACCGACATTATAGTGGAAGACCTGCCGGCTGTCTGGGGCAACCGTTCCCAACTGACGCAGCTGATACAAAACCTCGTCAGCAATGCAGTCAAATACCGGCTACCCGATCAGGAATCAGTCATCAGGCTGTCATATCGCAGCGTGGATGAAGCGGAAAAAGAAACGCTGCCGAAACTTTTGCCCGACCATCGGTACATCCGGCTGGAAGTGAGCGACAACGGGATCGGCTTCGACGAAATATACCTCGACCGGATTTTCCAGATGTTCCAGCGGTTGCACGGGCGCAGCGAGTTTTCCGGCTCAGGCATTGGTCTGGCTTTGTGCAAAAAGGTCGTTCAAAACCACCACGGCTATATTACCGCTCAAAGCGAGCCGGGGAAAGGTGCCACTTTTATCGTTTACCTGCCGCAACCACTCTGATGCGGCAGGCTATTTTTGCCAGACGTCTGCAAAATCATCGGGATGGCGGCGGAATTGCCCGTGCACGTATTCACATAGCGGCAGCACCTGCAACCCGTACTCACGCGCGTAAGCGACCATGGCGTCGAGCATTTTGCGCGCCAGTCCGCGACCTTCCATAGCCGGGTCGACCTCGGTATGATACACAGTCAATGTGGTTTCACTCAGCCCGATCACCATTTCGCCCACCTGTTTTCCGTCTTCTTCGACATAAAAAGCCCCACGGCGGCGGTTATCGAGTTGAAATTTGATCTCTGCCATAAATTTTTGTTTAGAATGCGACACGTCCGGGACAAATATATCCATATTTTTGCCGCCCCAATCGCCTTTCGCCATGAACGTCTTTCCTGTTTACAATTCCAATCTCTCGCCGCTCCACCTCGGGCATTTTGTTCAAAAGCATTATTTCCCGGAGCAACCGGTTGAATGCCGGATACTGAAAACCGGGATCAGCGACACTTACCTGATCACTACCCCGGCGAAACGCTACATTTTCCGCGTTTATAGTTTCCAGTGGCGCACACCGGCCGAGATTTCTGAGGAATTGCGCTTGCTGGGTTACCTGTACGAAAACGGCATTCCGGTTTCTTATGCCATCCCGGATCTTGCAAATACATTCATCCACTCTTTTTCCGCGCCGGAAGGGGAGCGTTTTGGTGTGCTGTTCTCTTTTGCAGAAGGTGAAAAAGTACTCAATTTCGACTCTGAAACACATTTTCGCGTGGGAAAACTCATGGCGGAAATGCATTTGCTGACGAAGGATTTTCCCTTGCAGCGCATTCACTACACCGAAAAGGAACTGCTGATCGATTCGCTTGCCCAGTTGAGCCATTTTCTGCCCGACGATACGGAGGAAATGCAGTACATGAAATCGGTACGGGCATATCTCGTGGGTGAGTTGCAAAATGCCGATCAAACCCAACTGAGAAAGGGAGCCGTGCACCTCGACCTTTGGTTCGACAATATGAATGTTACCCAGCAAGGCGACATTACTTTCTTCGATTTCGACTTTTGCGGAAACGGCTGGCTTTGTCTGGACATGGCCTATTATATGCTGCAAATCCATTCCACAGAAAAAGACGACGACGAACGCAATCGTAAAACCGACCAGTTTATGCGCGGCTACGAATCGGTTACGCCCGTTACCGACGAAGAAAAACGGCTGATCCCAATGCTGGGAGTCTGTCTGTATTTCTTCTATCTGGGCATACAGTCGCAGCGATACGACAACTGGTCGAATGTATTTTTGAATGAGATCTATCTGAAAAGGTTCATCAACCTTTTACTCAAAAAGTATTTTGATTATCACCAACTTGGCGCCAAGGAACTTTCATGATCGTATGTTAAGCTGCTCCTTCCACGATTTTTTTCATCTTCGCCAGGCTTGTTTTCGCGACGAGCAATGCATCCTGCGCCCAGTAGTCTTTATTAAAAACTTCAAATGACAGAATAATAGGCTTGTCCGGGTTTTTGAGGCTCTGGATAACATTTTTCCACGGGGCAATGCCATCGCCTACATACACGCGATCTGCATCGGTGATCGACTCGCGCGGCGGCGTTTCGGGATAGTCGTTCACGTGGAAAATCTCGATTAACGGCTTTCCTACATCTTTAATAGCATCCATTCCCGAGCCTCCTTTATGCAAATGGTAAACGTCCATGAGCAAGCGGGCCGACGGGTGCCCCGATTCGACAGCTACATATAATATCTCTCCTACCCGGCTAAGGTTTTTAGAAAAACCCCAGAGTTCCAGATGCGGCACTACGCCGGTTTTATCTCCAAGTTCGAGAATGGCCCGGTAACGTTCAGCTACTTTTGCCAAATCTAACGCGTCTCCGGTGGTCGCGCCCATGGGCGGGGCGGCTATGCGCGGGCAACCGATGCCTGCCAGCTGTTCCATTTCCCCTTTCAGCTGGTCCAATGCTTTGGCACGGGCTGCTTCATCATCCACGATCCAGGTTGCAAAACCGATCGCATCCTCTACTTTCAATCCGAGGTCACCGATAATGCGTTTGGCTTCCTGTAACGTACCTCCGCCTTTGAGATAATCCTGCAACGTGCTGATCCAGATCTCCACAGAACCATAACCGGCCTTTGCGGCCACTTCCAGCTCCTTTCGAAAGCCGAGTTTCTGGCCACGCAGGGTGCTCATATTGAGGGAGTAAATAAATGGCTGGACTTTGGCTTTGGCGGCTTCGGCAGGAGCAATGCCTGCTGCACTTACGGCAGCGATCGAGGATAATGCTTCTCGGCGGTTCATTAATGCGTTCTGAATGGTTAACTGATTTAGAGGTAAAGCGGCTTTCCGGAATTTTTTACCGCAAATCCATGTAAATTGATTGTTACATTAACCCCTCACACCTCCCATGGAACCAGATAACTACATCATACCCGCGCAAACCCGCATTGGCCACGTTCACCTCAAAGTGGCAGACCTGGACCGGGCCGTGGACTTTTACTGCGGCCTGCTCGGCTTCGAAATCACGACCCGCTACGGCACCCAGGCTGTATTCATTTCAGCAGGCGGTTACCACCACCATATCGGCCTGAACACCTGGTATAGCAAGGGCGCTCCGCCAGCATCCGCGCACGGCGTCGGCCTTTTTCACACGGCCATCCTCTACCCTACACGGAAAGACCTGGCTGTTGCTCTAAACCGCCTCATCAAAGCCGGTTATCCCCTCAGCGGCGCCAGCGACCACGGCGTTTCGGAAGCATTATACCTCAACGACCCCGACGGAAACGGCGTAGAACTCTATTGGGACCGCCCGCAGGACCAATGGGAATATTTACCGGATGGCTCTATCGAGATGTATACGAAGAGTTTGAATATTCCGGGGCTGCTGAATGAGTTGAGTAAACAGTAACCTAGAAAATATCGAGATGTATTAAAATGGCCAGTTCGACAGCTTTCATTTTAGAGCTGTCCAACTGGCCTATCCTATTTCCTAACCTGGATTTATCGATTGTCCTGATTTGATTTGCCTTGACTTTCGATTTGTTTCTCAGACCTCCTTCCTCTGCTTCAAGGAGCACTTCGAAAGGATAAATTTTCATCGTGCTGGAAGTGACGGGCAATATGGTTACAGTTGAACCGTACTGGTTATTAATGTCATTAGAAACCACCAGTACTGGTCGCGTTTTCGCTATCTCGCTGCCTACTACAGGGTCGAGATTAGCCCAAAAGATTTCCCCTTTACGCATTACAAGTTCTCGAAATCAGCGTGCTGAAAATCGTTGGTAATGGAAAGGTCTTCGTCCTTTGTCGCCTGATACCCCTCTTTCAGCAACTCTTCGAGAGAATCGCGTCTTTCACGGGAAATTTTTTCCTCTATCGCCTCTTTCGTGAACCCTTCTTCTTCTTTTTGAAGCGATTGGATGAAGCTGACGTCGGAATCTGAAAGCTGAATTTTTATCGTTTTCATGTGTGTCTTTTTTCTCAAATATAATATTTGCGGCGGCTTAATGCAACATGTCAGCCCGGGCATAATCAATACTTCATCAGCAAAGTCAGCAGCTTTTTATCCAGCTTGTGGCCGTGCCAGTCTTCGTAGGCGACGTCATCGCGGCGAGAGTCGAGCACGCCGAAATCGCCGGCGAATTCCCAGAGTGAGAAGCCGATGCCGTTGGAAGAAAGAATGTCGAGTACGTCGTTGAACCAGGCCAGGAAGACGGCGTGCGGCGTTTTGTTCCAGCAGCCGCATTCGCCGCAATGTACGCCTACTCCTTTGTTGACAAGCTCGATCCACGGCTTATAAAACTTTTCGAGCATCGCCCGGCTGAGGTATTGGTCACCGACTTGTCCGGGCCATTGGGGCTCCGGCGCATTGTCCGGGTCCTTCATCGCCCAGGGAGCTTTGTAATGCGAAATAATGCCAGGGTGGTAGCCGCGGCAGCTCTGCGCGATGTCGAGGTCGGCCAGCTCGGGGATCACCGATGTTCCTACATCATTGCCATCCGCAATGATCAGGTGGCCCGGATTCTCTCTCCGGATCGCCTCGGAAGCAGCAATGGCCACTTTGCGATACACGTCACCGGGCACCGACGAGCGTTTGGAATGCTGGTCGTTCATATCGGCACGCATGCTGGGCTCATTGAGCAGGTCGAAGCTGATCTTTTTGGAAGACGTATTTTTATACCTTTTGGCCCACATGTTCCAATGGAAACAGAATGCGTCCTGCGCTTTCTGGTCCGTCCAGAGATTATAGGGCTCATTAAAACCCGCATTAACGCAGTAGCCCGGCGCACGGTGGAGGTTCAGACTTACGTGGATGTTGTTTTGATGGGCCGCAGCGACGAGCTTTTCGATCCGCTCGACAGCCTGTTCGTCGATTTGGTAAATTTCTTCGGGCGTAATGTTCCGGCTGCGATCGAATTTCACGTAAGCCGGGTACGCCATCGGAATGCGGACAAAGTCGAAGCCCCAGTCGCTCATCCAATTGAACTGCTCCTCCGTCGTTGCTTTCCGGCCTTTGGCGGGATCGGGCGAGAAAAAGTCGAGGAGGTTAAACCCCTTCCATTTAGGCAGCTTGTTCTGAGCTGCCCTACCTGGATTGGCCTGGCCTGAAACAGCGAAGCCGGTGGCTAATGAGGCTCCGGCTGCTGCCAGCGATGTATTTTTTATGAATGTCCTGCGATGCATTGTGGTTCAGGCGTTATCTGTTGTAACTGCCTATTAAACACAGCACACCGGCGGTTTTACTGCTATTTTTCGCTTGAATGCATGACCCCGGTTTTGATATGACCTGTTTGGTTGCGGTAGTTATACATCAGCTCAAACTTCTTATCGCCTAGCTCTTTGAGGTATTTCGATTTCAGTTTCTGGTGCAACCCGGCAGGTTGTTTTACGTCGTTGACGATCAGGTCCTCATCCGACAATTTGTAGGACAAACTTTCCTTATCCTTTACCAAACCCTCGCTTGTGAGCTCGTCGATAATGCCTTCCTGAATTTTTAAGTAAACTTCCCGATCCTTTTCCGCAATCACACGCTGCTCTTCAGCCTTCTTACGAAACACCTCCGCTTCGGCCCGGAAACCGTCCGCTTGCTTACGGAGTTTTTCGGCGTCGATTCGCATCACATCGGCTTGCTTGCGCATATCCTCGGCAGAAGCACGTTGCTTGCCGGCCTCTATCCGGAATTTTTCCGCTTCCTCCCGGTTTTTGTTAGCATTTATGCGTATTTCGTTCGCCTGCTCGCGTTGTTTGTCGGCTTCCACCCGCATCTCGTCCGCCGCTTCCCGCTGTTTTTCCGCTTCTTTGCGCTGGACGTCCGCCATTTTACGCATTTCTTCGGCCTTTTCGCGTTCTTTTTCCGCGCGCTCGTGCTGCACTTTCACCTCATCCATGATCTTGTCGATCTCCGGCTGGTATTTCCCGTAATCACTTTGCGGAATTTCCTGATCGTCGATCCACAGTGAGATTACCTTGCCGTTACGCCTGACGATCTCATAATGCTTGTTGTTACGTGTGAGACTATACGTACTCACCCCTTCTCTTGCCGAATAGACGTTGGCCGAATGGATTTCCATGTCAGCAGACTTCGATTTCTTCTTTGGAAGCGTATCGGGCCCCAACGTCGTCCTGTCCGGCTTCTGCGGTAGCGCAATGGTTTTAAGAGGTGGAATTTCGCGTGGCGCGGGCATTGGCCGGGACTTCGCGGGCTTTTCCGGCGCCGTAGCAGCCGACAATGCAATGGCGGCGGCCAGACTGAATGTTACAAATAGTTTTTCCATGGCATCAAGTGGTTTATTATTGTTATTGACAATGCGTTTGATCCTGTCCAGCAAATGGTTGCGTTTTTTAGAAAAAGCCATTTCAAAAGCTGGGCGCGACTGGTTGTATTCCTGGAACGATACGAGTGCGTGAATAAAAGAGGTTTTGTTTTCCATGACAGCGATGGCCAGATCGTCGCAGCAATGCTCACGCTCCTCGCGGATCAGTTTCGAAATCCACAAAACTGCGGGGTTAAAGAAGAATACATTCTCACAAAAAATCTGCAAAAGGTTGACCAGGTAATCACGCCGGCGAATATGCGCAAGTTCGTGCAGCAATATCGCCTCCACCTGCCCCGCCGGCAAATTGGCCAGCATACCCATCGGGACGAGCACTACCGGTTTCAAAAACCCGATCACCATGGGCACTTTCGCCTGTGCGGATTCGTAGAGATCAATTTCCTGCCTAATGTGCATTCTCTCGGCCAGCTCGTAGAATCGCACAACCCACCGCATTTCCGGTGCAGATACGGCCTTTGTGATCTTGTTCAGGTACACGAGGCCGGTTACTGCTTGTAGGGATTTCCAGGCAAAAACCACGAACCAAACCGTTACAATGACCTGGGCATGCTGGCTGAAAAACTGGATAATGCGTAACATCCAATCGGTTTCCGTCACTGTTTGAGTGGCGTGGCCCGCATTCTGTAACACGGTCGGCGCGGCCCATTCGCCGGTAAAAACGATCATTGCCGCGGATGCGCTACCCGACCCGCCGATCGTCAAAAGAAATGTCAGTATTGCTCCGGACACAAACAGCAGCATCACCAATGCAAGCAGGTTATAGCGCAAAACCGGTTTGCTTTTCCGTGTGGAAACCAGGATACCACCTGCCAGGATAGCGGCGATAAGGCCCTGCCATAGTGAATGCACGAGGGTCAGGCACAATGCCTCGATCCATTGATGCGCGGCAGGCTGATCGATGATATTCCATTTCATAGGCTCACGGATATATGCAGTTTGACAATTACTGATCCAGTTTTTTCAAAAAATCCTTGATCTCGCTGAGCTCTTCGGCAGATGTATTTTTGTTCCCGAAAAGCTGCATTACCAAGCTCGTTGCAGAACCTTTGTACATCGAATCCACAAAGCGCCCGAGCAATGCCGACTTGGTTTTATCCTCGGGTTCGGCCGGGCTGTAAATGTGCTTCATACTGCTTTCGTCGCGGATCACAATGCCTTTCTCAGCCATGATCTGCATCAGCTTCAACGTCGACGAATACTGCACCGCCCGCTTCTCTTCATTAAGCTTATCGTTCACAAACCGCACCGTCGACGGCCCATGTTCCCAAAGCACTTGCAGTATTTCCAGTTCTGATTTTGTAGGTTCCATCGGTATGTTTTTCAATCAACATTCCAAAGGTAGGAAAAATTTCGTACGAAAAAATATTTAGTAGGAAATTTTTAGATTTGTTTAGACGAAAAGGTGGGAAAACTTCGCAGAGCAAAATCAGTGGAAGAAATAAGAGAATGATACTCAAAGTTCCCCAAGGCTGCGCAGGTGTTGGTTGAGATTGGCTATAAACAACCTAAATATTGGTGGTAAAAAACAGTTCGGGTGAAATGCTGACCAGCTTTAAACAAAACCGGGTCGTGAAGTTTCACGACCCGGTTTTGTTTAAAGCAATCCGATTACGCCCCCAGCGCCTTCCTTGCAAATTCCACGCATTTGGCCGTTTCCTTCAAAGGGTCCGACCCGGCCGGGATCTCATATTCCAGCTCGATCGTCGCGGGGAATTTGTATTTCTTCGCACGCATCGTTTCGAGCACGGCAACGATGGGTGTGTCACCCTGGCCCCAAACTACATTTGCACCGCCATGTTCCTTGTTTTTGCGGTCTTTCACGTGCATACTCACGATGTGATCGTGCTTTGCTTCGAGTAATGGGAACGGATCGAACCCTGCCGCTACATAATGCCCCATATCAAAGTTCATTGCATTGTATTTGGATTGGCTCAATGCAGTATCCCACCAGGTTGGTGTTTGCTGCGTGTGGCCGTGGTAACCGCAATAGACTTTGTTTTTGGCAGCAATGTCTCCCAGGCGTTTCGTTTGTGCAGGATCGTTAGGGAGCTCCACATTCGCCTGGTTAGCACCCAATGCCTTGGCCGCACGGAATGCATAGTCTATTTCAGCGTCGGTGCTGTTGACATTCAATGCATTGGGTTTGAAACCATAAATACTCACACCGGCATCGTTGTACATTTTGCGCAGCTGCACGAATTTGTCCATTGAAACCTTCGCGCGCCATTCAGCCATTTTAGCTCCGTACTCTTTTTGAGCCGCTTTCTGTTCATCGGTCATTTCCGGACGTTTTCCATCCGGGCCGGGTGTCATGCTGGGGCGCGGCGGCGCTTCGGGTGCGCCCGCAAACGATTCGCCGGTAGGTCCCATCAGCTCGATCGCGCTTATATTTGTTTCAATGCAGTATTTCAAAATATCCTCCGCGCTACCAGGCAGGGTTCTCCACGAATAAGTGATAGCACCTACCTGCACACCGTTAAACAATGAATTGGGCTTGCCCAGGTTTTTGATATAGGCCGGCGCCCCGAAAATAGGCGTACGCGCCATCCAAAAGCCCGCAGCCGCCAGGGCCGAAGCGCCCAGGAACCGGCGTCTTGAAAAGTCTTGGTCTTCCATAAAGTCAGGTTGGTTGTTTGGATATGGGTTAGTAGTACCGTCCGACATACTTGTTCTCAACGATCAGCTTCTTCATTTTCGCGGGGTCGATCGGCCCTTGCTGCGAATAGACGATCTTGCCGCCCGGTTCCACAAGTATAGTATATGGTAAAGCGCCCTGCCATTTCGAATCTACCGCTTCGATGAGCTTGTATTTGTCTTCCACATTGAAAATATAGTTCTTATTGGAAGCAAATTTGCCTTGCAGGAATTTCAGCGCCTTGTCCTTCTTGTCAGGATTATCGGCACTGATCGAGATAAATTCGAAGTCGCGGCGGCGGTACATATGGTGCATGACCATAAAATCCGGGAACTCCGTCACGCACGGCCCGCACCAGGTTGCCCAGACGTTAATGAGCCGCAGCTTGTCAGTTTTGTTTTGTATTAACTCTTTCAAACCGGCTTCGTCGATCGTTTCCAAAGTTACCGGCTCCTTGGCCCAGGCGGTTTGTTCTTTCTTTACATTATCCTCTTTCGCCGCCCATTTCATCGAACAGCCGAAGGTTTTGGTGGCAGGCACCGGCACCGGCTTTCCTGCAAGCATTGCGTCAATGGCATTCCGCGCGTCGATGTTTTTGGGCGTGCCCGTGGGCTTTTCTACGTCATCGATGCGGCCATTGTAGGCCAGTTTCCTGGCCTTATCAAAAATAAAAATATGCGGAGTAGCCACCGGGCCATACGCCAAAGCGATCTTCTGATCGTCGCCATCGTAGAGGTAAGGGAAGTTATAAGCCATATCCTTCGCCCGGAGCTTCATTTCCTCATAGGTGTCGCTCATATCCGTATAACCCAGCTCGTCGAGCAGAATCGCCTTCGGGTCGTTGGAAGAAATGGCGACGACAGCCACTTTTTTAGCCTTGTAGTCCGCGGTTAGCTTTTTAATGCGCTCTTCGTATGCCTGCGCAGTAGGACAATGGTTGCAGGTGAATACAATCGCAAGAATGTCGGCATTGGCGAAGCTTTTCAGAGAATAACGTTTCCCGTCGACCCCCAACAAATTGAAATCCGGCGCCGCCGCCCCGATCTCCAAAGTTTTCGGCTGATCGGCCGCAAAAGTACCTAACGCAATGGTACACAATACAAAAGCAAAAAGCAGTTTATCAAATGCACGCATAGCCTTGGTTTTTGGTTGAGTTATGAATTTAAACCAAAAGCCGGTGCATTGCAATAAATTACTGGTTTAGTACTATGGATTTTTGGCTCATTAGAAAGGGAGGGAAGGGGAGGAAAGGGAGGAAGGGGAGGATGGAGGAGGGGGAGGGCCAATGTCACCCTGAGCGCACCGGGCGGTCGAAGGGCATGCAGTACGTTACGTTGTACGGACTGTCTTCGACTGCGCTCAGACTGACATACTGCCCTTTTTTCTCTATCTTCCGGCCCTCGTCCCCGTCTCCAGGCTCCTTTCCTCCCGTTCTCCGGCGTCGCGGTCCTCCGGGCGGCGCCGGGGG
>CBIHPQ010000004.1:0-37521 GCA_966211825.1 uncultured Dyadobacter sp. | reverse complement strand
CGTGTCCATCGCCAGATCGCGGGTCGGAGCCTCGCCGCCCTTGTCCTCATATTTCTTGTTGTATTGGTTTTTGGAATTGAAACTAAAACTGTAAGTGATATTGCATCCGTTGCAGGTGGTTTTCCTCCCTTCCATATTCCGCAAATCCCCCTGAATTTCGAATCATTGACGATCATCGCGCCCTACGCAATGGTCATGGCGGCCGTCGGGCTAACCGAAGGGCTGTTAACGCTGAACCTGGTCGATGAAATCACCGCCACGAAAGGCAATGGTAACCGCGAAAGCCTCGCACAGGGCGCAGCGAACATTCTCAATGGCTTTTTTTCCGGAATGGGAGGTTGTCCGATGATCGCGCAGACGCTGGTAAACCTCAATGCGGGCGCGCGGGGTAGGCTATCGGGCATTATCGCATCGCTGACCATCCTCGGCGTTGTGCTGTTTGGCGCGCCCATTATCGGCCAATTACCCATGGCTGCGCTCACGGGCGTGATGATCATGGTCGCTATCGGCACTTTTGAATGGGCAAGCTTCCGCATTATCAATAAGATGCCGAAACAGGACATTTTCGTCGGTATTCTGGTCGCTATGATCACCATTTTCCTGCATAACCTCGCATTAGCCGTCCTCATTGGCGTCATTATATCTGCATTGGTATTTGCCTGGGAAAGTGCAAAGCGCATCCGGGCACGAAAATACCTCGATGCTAATGGTGCGAAATACTATGAAATCTACGGGCCGCTTTTCTTTGGGTCAATAGCGGCTTTCAATGAGAAGTTCGACGTCGCCGGCGACCCTTCCGAAGTCATTATTGATTTCAGGGACAGCAGGATTGCCGATATGTCGGCCATTGAGGCGGTCAACAAGCTTACCGACCGCTACAAGGCCGCGGGAAAGACATTACGACTGAAACATTTGAGCGAAGATTGCCGTAAAATCCTTAAAAATGCCGAATCAATCGTTGAGGTCAATGTTTTGGAGGATCCTAGCTACAATGTTGCCAGTGAAATGCCAATCGCGAAGGCAGGTTAATTTGTCCCGGTAATAATCCTCCGCCTCATCGAAGTCTTTTTATCAGTAAAAAACAACCTTGCCTTTCTTCGTATCGAGAATTTTACCCACATCCCCCATCAGCAGAACCGTGTAACTGTAAAGTCCTGCCGGCGAACCTCTACGCTGCCAGTACCATTCGTGCGTCGATACTGAATCCGAAAGTGGCAATGTTCTTTCATCCACCAAAATTCCCCGCTGATCGTAAATCAGGTAGCGAACAGCCCTCAAAGGCAGCGCCGCCGGTTTTAATTCAAACCGCAAATAGGAAGTAGCAGGGTTAGGGCTCACGACCAGGCTGTGCTGCATTTCCTCCGGCTGGCTAATTTCAAAAATCATCCGGTATGGCGCGGAAACGGCGTTTCCGGCCCTGTCCTTTGCATTAACGAGGAGCTCGTACTTGCCCGGCCCCAGCGTGGTCGGATAGTCGAGTAGTAATTCCCGGCTTCCCGGGGCCTGCATGCTGATGTTATCGCTTGCATATGCAACCCGCTCAAAATCACAATCTTCGTTTGTACAGGATTTAATGAAAATATCGACAAGCGTGGTGTCCGGAAAAAGTATTCTGTCGTCGGAAAGCAAAATGCGGATTGACGGGGCGGGCGAGAGGAGTTCTCCCTGCCTCAGCAAGCGTCCGTCGCCCTTAATGACCAGCGTGGGCGGAACATTGTCTTTCAGGCTCTTGTTGGAAAACATCTCCTTTTCCTTTACCAGATCCCAATCTACATTCAGTTCCGAAGTATTGTTCGTCCGGTTCAGGTCTTTTACCGTTTCCTTCGGATCGATTTCGACGTGCACGGATTTTACATCGCCCGCATTCAGAAACGAAACCTGCACATCGTGCTGCGAGGGATAGGATTTGACCTGGACTGTCCTGATACGCGTTCCGCTGTTGCCCGAAACCGTCACTTCCACCGGTACGATCTCCCCGTCGGCAAACCTGCCATAATTGGAGAGTGCAATGCTCACCCTCAGTGAATCCGAGTCGCCGATCGTTTTATTTCCGGAACCGGAAAGTAAGGTAATGCTTTCATCAGGATCGACGGCATAGTCCGGCCCGGCGGCGGTTAGCAGTCGCAATGCAGGGTCACCCTGCAGTACCGACTGATGCACATAGGCGACATTATACTTGTCGTTGTTTTTGGATAAAATGCTATTGGCGGTCATTAGCTGGATTTTGCCAATGGGCAGGCCGGCCGTCGCCGGGTTCTCGAACATGTGATGGTACAACGAATGCAGGTAGGTAATGCCCGGGCTCACAAAACTTTCGAAAGAGCTGGCAATAACTGCAATGGCGCCACGGTCGGGCGCCACCAGCCAGTCGAGGGAAAGTGTGATGCGATCGGCTGATTTGGGGTTGGCAGGCGCGGGATTGAACCGGTTACAGAATATATTTCCGACGCCACAGCCATTAAAATACATGACCGGATATTTGTTCAGGTTATGGTAACCCCTTTCGGCATCCCTGACGTGGCCGATATTCGGATCGGTTATGATCGTGGACCCGTGCCCGAAGAATGTGATCATTCCGACCCCTTCATTTATATCCTTGGTTAAATCAACATTTTCGACTTCTATCGTGGGCTGCTGTTTTACATATGACTTCACGGTCCCGCCCATAATGCCCTTTTCCACCATCGGCTGCAATGCACGCAAGACTTCACGTAGCTGCACAATTTCACTGGTAGTCTTTCCACCGCTCAAATGGAGGATTTTCTTCCGCCAGCCCAGTTCCCCGGATTGGCTGTCTTCGTAATTCTTTACTTTTTGAAGGTAATCGGTGATATTCCGGTTGGTCACTGCCGACAGCCTGCCTACCGGAATAGCCGGCAGATTGACCGGTGCGCCGGCCATTCCCGCTACTAGCAGCGCATCCGACCCGGGAAAGCCGATCGTAGGTACTTCGCCGGGCAGCTCCCTGATCATCCTTTCGTTCTGGGTAATGGATTTTCCAATCAGGAAAAGGTAGTCATCCTTCACGCCGTCGGAAAGCATATAGGCCATGAACTTCCGGATGGCAACCGGGCTCGGCTCGCCGTAGTTGAACTGATTATAAATGTCCTGGATTTCCGCCACCAGGGGCTTAAAACCGCCTCCCGGCGCGGATGCCCGGTAATCCGCATAAGCTTTGGCGCCCGCACGCAGCTCCTCCGTGCTGATAATAATGTAGTTGGCAGTTTTTGGATCGTATGGTTTAAAATTTACTTCCCTGATCTTCGAAGCGGGCACATTCGTTATTTCGCTTGCAACCCATAAAATCTGCTTCCTGCCCGGTTCACGCGGGACCATCAGGCTCTCCCCTGACTTTTTTAGCACAATGGGCCTGTCCGTATCCGAGATATCCAGAAAATTCAACTGCTTGGTAATGCCTTTCAGCGATACCCGGCTCCATGTTTCATTCACGGCGGCTAGCCTGAATTCCCGGGCCGGCTGGCTGCCCGGTTTAAGCACCTGAGGGTACTCAATGGAATAATATGCCAATTAAAACCGCTCCAACCGCTCATTACTGGGCGATTTAATGATTAATAGTCCGTTCTTCTGCGCATCCACGTCTTCCGCCTTGATTTCGAAAGTGTACTCGACGCCGGCGAAACCTGAATTATCCAATGACTTTACGAGACGCAATGCATTCTTGTTCTTTCCAATGTATAGTTCAATTTTGCGGTTGTTGTTGCTTCTGCCATGAATGAGCAATTTGATTGTCGGTTTTTCAGGTGCAGTGATAAAATCATTCAATTTGAAATTGATCCATGCTTCCTTGCCTTCTTTGTACACCTCACTTGTCCGGCTTGCTCCGATCTCGAAGTAACTGTTGAAGAAACCCGGATTGATAGCGCTTTTGGTACCCAGAGAATAGTCTTGCTGGAAAACAGTCGTAACGATCTCGCTATGATGTGCCACAGAGGGTACCGACTCGTCCGAAGGCTGATCCACCACCCCGGCCCTGCTTCCGGGCTTGCTCCCGACCGTCAGAAAATATGCCCCTTCATCTGAATACATGCTGAAATACGGGTTCATACGGGCGCTCATGGGCCGATACAGCAACGAATCGCTCGCTCCGTCGTTGGGGACTGCATAAAAAAGGATCTCCTGATTGGCAGTATTAAGAATGGATACCTCTTTACCTCTTCTCCACAACTGGATTTTTTCAGGAGTATGAATAGGAAAATTCTTGGGCAATGCTGAAAACGGTATGCTATGCAGACCTTTTTTCTGAATACCGATCTTAACATATGGTTGACTGTAATCAATCCAGCTGTTGGCGTACGGCGCGGCCCATTGAGCCTTTAACTGGTGGCCGACCAGCAATAGGGCGACGATGAATGCGAACCTCGTGAAATACCTCATAGATCAGATATGTCTTTTGAGGTATCAATAAACCATCACTTCACGGATCCAGCGGTGTCCGTCCAGCCAGCGTAGCCTTTGGGTGAATTATTGGTCGGCGGCGGCATTCGCCTACTTGTCGTAGGCTTGTTGAAATATTTCTACTAATTAATTCGATAGACGCGTTCCGGTGGCCGTGTTCTTGAAAATGTATAATTTGTGGCATAAGATTTGAACTCCTCGTTCCGACAAAAAAACAATCTCAAGACCAATGGATACTTTTAAGTTCATGAAAGACGATTGGGTAAAGGAAAAAGGCGGCAACCAGCTCATGCAGGTTGACGAGTACCAGATCGTCGAGACCGTGGTCCATCCTAACGGATCCGCCTCGCTTCCCGCTACCAGGCGGGTATTCAGTGGGAAAGTTTGGTGTACCTGGGTCAACAAAAACAAAGCGGTGATCACACAGCCATTTTGGGAAGAAGACCTGGAACCTGCCACATCCCGGCAGAGCGACCTTCACGCATACGCCTCTCTTAATCACACACACTGATCCCCGAATCCTTTTCTCTCTTGCCGACATTCAACAGCAAAGCCCGGAATCGCTTCCGGGCTTTGCTGTTTTAAATCTCGCTGGGATCATGGTTTTTTCGCAGGGTCGGTTTGAGGCTGAGTCGATGTGGTATCATCGGTTTCAGCGGTTCCTTTGCGGTTTTTGCGGCGTTCCGACTTGTCTTTTCGCTTACTATCGGCTGGCATCAGTGTGTCGCGAATGACCGCTCCCGAGCTTTTTTGTCCTTTGATAAGCGTATCTTCAGATGGGATCTGGGCAGGCCGTGCGGGTGACTGCGGCGAATTAAATTCAGGCTTCGTTTCAGGTGCTGTTGTGGGAGCAGGACTGGTTTGCGGTACTGGTTGCGGAACAGACGGCTCCGGTGTAACGGGGTTTTGTGCAAATGCCCCGGCAATCCCCAGTAGCATTGTAAATATGCATGCAAGGTATTTCATGGTCCATTCTGGTTTAGTGAACAATAGTTACCAATACTATGGCGGTCATGCGCACTAAAAGCGTTCCAGAAGCGACTACCGGGCTTTTTCAGAAATTATAATTTTTCCTATTGATAATTTAACTAATCCAATGCCGCACTGAGCGCAGGAAATACCATAAAGCCGTCTCCAGCAAATATTGCTCAAAAAAGACCTATCCCCAAAATGCGTAGCGATATGCCCAAAATGTGCGATAAACCACTGGATAACTGTGAGTAAGAAAAAGAATCTTCGGAATCGAAATACTTCGTAGTCAATTTATTAGCCGTACACTCTTTTCATGCGGATTTTCTCGCTCGGAGTCAGTACCAAAGGCACTTTCTCCATCTTCACAGAGCTACTGTCGAGACCAAACCATTTATCTTCCGAAGTAGTAATGCTTTTAATCCCGAAATAGATTTTCATGATCAGCTCCTCCATGAAAGGCAGGTTGTTTTCCAGCGACAGGTAGCGTTCCAAAACAATGAAACGGAAGTCACCCGTGATGTTCTGCCGGCTTAGCGACTCGTAACGACTCGTAATGTCGACCTCTTTATTGAGCACCATATCTTCCACCACCTTGCGGAAGAAGAGGTTAATGCGCTGCTCTATCCGGAAACCGAGGCGGAATGTCACCTTGATCACATCATCCTCGGCGAGGATATTCACGTGATAATCCATCGTGTAAGGTTCATCCGTGGTTTCGACGTGCACAAACCAGTAAATGTCCGCCCGCTTCGGACGCTTGTAAAAGATCGAATAGATGATCTTGTTCTCGATTTCACTCTCGCGCGATGCATTCGACATAAAGATCAAATGTGTCGAATATTTGGGAATACTGATGTCATTACTCAGTTCTTTCAGCGGCCCGATGTATTTTTCGAGGCTTTCAAATTCCGTCAATCGAAGTTTGATATAATAAGCTCTTAACCAAACAGTTATAACCACCCCAATGACCGTAGCAAGCACAAGCGACACCCAGCCCCCATGCGTGAACTTCAACAGATTAGCCGCCAGGAATGAGCCCTCGATAGCCAGGTAAACGATCACAAAAACCGCCACGATGCCTTTGCTGACCCGCTTCACATATAAATACACCGACATCAGGATGGTAGTCATGATCATCGTGAGCGTGATCGCGAGCCCGTACGCCGCCTCCATATGCGAGGATTCTTTGAAATACAGCACAATACCGATACAACCCGCCCAAAGCAGCCAGTTCACACTGGGCACATAGAGCTGCCCTTTCTGATCGCTTGGATATACCAGCCGGACCTTAGGCCAGAAATTCAGGCGGATGGCTTCCGATATCAATGTGAAAGAACCGGTGATCAACGCCTGGCTGGCAATAATGGCCGCCATTGTAGCGATACCGATCCCCGGCAGCAGCCACCAGTCGGGCATGATCTCATAAAAAGGCTTGCGGCCATTCAGCAGGTCGCCCGAATGCACGATAAGCCACGCGCCCTGTCCGAAATAATTGAGGATTAAACACGTCTTCACAAAAACCCAGCTGATGCGGATATTGCCGCGCCCGCAATGCCCGAGGTCGCTGTACAGCGCTTCTGCACCTGTGGTACAGAGGAAAACGGCCCCAAGCATCCAGAAACCGCCCTGATGATTAGCCAGGAGCTGGTACGCATAAACCGGGCTCAGTGATTTCATAATCTCCGGGTGGTCGATCACCTGCGAAATGCCCAGAACGGCCAGCATAATAAACCAGATCATCATCACCGGACCGAACGCCCGGCCCACAATGGTAGTCCCGAAAACCTGGATAATGAAAAGCAGCGTCAGGATTCCGATCACAATCGGGATCGTCTGGATATCGGGATAAAGTATACGCAACCCCTCCACGGCCGACGACACGGAAATAGGCGGAGTAATGATCCCGTCGGCTAGCAAAGTACAGGCCCCTATGATGGCCGGTACGGTCAGCCAGGCTGCCCGCCTCCGTACCAGGGCAAACAATGCGAGAATCCCACCTTCGCCTTTGTTGTCGGCCCTGAGAATGAGAATTACATATTTAATCGTCGTTTGTAGTGTGAGCGTCCAGAAGATACATGACACGGCCCCGTAAACGACATCATTCGTAATTTTACTGGTCCCGATTACCGCCTGCATTACATAAAGCGGGGACGTTCCGATATCCCCGTAAATAATTCCTAGTGCGACCAGAAGGCCGGCTGCCGATGCTTTATCCAGATGTTTGTGTGAACCCATTGACTAGTTTGTTGAAACGCGGTGCGAATTTATGAAAATCCGGCTGCCGTTCGCTAAAAGGTGTAAAACTCATAACGCACCGTCCACCTGATCTCCTGGCCGGGCTGAGCGGCGATCTTGATGTAAGGCTCAGGACATGAAGTGGTTGGGCACGCCCAGTAAACCAGCTTTTCCAATGGCTGATCGCAGGTAATGCGCACGCCTGCCTTTGTTTTGGTATTTTCTATTTTAATATCATAATCCTTTGCAGTCGGTCCGAAACCCTGCAAACCGGCGCTGAAAACCTGATCGCCTTTTACCACCTCCCGGGAATAGTTCAGCATTTTGCCATTGGCATTGATAATACTTCCAAAGCCCTTGCCTTCCCCTTTTACTTCAAATGGGAATACGACACGGATATTCTCGTTCGACGGCTCGTTGTCGATCATGAAAAAATTGTGGTTATAAGTGCTGGCAACGATCGGTTTGGAGCCGGTGTTTTTCAATGTGTGTTCCAAAACGAGCTCCGGTTTGCCTTTTACCAGTTTCAATGTCTTGTGGTAATCGTAGCCATAACCGGTATCGTCTTTTAATTCATGGGCAAATGCGACCTGGTCTTTACTTTTCGTCACCGACCATTTACCCGGGTTTTTGACTGCGTAGTTGGTTGCAAAAGAATATTTCTTGTCGTCAGGTTTGGTCAGAACGCCTACTCCGATCTTGACGAACTGTTCTCCCGGTTTCGCTTCATCGAAATTCAGCGGTGTGAACTCTTCCACCGGTCCCATGATTGCATCGTGGAGTTTAGGATCATAGGGAGCCTGGTTCCATGCGCCGAAATAAGTATGGCCTTTGTATTCCAAACTCGGCACCACACCGGCCCAATCGAACCGCACACCTCTGTAATATCCGTCGTTGGCATCGGGTAAATATAACTTCGCTTTAATGATCCCGTTGGAAATGTCAGTTTCCGGAAAATCTGCGATCGTAAATGCGGCAATGGCCAGGCATATCAGCGCAGCAAGCAAGGTTGTAATTTTTTTCATATGTATTTCAATGGTTTAGGAAGAACAAATGGGCCGGATATGCGAGACATGAAGCCCGATATAAATAAAGACAGTAAGATAAAAATGCGGTATCACATTTTCACCTTACTGTCTTACAATTTGTATTATTTAATCCTTACGAAATGCCTTTAAATGCTTCTTCATTAATAAAAGGCTGATTTCTAAGGCGTTGCTTGGTAGCCTTATAGAATGCATTCGCGACGGCCCCTCCCGCCGGCGGCAATGCAGGCTCGCCCAATCCAGTCGGCGAAATGCCGTTATCCACAAAATGGACATCGACTTCGGGAATCTCATTCATGCGGATCAAGCGGAAACCATTGAAATTGCTCTGGTCGGGCGTACCGCCTTTGAAAGTCATATTCCCAAACATCGCATGGCCGATACCATCCACAACACAACCACGAACCTGCTGCAAGGAGCCGCTTTTGTTGATCACAATGCCGCAATCGACTGCCGCTATGATGTTTTTAAGAACTGGTTTTCCTTTTTCAACCACCACTTCCCCTACCTGCGCTACATACGACCTGTGCGAGAAGTAAACGCTGAAACCCTGGTGGACGCCTTTTTTCTTGCCCCAGTTGCTTTTTTCAGCCGCCATTTTGATCACTGCGATCATCCTGTCGACATCATATTTCACTTCACCAGCCGGGGATTTCTTTGCCTTCTCCAAAAGCGCCAGCCGGAATTCGATGGGATCTTTGCCTGCGGCCTCCGCAACCTCGTCGATAAACGACTGCTCGGCATAGGCCAGGAAGTTGGTGATCGGCGCGCGCCACGGGCCGGTCGTAATGGCCGATTTATGCTCCACCGAATCAATCAGCAGGTTATCCACCGAGCCCGACGGGAAGTTATCCTCACGGGTAGGGTTACCCGAATTGATACCGACGCCACGGAGTTTATAACCGATCATTTCACCATTTTTATCCAATGCAGCCTCAAAACGGTAGCGCACTGCCGGGCGGTAGGTACCGCCGGTCATGTCGTCTTCGCGGGTCCAAATTACCTTCACCGGCGCTTTCACCAGTTTGGATACGTGCACGGCTTCGATGGCAAAGTCGGCGGAAAGCCTGCGTCCGAAACCACCTCCCTGCCGGGTGATCTCAACCGTGATTTTTTCGGGTGGGAAGCCGGTAATTTTTGCTGCTTCGCCACGCGCACGGTCGGGGGTTTGCGTCGGGCCTACGAGCTCCACGCCATCCTCGCGTACGTGTGCGAAGAAGTTCATGGGCTCCAATGGGCTGTGAGGCAGGAATGGGCATTGATATTCCGCTTTGATCACCTTAGCCGCAGTCTTGAATGCAGCGTCGACGTCGCCGTTTTTGCGACGGACAGTGGCTTCACCGTTGTCCATCAGATTGGAAAAAATGCGGTTATGGTCGTCGGAGCTTTCGAGCTCAGCGGCTTTTTCGTATTCAATTTTAAGCGCCTCTTTGGCCTTTTTGCATTGCCAGGTGGATTTACCCACCACCGCAACGCTATTCTCGAAAGTAACAACGTCCACAATGCCCGGCATTGCTTTCGCTGCTGCGGAATCAACCGATTTGAGTTTTAATCCAAATGCCTTAGGGCGCTGGATCAATGCAAAAAGCATCCCCTCGCGATAGAAATCGAGGCCGAAAAGCGGTTTACCGGTTGCTATATTCTTATTATCAACATTCCTGACCGACTGGCCGATCAGTTTGAATGTCTTTTCGTCCTTCAATTTAATGTCTGCCGGGGCTGTAAGCTTGCCCGCAGCGTCGGCGAACTCGCCATAGCTGCCCGACTTGCCAGAAGCTTTGTGGGACAATTTGCTATCAGCCGCGGTGATTTCCGAAGCGGGTACGCCCCATTTAGCCGCAGCGGCATTGATCAGCAAATAACGCGCAGTAGCACCTGCCTTGCGCAGGCGCTCCCATGAATGCGGGACCGCACCGCTACCGCCCGTTACCTGGCGTTCGAACTGGGCAGTGTCCAGGTTTCCCTGCACGGTTTTAACCAGTTTCCAATCAGCGTCGAGCTCTTCGGCCACGACCAACGGAAACGCTGTTTTGATGCCCTGCCCGATTTCCGGGTTTGGAGAAACAATGGTAATGCTGTTATCGGAGGCAATTGACAAGTAGCTGTTGAATTTCACCGATCCTGCGGCGATCTGGTTCGCATCTACTACCACAGGGGCCGCCGTCGAATCCGACCAGTTGAAGCCCAGGAACAAACCGCCACCGGCCGCTGCCGCGATCTTCATAAAGTCGCGGCGCGATGTCTGATTGATTGTGTTCATGGTCAGTTAGTTTTAGTAGCTGCAACTTTCACGGCTTCGCGAATGCGGTGGTAGGTTCCGCAGCGGCACAGGTTACCGCTCATCGCGCCGACGATCTCTTCATCGGTTGGCTTGGGCTTCTCTTTAAGAAATGCGGCGGCTGTCATGATCTGGCCGGCCTGGCAATATCCGCATTGCGCCACATCCACTTCGTCCCACGCCTTCTGCACCGGGTGGTCGCCTTTTTCCGACAATCCTTCAATGGTGGTCACTTTTGCTTTGCCTACGGCCGATACCGGCAATACACACGAGCGAACGGCCTTGCCATCCAAATGGACAGTGCAAGCGCCGCACTGCGCGATCCCGCATCCATATTTGGTACCTACAAGGCCCAGATTGTCACGCAACACCCACAGAAGCGGGGTATCGCCCTCCACGTCTGCGCTGTATGCGCGGTTGTTGATTGATAGTTTGAACAATGCCATGGTGATTAAGAGTTTGGCAAAAGTTACAAAAAAACATCAAATGAGCCAAACTCCTTATTCGCGAAGTCGCTGACTAATAGCGATATAGCCGCGCTTACGCTTCGCCCCCCGGCCCGCCGAAACTGATCGGGAAGTTGAATGTAGGCTCGCTGTCCTGCGAATTTTGAATGGGGCCGTATTGGTCCTCGTATTTCTGGATATTGTCGCGTAATGCGGCCACAAGCCGTTTAGCGTGCTCGGGTGTCACGATGATCCGGGCTTTCACCTTCGCGCGCGGCACGCCGGGCATGAGGCGGATGAAGTCAAGAATAAATTCACTGTTGGAGTGTGCGATCATTGCCAGGTTAGAATAAACACCTTCTGCCATTTCCTCTGACAGTTCTACATTGATCTGTTGTTCGTTTTCCTTATTTTCTTCTTTCATTGCTGGTTTGAATAGCTGCGCTATCGGATTTGCTTTTAATGGGGAAATTACTAAAAATACCGGGCTTGGAAAAGCAAAGAGCCGGTCCCACTAATGCAGGCCGGCTCTTTATCACTTATATTCAGTCGGACTACGCCAACTCTTTTTTCTTGCGTGATTGTCTCTCGCGAGAATCAGACAGCGCATCGAATTCTTCTTTCGATCCAACGATCAGGTTTTCGTATTGACGCATACCTGTACCAGCTGGGATCAGGTGACCTACGATCACGTTTTCCTTCAAGCCTTTCAGTTCGTCGCGTTTTCCACGAACAGCCGCTTCGCTCAATACTTTGGTTGTTTCCTGGAATGAAGCCGCGGAAACAAAGCTTTCAGTACCCAAAGAAGCTTGTGTGATACCCATCAGGGTCGGTCTTGCAACAGCAGCTTGTGCATCACGGGCAGTAACCAGTTTCAGGTCACGACGTTTCAGGCTTGAATTTTCATCACGTAGACGACGTACCGAAACGATCATACCAGGCTTCAATGATTCGGAGCTACCAGAGTCCTCAACCACTTTCATATCCAGGATCTTATCATTTTCCTCACGGAATACGACACGGTCGACAGCCTGCATTTCGAGGAAGTTGGTGTCACCAGCGTCCAGGATATCCACTTTCTGCATCATCTGGCGTACGATACACTCGATATGCTTATCGTTGATCTTCACACCTTGCAGACGGTATACTTCCTGAATTTCGTTCACCAGATATTCCTGAACTGCGGTTGGCCCTTTGATAGAAAGGATATCCGCAGGGGTTATCGCACCATCCGAAAGCGGGTCACCGGCACGTACGAAATCACCATCCTGAACAAGAATGTGTTTCGACAAAGGTACCATGTAACGACGCTGCGTTCCATCTTTCGATTCGATATGGATTTCACGGTTACCGCGTTTTACGCCACCATAAGATACCACACCATCGATTTCAGAAACAGTTGCAGGGTTCGACGGGTTACGTGCTTCGAACAATTCGGTCACACGTGGCAGACCTCCCGTGATATCGCGTGTTTTACCAACAACGCGAGGGATTTTCGCCAACGGCTGACCAGCCTTGATAGGCGCACCGGCTTTCACCACCAGGCGAGCGCCCACAGGAAGGTTATAACCTTTTTCAGTCTGATCTTTCAACAATGTAGACTTACCTTTCACCACGATAGCCGGGTTTTTGGTTTTGTCACGTGTTTCAATGATCACCGACTCCTGGAAGCCTGTTTGTTCGTCAAATTCCTCACGGAATGTGATACCTTCTTCAATTGCGTCGAAGGAAACAGTTCCGGTGAATTCTGAAAGGATTACTGCGTGGTAAGGATCCCAGGTACAAAGTTCCTGTCCTTTGAATACAGTATCGCCTTCTTTCACCTGCAAATGCGCACCATAAGGTACGTTATTAGAAATCAGGAGCTGTTTCGTTTCAGGGTGGATGATTTTCACCTCACCTGAACGGCCCATTACTACTGTTACTTCGTCACCTTCGGAGTTCATAGACTGAACCAGACGAAGATCTTCGAACTGGATCACACCATCGAACTTAGCTTTGATGTTGGCTTCAACAGAGATGTTGGAAGCCGTACCACCCACGTGGAATGTACGGAGTGTCAGCTGTGTACCTGGCTCACCGATTGACTGGGAAGCGATTACACCTACTGCCTCACCGATGTTTACCATCTGAGCGGATGCCAAACTGCGTCCGTAGCATTTTGCACAAACACCGTCACGGGTTTCGCAAGTCAGTACCGAACGGATTTCAACAGTTTCAATGGCTGTCTCGTCAATGTAAGATGCAATTTCTTCTGTGATTTCCTGTCCTGATGTCAGGATCAATTCGTTGGTCAACGGATCGAAAACATCATGTACACTTACGCGACCGAGGATACGCTCTGACAATGGCTCTACGATATCCTCATTGTCTTTCAACGCTGAGATCGCGATACCACGGAGCGAGCCGCAGTCTTCTTCTACTACTACCACATCTTGTGCAACGTCGTGCAAACGACGGGTCAGGTAACCCGCATCCGCAGTTTTCAACGCTGTATCGGCCAAACCTTTACGCGCACCGTGGGTAGAGATAAAGTATTCCAAAACGTCGAGACCTTCCTTAAAGTTGGAAAGGATCGGGTTTTCAATGATTTCACCCGCACCACCAGCGATGTTTTTCTGAGGCTTGGCCATAAGACCCCTCATTCCACCCAGCTGACGGATCTGCTCGCGGGAACCGCGGGCTCCGGAGTGCATCATCATATAGATTGAGTTGAATCCGCCTTTGTCTGTTTCCAGTTGCTTCATCAACGTCTCTGTAATGCGTGAGTTAACGCGTGTCCAGATATCGATCACCTGGTTGTAACGTTCGTTCTCCGTGATAAGACCCATCAGGTAGTTGTTCCAAACGTTTTCCACGTCGGCTTTCGCCTGCTCGATGAGTTTCTCTTTTTCACTGGGAACCATTACGTCATCCAATCCCATGGATAAACCGCCTCTGAAGGCCATTTGGAAACCAAGTTCTTTGATTTCATCAAGGAATTGAGCGGTACGTGCCACACCAGCCTGTTTGAATACCAAACCAATGATCTGCTGAAGTTTCTTTTTAGTCAACAATTCGTTGATATAACCCACTTCTTCAGGAACGGCCTGGTTAAACAGGATACGTCCGGCAACGGTATCAATCAATTTGGTTTCAAATGTAGCGTCGTCGTTACGTACGCGCAGACGGCATTTGATATTGGCATGCTTCGAAAGCTTGCCTTCGTTGATTGCGATGATAACCTCATCCGGACCGTAGAAGATCTTGCCTTCTCCGATAATCGGATACTGTTCTGTGCTTACGCGACCTTTTGTTACATAATACAGACCCAAAACCATGTCCTGCGATGGTACCGTGATCGGCGCACCGTTGGCAGGGTTAAGGATGTTATGCGAAGAAAGCATCAGCATGGACGCTTCCAAAACGGCTTCCTGACCAAGTGGTACGTGTACCGCCATCTGGTCACCGTCAAAGTCAGCGTTGAATGCCGTACAAACCAATGGGTGAAGCTGGATCGCCTTACCTTCGATCAGTTTAGGCTGGAATGCCTGGATACCCAAACGGTGAAGTGTCGGAGCACGGTTAAGCAATACCGGATGACCTTTCAGTACGTTTTCGAGAATATCCCAGATCACAGGATCCTTGCGGTCTACGATCTTCTTCGCTGATTTTACAGTTTTAACGATTCCGCGCTCGATCAGCTTCCGGATAATGAACGGTTTGAAAAGCTCAGCCGCCATATCTTTCGGCAAACCGCATTCGTGCAGTTTCAATTCAGGACCTACCACGATAACCGAACGACCAGAGTAGTCGACACGCTTACCGAGCAAGTTTTGACGGAAACGGCCTTGCTTTCCTTTCAGCATATCTGAAAGTGATTTCAATGCACGGTTACCTTCTGAACGTACCGCATTCACTTTACGGCTGTTATCGAAAAGCGAGTCAACCGCTTCCTGCAACATCCGTTTTTCGTTACGCAAGATCACCTCCGGTGCCTTGATCTCGATCAGACGTTTCAGACGGTTGTTACGGATAATAACACGACGGTAAAGGTCGTTCAAATCCGAAGTCGCGAAGCGACCACCGTCCAGAGGTACAAGCGGACGCAATTCTGGTGGAATAACCGGTACCATTTTGATCACCATCCATTCGGGACGGTTTTCGATACGGGTATTCGCATCACGGAATGCTTCTACCACTTTCAGACGTTTCAAAGCTTCCGCTTTACGTTGCTGTGAAGTGTCGGTAGCAGCCTGGTGGCGGAGCTCGTAAGAAAGTTCGTCGAGCTTAATGCGGCTCAACAGCATTTCCAACGCATCGGCACCCATTCTCGCGATAAATTTGTTGGGATCCGTGTCAGGAAGCAACTGGTTTTCGCGTGGAAGCTTGTCGATGATATCGAGGTATTCATCTTCGGTCAGGAAGTCGAGGTAGCTCACGCCGTCCTCTTCTTTGATACCTGGCTGAACAACCGCGTACCGTTCGTAGTAAATGATCTGGTCGAGTTTCTTGGTAGAAAGTCCCAGCAGATAACCGATTTTGTTCGGCAAGCTGCGGAAGTACCAGATATGGGCAACAGGAACCACGAGTTCAATGTGACCCATGCGCTCGCGGCGAACCTTTTTCTCGGTTACCTCAACCCCGCAACGGTCGCAAATGATTCCTTTATAACGGATGCGCTTGTATTTCCCGCAGTGACATTCCCAGTCTTTTACAGGACCGAAAATGCGCTCGCAGAACAGACCACCCATCTCCGGCTTGTAGGTCCGGTAGTTGATGGTTTCAGGCTGGGTTACTTCACCGAAGGAGCTTTCTAGGATAGACTCCGGTGACGCCAGACTGATCGTCATTCTGGAAAAGTCGCTGTTTAATTTTTTATTCTTTTTGAAAGACATAATAAAGAGTCGTTTGTCTGTTAGTCGAAACTAATTCAATTGCATTTCTATGGCGCGGTTGCCCGCGCCATACGACTAGAAATTAGTCCAGTGTAATCTCCAATGCTAGTCCACGAAGCTCATGAACGAGTACGTTGAATGACTCTGGGATATTTGGTTTCGGAAGGTTTTCACCTTTCACGATTGCTTCATACGCTTTGGCACGGCCCACCACATCATCGGATTTCACAGTAAGGATCTCCTGAAGAATGTGCGATGCACCGAACGCTTCAAGCGCCCACACTTCCATTTCACCGAAACGCTGACCACCGAACTGCGCTTTACCACCCAGCGGTTGCTGCGTAATGAGCGAGTATGGTCCGATAGAACGCGCGTGCATTTTATCGTCAACCAAGTGGCCCAGTTTCATCATGTACATCAGACCGACTGTTACAGGCTGGTCGAACTGATCACCAGTCAAACCATTGTACAGATAAGTACGTCCCCAATCCGGCAGACCTGCTTCTTTCAATTCGGCTGCTACTTCCGCTTCTGTTGCACCGTCGAAGATCGGTGTCGCATAACGACGGCCGAGTTTCAGACCGGCCCACGCCAGAATCGTTTCGTAGATCTGACCGATGTTCATCCGGGAAGGTACACCAAGCGGGTTCAATACGATATCCACCGGCGTTCCATCTTCAAGGAACGGCATGTCTTCGTCACGAACGATACGGGCAACAACCCCTTTGTTACCGTGGCGACCCGCCATTTTATCACCCACTTTCAGCTTACGCTTCTTAGCGATGTAAACTTTTGCGAGTTTCACGATACCGGCAGGCAATTCGTCACCCACTTCCAATGCGAAACGATCGCGTTTGAAGCGGCCCATTACTTCGCTGCGGGCATTGAGGTAGTTTTTCAACACCAGCGATACCTGACGGTTGGTGTCAGCATCCTCGCTCCATGAGTCGGTCAATACGTCTCCGATAAGGTTTACTTCTTCCGGAACTGCGTACTGGCTTTCGTCACGGTACGGGTTGTTGGCAGGGAAAAGGTTCTCGGAGATATTTCTCACGTTGAACTTCATTCCTTTGCTGATCAGCTCGTCACCGAATTTGTGCTTAACGCCTGAGCTGGTTTTACCGTCAGTCAATGTTACCAGCTTGTCGATCACACGACCGCGCAATGCAGTCAGGTCACGGCTGTATTTTTTCATCAACAGACGAAGCTCGTCTTTATGTTTTGCACGCTCTTCTTTGGTCGGGCGTGAGAAAAGCTTGGTATCGATTACCACACCTTTCATGGATGGTGGTGCTTTTTTAGAAGCATCCTTCACATCACCTGCCTTATCACCGAAGATCGCACGAAGAAGTTTTTCTTCCGGAGTAGGATCAGATTCTCCTTTTGGAGTGATCTTACCAATCAGGATATCACCTTCTTTTACTTCTGTACCTACTTGTACGATACCGTTTTCGTCGAGGTTCTTAACTGTTTCCTCGCTTACGTTCGGGATCTCCGCGGTCAATTCTTCTTCTCCGCGTTTGGTATCACGCACTTCGAGTTCGAATTCTTCGATGTGGATCGACGTAAAGATATCGTCGCGTACTACTTTTTCAGAGATTACGATCGCATCCTCGAAGTTGTATCCCTGCCAAGGCATGAATGCAACCAAAAGGTTACGGCCCAATGCAAGTTCACCACCTTCGGTACCATACCCCTGGCAAAGTGGCTCGCCTTTCTTCACTTTCTGGCCTTTAAGAACCATTGGCTGAAGGTTAAGGCAAGTATCCTGGTTGGTACGACGGAATTTAACGAGGTCATAAGAAACGCTGTCCTCGATAAAGCTGGCAAGGCGATCTTCGTCTGTACGGTCGTATTTAACAACGATCTTCTTCGCATCTACGAATTCGATTTCGCCATCGCCTTCCGCTACTACCAATGCACGTGAGTCCATGGCTACGCGGCGTTCCAGACCAGTTCCAACGATAGGAGCCTGTGGGCGCAACAAAGGCACACCCTGACGCTGCATGTTGGATCCCATCAAGGCACGGTTGGCATCATCATGTTCCAGGAACGGAATCAATGAAGCCGCAACGGAAACGATCTGGTTCGCGGCAACGTCCATATAGGATGCCTGCGAAGGATCCACCATCGGGAAGTCACCTTCGAAACGCGTCTTGATTTTTTCTACCGTAAAGTTTCCTTCTTTATCTACGGAAGCATTTGCCTGCGCGATGTATTTAGAATCTTCCTCCTCGGCAGTCATATAGATCAGCTCATTGGTCAGCTTACCAGCGCTATCAATTACCCGGTAAGGTGTTTCAATGAAGCCCATTCCATTCACTTTCGCGAATACGCAAAGTGACGAGATCAGACCAATGTTCGGACCTTCCGGAGTTTCAATCGTACACAGACGACCGTAGTGGGTGTAGTGAACGTCACGAACCTCGAAACCGGCACGCTCGCGGGAAAGACCACCTGGCCCCAATGCCGACATACGGCGTTTGTGGGTAATCTCAGCCAATGGGTTTGTTTGGTCCATGAACTGAGAAAGCTGGTTGGTACCGAAGAACGAGTTGATTACCGACGACAATGTTCTTGCATTGATCAGGTCAACCGGTTTGAAATCTTCGTTGTCGCGTACGTTCATACGCTCCTTAATGGTACGCGCCATACGCGCAAGACCTACACCAAACTGTGCGTAAAGCTGCTCGCCAACCGTACGTACACGACGGTTCGACAAGTGGTCGATATCATCGACTACCGCTTTCGCATTGATCAGACCGATCAGGTATTTCACGATGGAAACGATGTCGCCCGTTGTCAGGACGCGAACGTCGAGGCTGGTATCTGAGCCCAGCTTCTTGTTGATCCGGTAACGGCCTACATCACCCAGGTCATAACGTTTGTCACTGAAGAACAAGCTCTGGATCACGTCGCGTGCAGTTTGCTCGTCAGGTGCTTCTGCGTTACGCAGCTGGCGGTAAATCTGCTCAACAGCTTCCTTATCGGAGTTTGAGCTATCTTTTTGCAGCGTATTATAAATGATGTTATAATCCGCAACATTCATGTCCTCCTTGTGCATGATGATCGATTTCTGACCGGATTCAACGATCACATCGATATCATCAGCAGAAATGGTAGAATCACGTTCCAGCAACACTTCGTTACGCTGGATAGAAACTACCTCGCCGGTATCCTCATCCACGAAGTCCTCAGTCCATGTACGGAGAACCCTTGCCGCCAACCGGCGTCCTACTGCCTTTTTCAGGTTAGCAGGTGTTGCGCTGATTTCCTCAGAAAGGCCGAACAGGTCAAGGATATCTTTATCAGATCCGAAACCGATCGCTCTCAAAAGGGTGGTAACAGGAAACTTCTTCTTACGGTCGATGTACGCGTACATCACGTTATTCACGTCCGTAGAGAATTCGATCCAGGAACCTTTGAATGGAATAATCCGCGCAGAATATAATTTAGAACCGTTGGTGTGCTTGCTCATAGAGAAGAACACGCCCGGCGAACGGTGAAGCTGAGAAACGATTACGCGCTCAGCACCATTGATGACAAAAGAACCTCTTTCGGTCATGTAAGGAATGTTCCCTAAGAACACTTCCTGCTCAATGGTTTCAAATTCTTCATGATCGGCGTCATTACAAATCAGACGCAGTTTCGCCTTAAGAGGTACTGCGTAAGTCAGACCGCGATCGATGGATTCGTCGACAGAATACTTCGGTGGTTCAAGGAGGTAATCGATGAACTCGAGAACGAAGTTCTCACGGGAGTCGGCGATGGGGAAGTTTTCAGCGAAAACTTTGTACAATCCTTCTCCGGAACGGTCTTCAACCGACGTATCCAGACTAAAGAAATCCCGGAATGACTGTACCTGGATTCCCAAAAGATCAGGATAATCGATAATCTGATTAATCCGAGAGAAGTTCTTTCTTGGTGTTTTTGGATTAATTGTAGCCAAGGCTATGTGTGATTTGGGTTAGCAGAAAAACTAATTAGTTTTAACCTAATCTATTGCCTCGTAGAAGAGTAAAGTTGACGCCCCTGTTCTCCTTTCCTACGAGTAAAGAAGTGTTTCGGGCAATCAGCTTGAAGGGAAATGGGGTGGTAAACGAATTACCGCCTCTAACCAGAACGATAAAAAAATACTTTTCGTTTGGTTTGCATACAAAACAGGAAAAGACCTGACGGTTGTCAGGCCTATTCCCAAGAATTTATCTTCTAATGCTGTGGAGCAAATTACTTCACTTCAACTTCTGCACCAGCTTCTTCAAGTTGCTTTTTCAGAGCGTCAGCTTCGTCTTTAGCAACACCTTCCTTTACAGGTTTTGGAGCTCCGTCAACGAGTTCTTTCGCTTCTTTCAGGCCAAGACCAGTAAGGTCTTTAACCAACTTCACAACAGCAAGTTTACCTGCACCAGCTGATTTCAAGATCACATCGAAAGATGTTTTTTCTTCAACTGCAGGAGCATCGCCACCAGCACCACCAGCAGGACCTGCTACTACTACTGCACCAGCTGCTGCTGGCTCAATACCGTACTCGTCTTTAAGAATTGTAGCCAATTCGTTCACTTCTTTAACCGTAAGGTTAACAAGCTGTTCTGCGAAAGCTTTCAAATCTGCCATTTTTATTTAGATTTTTTTGATTATACAATAAGATGATTTTAAAAAAGCTCAATTTATATCAACCCGGAGAGCTTAACCTGGCTATTCAAATTAGTCCTCTTTTTCAGACAAAGTTTTGAGGATACCAGCCAGATTCTGTCCGCCGCTTGTAAGAGCGCCGATAACATTTTTGGCAGGCGATTGCAACAATCCGATTACTTCGCCGATCAGTTCTTGTTTCGATTTCAGAGAAATCAGAACGTCAAGCTGGCTTTCTCCAACAAAAAGGGCAGTATCAACAGAAGCTCCTTTGAACTTCAATTTATCGCTACCTGATTTCTTTTTGAAATCCTTAATCAGTTGTGCAGGAACTTTACCTGACTCCGGGTGAAACATTACTCCGGAAAATCCTTTCAACACTTCGTCGAAAGAAGAATAGTCCGTTTCTAGTGTTTCAAGCGCTTTTTTAATCAATGTATTCTTCACAACACGATACTCAACACCACGTTCGAAGCAAAGGCCTCTCAGTGTGTTCACCTCGCTCACGGTCATACCGTTTGCGTTGGTGATGTAGAAGTATGGCGTGCTGGCGAATTTCTGACTTAACTCGTCAATAATTACTGCTTTTTCTTCCCGTGTCATATTACAGTCCTGGAATCGTGTTTTTGTCAATAATAACACCCGGGCTCATCGTGCTTGACAAGTGAATGCTTTTCACGTAAGTACCTTTCGCCGATGAAGGCTTCAGGCGAACCAAGGTATTGATAACCTCCGTTGCGTTTTGCGTAAGTTGGTCAGTTCCGAAAGAAACTTTTCCAATGCTGGTGTGGATGATACCGGTTTTGTCAACTTTGAAGTCGATTTTACCAGCTTTCACTTCCTTCACAGCTTTACCTACTTCGGGAGTTACAGTTCCTGACTTAGGGTTTGGCATCAGACCGCGAGGACCCAATACTTTACCAAGTCTACCTACTTTTGCCATTACACTCGGCATTGTAATAATCACGTCAATGTCTGTCCAGCCTTGCTCGATTTTTGTAATGTATTCGTCAAGACCAACATAATCCGCTCCTGCCTCTTTCGCTTCTGCCTCCTTGTCGGGAGTACACAACACCAATACACGAACTTCTTTTCCGGTTCCGTGTGGCAATGTTACCACGCCACGCACCATTTGGTCAGCTTTCCGTGGATCTACGCCCAAACGAACGTCGATATCTACGGAAGCATCAAATTTGGTATAGGAAATCGTTTTCAGAACATCCGCAGCCTGTTCCAGGGTATAAGCCTGGGTTGCGTCGTATTTTGAAAGAGCTTCTTTTTGCTTTTTGGTCAATTTTCCCATGTTCTTTGTTTCTTTGGCGTATCTATAAATCTACGCTCAGTTGTTTTCTTCCCATGGGGCCTTGCCAGCCACGGTGATACCCATACTACGAGCCGTTCCCGCGATCATTTTCATAGCAGACTCTACGGTGAAGCAGTTCAGGTCGGGCATTTTTGTTTCAGCGATCGTTTTAACCTGATCCCATGAAACTTGTCCTACCTTAATACGGTTTGGCTGAGCCGAACCTGTTTTCACTTTTGAGGCTTCCAGAAGAAGAATAGCGGCCGGGGGGGTTTTGATGACGAAGTCGAAAGACTTGTCTTTGTAGTATGTAATAACTACCGGCAATACCACACCCATTTTATCCTGGGTACGGCCATTGAACTGCTTGCAAAACTCCATGATATTCAAACCCTTCGATCCTAATGCAGGACCAATCGGAGGTGATGGGTTGGCTTGGCCACCTTTCACCTGCAGTTTGACGTATCCACCTATTTCTTTTGCCATTGTTTTGGAATTTGTCGGTTCATTGATTGACTAGCGGCTCACATGCAGTTGGAAGCCTACCTGCCCGCTATTCGCTCAACTATCCTTTTCTACTTGTGCGTAACTGAGTTCCACGGGTGTATTACGCCCGAATATTTTTACAACTACATTGAGTTTTTTCTTCTCATCGAACACTTCTTCCACCAGACCGATAAATCCGCTGAACGGACCATCTACCACCTTCACGGTTTCGCCTTTGATGAAAGACATGCTTGGCGCTTCTTCGTGCTGCTCTGCTTCATCGACCTTACCGAGGATCCTGTTGATCTCGGATTGGCGAAGCGGAACGGGCACTTTGGAATTTCCTTCGGCATTGCCCAGGAAACCGATTACGCCGGGAATACTTGTGATAATGTGCAATACCTCCCCTTTGGACAGATCCGCCGAAATGATAATGTACCCGGGAAAGAAGTTCTTTTCCCGCACACGCTTTTTACCGTTGCGCATTTCGTAAATCTTCTCGGAAGGGATCAGGATCTGCGGAACGAATTCGTTTAGTTTCTGGCGTGTGATTTCATTTTCAATGTAGGACTTGATCTTTTTCTCTTGTCCGGACACTGCCCTTAATACAAACCAATTTAGACTACTCATACCTTTCGGGGGGTTATCTTTAATAAAATAGCCTTAGAAAGACTGGTAAAACAGTTTCAGTGCGTTTTCGAAAACGAAATCCATCACACCTACCACGAAGGCAAAAATGAGCGAACCCACAAGCACCAGAGTGGTATTGGCTTGCAGCTCGTTGAAAGGCGGCCATGTTACATGCTGGGTCATTTCTTCCCAGGACGCTTTCAAAAAAGAAGTAAATTTTTCCATTTCACCTTTTCGATTTATGCACGGGTGGAGAGATTCGAACTCCCATCAACGGTTTTGGAGACCGCTATTCTACCCTTGAACTACACCCGTTTATCGTGCAACTGCCCTTTCGGGGCTGCAAAGATACGATTTTTTTACAAAAAACAAGTGCATTCCAAAAGAAATGCACTTGTTTTAATATTGCTATCTTGATTAGTCAAGAATTTCAGTTACCTGACCAGCACCTACGGTACGTCCACCTTCACGAATCGCGAAACGAAGACCTTTTTCCATAGCGATTTTGTTGATCAGCTTCACTTCGATAGTGATGTTGTCACCTGGCATAACCATTTCAACACCTGCTGGAAGTGTGATTTCACCTGTCACGTCAGTGGTACGGAAGTAGAACTGAGGACGGTATTTGTTAAAGAATGGAGTGTGACGTCCACCTTCTTCTTTCGACAGTACGTAAACCTCGCCTTTGAAGTGCAAGTGAGGCTTAACTGAACCTGGCTTACAGATTACCATACCACGACGGATATCTTCTTTGTCGATACCGCGAAGCAACAAACCTACGTTGTCACCAGCTTCACCACGGTCAAGGATCTTACGGAACATCTCAACACCAGTAACAACTGATTTAAGACCTTCTGCACCCATACCAAGGATATCAACTGCTTCTCCTGAGTTGATGATACCACGCTCGATACGACCAGTTGCAACAGTACCACGACCAGTGATCGAGAATACGTCTTCAACAGGCATCAAGAATGGAAGATCAGTCATACGTGGAGGAATTGGAATCCAGCTATCAACAGCATCCATCAATTCTTCGATAGTTTTCACCCATTTCGGATCGCCGTTAAGGCCACCCAAAGCAGATCCCTGAACAACAGGAATGTTGTCACCATCGAATTCGTAGAAGCTAAGAAGCTCGCGGATTTCCATCTCAACGAGTTCAAGAAGTTCCGGATCATCAACCATGTCCACTTTGTTCATGAACACAACAAGCTGAGGAACACCTACCTGACGAGCAAGAAGGATGTGCTCACGAGTTTGTGGCATAGGACCGTCAGTAGCAGCAACCACGATGATTGCGCCGTCCATCTGAGCAGCACCAGTTACCATGTTCTTCACGTAGTCAGCGTGACCTGGGCAGTCAACGTGCGCATAGTGACGGTTGGCTGTCTGGTATTCTACGTGGGAAGTGTTGATTGTGATACCGCGCTCTTTCTCTTCAGGAGCATTGTCGATTGAGGAGAAGTCGCGTTTCTGTGCAAAACCTTTATCAGCTAGCACAGTTGTAATCGCCGCTGTAAGGGTAGTTTTACCGTGGTCAACGTGCCCGATAGTACCAATATTTACGTGGGGTTTCGAGCGGTCAAACGTCTCTTTTGCCATGACTTAAGTACGCTTAAAATTAAAAGTTATTACGAATTTATTATACACTACTAATTGATCCTGCTGGCTTTTCTGCAATCAAACACCGCAAACGTCAACCAAACCAGGATCAAGATCAATGCAGGATTTACCTGCCTTTCTGAGCTTTTGAGGGGATTTGAACGGCACCGGCCGCCCGGTCGCATCGGCGAACCGCCCTGACCTCTTCCTTACCAAGGAAGCGCTCAAAAATCTTCTGAGCTTTTGAGGGGATTTGAACCCCTGACCTCTTCCTTACCAAGGAAGTGCTCTACCCCTGAGCTACAAAAGCAATCTTACTTCTTTTTCATTCTTCATCCCAAGAAAGCTCTCTACCGCATTGGCGGACCCTCCTGATCTAAAAAAGCAATTGTCACTAGAACCAAAAAGCGATTAGCGAAAAAGTATCTATTGAATGTTTTCGCTAATCGCTTCGATGGTGCATCTTTTGAGCGGAAGACGAGGTTCGAACTCGCGACCTATAGCTTGGAAGGCTATCGCTCTACCAGCTGAGCTACTTCCGCATTTGTTTTAGCCTTCACCTCAAAAACTGGTATTATTTGAAGCACTTTTCAGACTCAAACTGTGGGGGCGGATGGATTCGAACCACCGTAGGCATACACCAGCAGATTTACAGTCTGCCCCATTTGGCCACTCTGGTACACCCCCAGACAACATTTCAACACAAGCGTGAAAACCGTTTGTTTCACAATTTGGAGTCGCAAAATTATACCCATTTTTTATATTCTCAAATTCTTTTGAAAAATTTTTACAAAAAAATACGGCCTGGAATCAAAACTATCGATTCCAGGCCGTAGAGGCACTTTTTGACTCAGAACAATCTCACTCCGAAACTCAGCATCCGGACAGAAGGGCCGCGATTTGCCTCATATAGATTGTTCAAATCATAGTTCACAAATAAGTCAGGAAAGTTACGGATACCTATTTCGGCAGCTAAACCATAGCGCAGATCTTCAATGTGAAAATTTCGTCTGTCGTGGTCAACGTCCTTCGTTCCGACGCGCCGGACCTTGGTGTAACTACCCAGGCGGTACCCGCCATAAACCCCCGCGCTGATATAGGAAACGAACGACCGCGAAAAGCTCAGCGTAGGCATGATCGACAGGTTGACGTAAGGCACGACAAGTTTCGACTTCCGCAGCTCCACTTCCTTGCCGGCGTCGTCTTTTACCAGTGGAAATTCAACACCATCTTCGGTTTTCTCGATTGTATTATTACCGTCATACATCATGTTGTACCACGAAAAATCGATTCCGAAATCCAGATGCAGCCTGGCGCCCTCCCCTTTGATCACATTTGCACTGGCTACGTAGCCAAGGCTTACAAATCTTGAACCGAATGGTTTAAGGTCATAGTCGCTTTTCGTAAAACCAGGCGTGGTCTCGTTGGTACCATATGTATTGAGACCGAATGCGACATTAAAACCCTTCCGCGGGCTCGATCCGCCCCATGACTTCTTGTGAAACCGCTTCCCGATACGCCGGTAAGTCGAGTCCGAACCGACCACTTCGTCACCTTCTTTCACTTCCACTCCCGAGCCATCGATAGAAACCTTCGTGTCTCCGTCCTTAATATGAATACCCCGGAGGCCTATCCTGACGTAATCCTTATCCTCCGCCTGGTCCGGGTTTTTCAAATATTTGTTGCCATTGAATTCTTCCCGCAAAAATGTCGTATCGGCTTGTGTGCTGTCCAATCTTACTTTCAAGTCCTTCAAAAGCGCATTCAGGTCGTATTTCATGATCTTTTCCAGCTCCGTCCGGTTTTCGCCGTAGATGATCAGCCGTGTTTTATCTCCGAATGTCACGATGATCGAATCCTTATCCTGGCCGCCGGGGGGCACAATCTCATCGTTGGATTTCAAAGAACCAGCGCGCGCGCCAATGGCAACCAGCATTACCAGCATCGCCATTGCATATATTTTACTTTTCATGGCACAATAGATTACAGTTTTGTCTTCTCTTTAGGGTGATCTTTTTCTGAACTTCTTTCGTCCCTGTTACGCAGGCGATCGTCCACACGTGCTACAAGGTTCTTTGGATTAAAACCCACTTCGTCCCAATCGACTTTTTCGCCTGCCCGTGCATTTTTAAGCTGGCGGAAAACCCTTGCAAACCGGGTGGTACGTGGCTTCTCTTCCGCTTCATTATTACCGGTCTCCACCGTCACGACGATCATTCTCGTCGGCTCGGGCTCCGGCTTGTTCACCTGACTAACAGCTGGCTCATCAGGTAAAGTCTTTATATCCTGTGCAACAGGAGCATTTGCAACTTCCGGCTGGACCGCATTCAACGGAACAGATGGTTTCTCATTCAATGCAACTACCGGTGCATTTCGGATCGGTTCGGGAGCAGCGATTGGCGTTTTAGTTACTTGTTTTGTGGACCTTTGTGTTTGGGTAACTCCGGGCACATGCGCATCCAGTTTCAACTCCTTTTCATCATTACCCAATCCACTACCCGTCTTTTCAATTGCCGCCAATTGTTCAACCGGAGCATTTGAATTTTTAATCGGAGTAATCACGGAATCCTTTTGAACCGGCTTTGTGGCCGCGATCGTATGCTGGTGTTTGATAATCCCCGGCGACATTCCTTGTTGATTATTCCAAACCAGGTATCCTCCCATCACCGCCGCAGCCACACCGGCCGCAGCATACCAACCCCACACAACCGTGCGATGCCTCGCCGGCTGTCTCTCCTGAATTTTTAGCCACGCATTCTCCGAAGGCGTTCTTTCGATTCCTTCGAGTTTACGCTTGAAAAGATCATCAACAGGATGCTTTTTCATAGTCTACTTTTTTTTTATAATCATTCTGCCATTCCGCAACCAACTTCTGCAATAATGCCCGGGCGCGGTGCAACTGTGATTTCGATGTACTTTCAGTGATACCCAGCATCTGGGCAATTTCAATGTGTGCGTAGCCTTCGATCGCATAAAGGTTAAAAACAGTCCGGTAGCCCACGGGCAGACCTTCGATCAACGCCATTAGCTCCTCCGTTTCCAGATTCTGGTCGGCGTGGATGTAATCGGGGATGTTGTTGGCTTCATCCGAAAGGTTGTCTTCCAGAATGCGCTTCTGCTTCCGCAGATAGCCCAACGACTCATTCACCATGATCCGTCTGATCCACCCTTCGAAACTCCCGTCGCTGTTGAACTGATTTATTTTTTCAAATACTTTCAAAAAACCTTCCACCATTACATCCTCGGCCGCCATTTCATCGCATACATAGCGGAAGCACAAAGCCAGCATTCTATTGCTGTACTTGTCATAAAGCTGTCTCTGCGCCTTAGGATCTTCCTTCCTGAGGGCTTTGATGAGCTGTGCTTCCTGGCTAAATAGTGCTAAAATTCGACCCATTCTAATTGGTGGTTTCGATAGCAAGATGCGCATTCCTCTGCGTGAGGTTGCATGTGCCCGAAAAGTTTTTTGATATTTTTTTAGCTTTGATGCGAATATCACTCATTGATCACAAAAAGGACTTCCCACAATGCTCGACTCCTCTGCGCCCATCGGAATTTTTGACAGCGGAATCGGCGGTATGACCGTCGCCAGCGCCGTAACCAGGTTGCTTCCCCAGGAAAACACCATCTATTTCGGCGACACGGCGCATTTGCCTTACGGCGACAAATCCACGGCAGCAATCCAGGCCTATTCGATCAAGATCTGCAATATGCTTTTACAGCAAAACTGCAAGCTGATCCTCATCGCGTGCAACTCCGCGTCCGCAGCCGCCTATGAGCTCGTGCGCGAGTACGTAGGAACCAAAGCGAAGGTCCTGAATGTGATCGATCCCGTGGTGGATTATGTGAAGGAGCATTATGAAGGGAAAACTATCGGCCTGATCGGTACCAAGCAGACGGTCCTTTCGAATGTATATAAAAAGAAGGTTGATGCGCTGGACAGGAACATTCACCTGAAATCTCTGGCTACTCCATTGTTGGCACCAATGATCGAGGAAGGCTTTTTTGATAATAATATCAGTGAAAGTGTAATTGCCAACTACCTTTCTGACTCCTCCCTCAATGGCATCGAGGCGTTAATACTTGGATGTACGCACTATCCGCTTATCAAAAGCCAGATCCGTAAATTCTACGGCGAAACGGTGGAAACACTCGATACATCAGACATCGTAGCGCATTCATTGAAAGCCTGGCTCGAACAGCATTACCTTATTAATGAGAAAGGCGAAGGCAAGCGGCAGTTCTACGTTTCGGATTATACATTATCATTTGAGCAATCCACCAATATATTCTTCGGCCGCCAGATCCAGCTTGAACATTACCCTTTGTGGGAATAATGCATTAGTAAACCAATTTCACCGGCCCGAGCAAACCCGATGGCATCGGCGTCCAGCGCGTCGCATCGAATTTTTTATAGGTGATATCCACGATATTAATATCATAAAATTTCTTCCAGTCGGGCTTCTGCTGGTCGCGGAGACGCATGTAGTTGGCTGAAAGATTGGTGACTTCGATTTCGAGGACATTGCCTTTTGATTTTAAGGCATGCCCGGCATAAAGTTGAAACGGAATGTGCCAGGCGGTGCCCAAATCCTTTCCATTCAATTTGACCTGCGCTACTTCGCGGACATCACCCAAATTAAGCACAGCGCCTTCATATTGCTTCAACGGGCCTTTCAGGTCAAAGACGATCCGGTAACCTGCTTTTCCGGAGAAGTATTCCGCGGAGTCGGGTAATGTGGTCCAGGATTGAAGGGTTGTGAATTTTGCGGGTGCAGGTAATGACGGCTTGCCTGCTAGAAATGTGATTTCCCAGTTTCCTTTGATTTCCACCTCTTTCGAAGCTTTGCTCACGAACGGCAGATCGGAGCCATCGCCGGCGCCTTTCAGAAATGTTGATTCTCCCGGGGGCAAGCTGAGAAATACTTCATACTCGCCATTCTTATCCCGTGCGTACATTAACGACTCCCCGTGAAGTGGTTTGTTTTTAGAAACCAGCACACCTTTACCCAATTTCACCCAGCCCGACTGAAAGGCATTTCCCAAGTTTGCAACGAAATATAGGGGACTACCTGTCGAATCCCTTTTTCGGATAAATGTGAGGCCTTTTGCTGCAATTTCTTCCTTTATCACTCCGTTTTCGGCCAGGTCGGAATTTAAATCACCAGAAACTTTTACCGTTTTTACCTTCGATAGTTTTGCCAGGCCTTCTGCAAATGCCTTTTGCCGCTGGTCGTGATCTGCGTGGCCTGTGACAAAAGATGGAAGTTTCTTGTCAAAAATGATTTTCGCACCCGCAGCGGCTAGTCGCTGCAATTCCTTCAAAGTCTCTTCGGTCAAATAGGTAGTCGAAGGAATAAGCAATGTCTTATAAGTAGCATTTCCCGAATTCAATGCGCCGTCGGTTCCGACTGTAAATTTCTTCAGCTGCAAATCAGATACAAAATCGAATGCATAACCTTCCTTCCAAAGCCTTTCTGACAGTTTTCCAAATGGCAGATCCAACAGCCAGCGATCTACGTGGTGTACTTCCAGCAAATGCACACCGCCTCCGGACTTGGCTTTTGTAGCCCACAAGTCATGGATCGGGAAGTAGACCAGCACATCATTATCGGGTTTGCTATCCTGCAACAGTTTCTGGCACCATTCGACATACTCGTTCAGCAACGGGAAATGCTCGGAGAAATGGGACGATTTGCCAAAATTGGTGGAAGCATAAAAGAGCCAGCCGGGATACCCTTCCGCTTCCGGCGAATAGGTGGTACCATGGTAAAAGATGTGGTTGATACCTGCCGTGAAAAGCTCATCGACCTGCGGCTTGATTTGGGATAATGAAACCTTGAAATGGTTGGCAAGCCAGGTTCCGGTTTCGGAACTCACCAGTTTCTTACCCGACAAATGCGCTGCCGAAGAGGCAAACTTCATCGCCAAAGGATTCGGCGTGCCGAACTGGTCTATCGAATAATCCGGGTCGACGCGGAGCCCGGGGATATTGAACCGGCTGGTACCAAACGATTCCGTTTCGGGAATATCCGCCGCTTCGTAGAGGTCCAGCAAGTTCCCAGGCGACCCGTGGGCCTGGTAGCGTGTCACGAAACCATGCCCGCGGCTCCAATCGGTCCAGGGCCTTGCATAGCGTTCTAAAAGAAGTTCAGCGAGTGTCTGGTGATAATCAATTTCAACTAATGTTGCTTCCGCATTTCCGGTTGAGTCGTCGAGCAGGGTAAGTTTGTCCAACAAATCATACTTTCTCCGTGATTTGAATTGCGCTGCAAAATCCTCCGTCCAGTTAGCACCATAGGCTTCATAGGAATCATTGTACATGGATCGCGGCTTGTCGGCCGATTTGCTGAATACAGAATCAAACCGGGAGAGGTACTGCGACATGCCGGTTGCATTGAATGGATCCAGTACAAAACCTTCCCCGCCCGGTGCAGCGCGTTTTACTTTCTGCCCCGTTGGCTTTACGGCCGGTTTCCCGTCCACTATGGTCATGCCTTTCGCAGCCATCGCCGGCGTCACGTTGGGCCCGCCGAAAGGCCAGCCGGTACCCGTCGTCATGTCCACGCCCAGTCCGAGACGCTTGCCTTCCCGGATGGTATGTTGCATTACTTCCAGCCATTGCGGGCCCAGGAACGGAATCGCCGCCTTTTCGTATCCCTTAACCCCGTAAATCGGGATAATATGTACCCCTCCCAGTCCTGCCTTGCTGAAATATTCGAGCTGTGCCGTGATATCCGCCTTGGTAACCGCACTGCCCATCCACCACCAGAAGGTCCAGGGCTTGGCAGTTGATATGGTCTGTGCATTGGTATCGGCAAACCTGGCAAGTATCAGGAGGAGAATTAGGAAAATCCGGCGCATGATCGGGAAGTGTTTTTCTTTAAAGACGCGCAATGCATTATCTACGCCACTACACGGAAATATTTTGCCAAAACAAATTGCATAAAAAAGGGCGGAACCACATTGGTCCCGCCCTTCAATTTCTTTGTCCGCAGACTAGTTGTCGTAAGCCGAGCGTACCCGGGCTGCCACAAATTGCCGCTCTGCCTGTGCACGCTTGGAGTTGCGGTACCAAAGGTAGCCGATCACCGCCACGAGAATGTAGGGAATTACAAACAGGAACATGATGCCGGTATTCAAGCCCACACCCACATTATTGCGCCCATTACCCATCGAGCTCTCCACCGATCCGCGGCACATGGCGCACTGCGCAAATGCGCCGGCGCTATTCATCACGAACATTATTACCAATCCGGATATTACCAAAAACTTTTTCATACGTAATAGGGACTAATCATCAAATAAACGATCACACCGGTCACACTCACATAAAGCCAGATAGGCATAGCCCATTTTACGGCTTTGCGGTGCTGTGCAATCTGGTTGGTATAACCGAAATACACTGCCCGCAATACAAACCAAACGACCCCGATCGACAACACGATATGCGAGATCAGCAAAAAGTAATAGACCGGCCGTATAAACCCGCTTCCCCCGAACGGCGTAGCTTCATTTGAGATGTGATACAACACATAGCAAACCAGAAACACCGAACCGAGCACGAATGCGCCCGTCATCGCCTGCCGGTGCGCGGTGATATTTTTTTGTTTCACAAAATAGAATCCCATGATCAACAGCATCGACGTCGCTGTGTTGATCATACCAATAATATGCGGAAGCACCTTCGTCCATGCGCCCAGGTCGATCTTCTGTCGGATGCCCAGCAGCAATGCAACCACCACCGGAATGGCGACTGCCAGAATGTTTATAATACGTTCGTACTTTGGTTTTCTTTCGATTGTTAATGTTGCCATACCCACTTATTTCTCATTCTTTTTTTCATAATCGAGGATCTTGATCTCGGCCATCAGCCTGTCTGTCTCCTCCACATTTGCGGCTTTGTAAAAGCCTCTCACATGCTTTTCGTGATCGATCAGTACGATCTGACCAGCCGGTCCGTTCAAAACATCGCTACCCTTCCCGGCATCTGACAGTTCCTTTAAAAAACAGTTTGCCACTATCGCGCTATCAGCCTTTACCGATTGCCAGTTACCGCTGCGGGCAGTATCTGTTGCGATCACGAGGATCTGTAATTCGGGAATTTCAGTTTTCAATGCGGCAAGCCGCTCCAATTCGTCGGCGGCACGTTCGCAGGGTTCTCCGCAATGCGATGGCATCCGGCTCACCAATGTCAAACGGCCATCCAGGTTTACGCCGCTAAATATCCCGCAATCCGCCGAAACCTTGTGAAAAAGTGTATCGCCGTTTTGCACGATTATCGCGCCGTTACCATCCTTTTCCGGCACGAAATAGGGCAGGATGTAATGGTTCGTCGCGAACAGTTTCAGTAAAACAAAAATCAAAGCCGGTATTACTAATGTGACGATCAGTAACCCGGCTTTGGGAAATTTCCTCATGCTATTCTATTATGCAAAAATCGCCTCGAAAATTGCGTTTCCTTCGAGCAGGAGCGCCAGGATCAACCAGGCTACGAATATTACCGGTACGAGAATCGACCAGATGAGCGTCTTTGTTTCGTGTTTTAAGTGCATGAATTCCCCAACGATATAGAATGCCTTCACGATCGTCATGATAATAAAGATGGAGACCTTAAGAACTCCGTGAGGAACTGTAAATGCGATCAGGAACTCGAGTGAGGTAATGATCAAAAGAATCCAAAAGGTTTTCCAGATCGCTTTGCGCTGCTCAGCTCCTGCTTCGGGATCCTGGTTATGTACGTGGTGATGCTGTACTTCCGCCATTTTACTTAGATTTTAATATTGTCCAATAACTTAAACCAGGTAGAAGAATGTAAATACAAACACCCAAACCAGATCCACAAAGTGCCAGTAGAGACCTACTTTCTCAACCATTTCGTAGCTTCCCCTCTTATCATAGAATCCTGTTGCTGCACGGAAGAAGATCAGGATGTTCAGGATTACGCCCGAAAATACGTGGGTTCCGTGGAAGCCTGTGATAAAGAAGAAGAAGTCGGCAAATGCAGGAGGACCGTATTGGTTCTCTGTCAGGTTAGCCCCGTGAATGGTTTTCTCAATCCAGGTACCGTTTTCAATTACTTTCATAACGGATCCGGCGTCGGTTCCGTGGATGAAGTGGCTCCATTCCCAGGCCTGGCAACCAAGGAAGGTAAAACCTCCAAGGATCGTCCAGAGCATATATTTTTCAACATTCGCGCGGTCCATGCGGTGACCGGCTTCTACTGCGAGTACCATTGTAACGGAACTTGCGATGAGAATGAATGTCATGATACCAACAAACACCAACGGCAGGGAAATACCGTGCAGGAATGGTACGGCTTCGTAAACCCTTTCAGGTACCGGCCAGTACATGTTGGAGAAGGTAAAATCTTCGTGACTTCCGGTGAATGCAGGGAAACTAAACCGGGCTGTACCATATGCCACCAGCAAGGCAGAGAAAGTAAAGGTATCCGAGATGAGGAAGAACCACATCATCAGTTTACCGTAACTCGCTTTCATAGGCTCAATACCCCCCAACCACATTTTGGGTTCTACCGCGCCGGGTGTTGTTACATTTGCAGCCATTGATAAAAAAATTATTAATTAAAGGTCAATAAAAAAACAAAAAGGTATAACCAGAGTATATCAAGAAAGTGCCAGTAAGTAGCACTGATTTGAATTCTTCTCAGATTTTTGGAATGCATGTTCAGCTTGAATGCCGAGAACAATGCGAATACCAAAACAATCAGGCCGGTAATGATGTGGAATCCGTGAAGCCCTGTGAACACGTAGAAAAACGAGCCGGACGGGTTTCCAACAAAATAGACATTCATCGCCACCAGCTGTTTCCAGCCCTCAAACTGCATATACAGGAAGATCAGGCCGAGTACAAAAGTAATAGAAATTGCTATTTTCAATTGTTGGAACTGATCTTTTTTTGCCGAAAAATAGGCCCATTGCATTGCTACACTGCTCATTATCAATACCACGGTGCTGTACCAGAAAATCTGGGGCATTTCAAATTCGAGCCAGTTACCTTCCGCGCGGCGTACCAGGTAGGCGCTGCTTTGCGAGGCAAAAAGCATGATGATCGTCACGAGGAACAACCAGAGAATAAACTTCTTCGGGTCCATCGAAAGCGTCTCCTGCGGCCCTCTCTCCAATTTATATTGCTGAACGTTTTCCATTTTCACTCCAATCAGTTTCACAATTTATCCAACAAAAAAGCAATCTGTACGATAGGCAGGTAAATGAACGATCCGAACATCAGCTGCTTCGCGGTCTTGTCTGTGCAGGTACGCATCAGGTGGAACGTCTGCGCGAGGAACAGCACCCCGAAAATCGTCGCAATGAATGCCGAATTGATGCCCGTCATTCCCAGTTCATACGGCAACCAGCCAATCGGAAGGAGGAACAACGTATAGATCATGATCTGCAATGTCGTATCAGCGTCTTTCAAACCGTTGGCGGGCAAAAGTTTGAAGCCTGCTCTTTTGTAATCTTCATCCAAAACCCATGCAATGGCCCAGAAATGCGGGAACTGCCAGAAGAACTGGATCGCAAACAGGATACCAGGTTCCAAACCGAAGTGGTTTGTTGCTGCTACCCAACCGATCATCGGAGGAAATGCCCCCGGAAATGCTCCTACGAACACCGCAATCGGACCGACGCGCTTCAACGGGGTATAAACAAACCCGTAAAGCACGAGCGACAGCAGGGAAATAAGTCCTGTTGTCAGGTTAAATACTGTAACAAATATCGCCAGCGAAGCCACTCCGAGGAACACCGCCCAGATAGCAGCCTGTTCTACGGTAATTCTTCCGCTTGGCAACGGCCGTGAAGCCGTTCTTTTCATCATTTTATCCAGGTCTTTTTCCAGGATCTGGTTGATAATGTTGGCCGCACCGGTAATACCGATCGAAGCCAGGACGAAAAGCACCATATCGCCCGTCCGCACGTCGCGCGAGCCCAGGCAATATCCCATTGCTCCGGAAAAGGCGATCAACGATGCCAACCGGAATTTCAATAATTCAAATAAAACCCCTATTCTCTCTCTGATCTTTCCAACCCCGCTGGCACTTTCCTCTACTGAAATCATTATTACAGAAATTGAAAATTCTAAAACTGGCTATCGGCTGTTACGGCCACGCCTTTGTATTTTAAATGCTTCTTACCATTAACAACCAGCCAAACTATAAACTGCAAGCCGATCAAAAGAATGGCGAATGTCAGGTGAATCGGCTGCGCAAATGCAGGAACTCCGAAATAGGCCATTATAACGCCCGTTGCGATCTCTGCGATCAGTATCCAGAGACAGGCTATTGCAATTTTGCCCGCTACTGTTCCCTTATTACCGGATTTCAAAACCTTGTTGATCCAGATTGCATTCACAACAAAGACCAATATTGAAAACGACCGGTGAATGTAAAAGTTGACCCCGAGTTCATCGATCCATTGTGACCTTGCACCGTAACCAAGCTTCATGATCACTAAATCCATTGCCTCGCGTACCTGCGTACCCAGGAGGATCTGAAAAAGCGACAACGCCATTACTATAATCCCTATTCCGCTCAGCACTTTTTCGCTTCCTTCACGCAATGTGAGCACCTTCCCGACATATCCGGCCCACGTAAACACGTAAAGCACAATGAAAATGATCACTATGGCGAGCAGCATGTGCACTGTGACGATCAAAGGGTGCAATTCGAACGAAACTACTTTCGCACCGAGCCATCCCTGGAAGCCCGTCAACAAAAAAGCCGCAAGGCTCAAAAAGAATATTTGCTTGTTTCCGGATTTCAGAAAGGGTATGGAAGCGAGCAGCGTCAGGAAAATCATGATACCCGTGAACACCCCGACGAGCCTGTTCACATACTCGGTCCAGGTTTTCGTTGCATTGAACTCAACCTCTCCTTTCAGCTTGGCACCGTAAATCTCCTTGTAATCGGGAGGAAGTTGTGATGCCTCGGTGGGCGGTACCCATCTGCCAAAGCATTTCGGCCAGTCGGGACAGCCCATTCCTGAGCCGGTACTCCTTACCACCCCGCCGGCTACTACAACCAGATAGAGCGTAATGAGTGTATTTAAAGCCAATCGCCGGAACCGGCGATTGGCTTTAAGGTCAATGATGTGTTTTGAACTGGTCATTGAAGTTTTGTGACTCAATCACCTTTTCTATTGCTATCAACTCATTTTCATGAGGGAAGTTGGATTCAGGTGTCTGAGAGTACGGGATGTTTTGAGGGATGAAGTCCTCTTTTGCACCCGGTTTGCTGTAATCATATGACCAACGGTACACCGCAGGAATTTCGCCTTCCCAGTTTCCATGACCCGGAATAATAGGAGCAGTCCATTCGAGCGTGTTTGAACGCCATGGGTTTTGCGGAGCTTTTCTTCCTTTGAAAATGCTGTAAAAGAAGTTCCAAAGGAAAATGAACTGTGCAATGAACGTGAATATCGCCGCAACGGAGATAAACATGTTCATATCCATAAACTTATGTGTAAAGTCGTAGCTGGTGAACTGGTAGTAACGACGAGGGAAGCCCGCAATACCAACGTAGTGCATTGGAATAAATACCAGGTAAATTCCGATGAAAGTCATCCAGAAGTGAGCC
>CBIHPQ010000003.1:0-38108 GCA_966211825.1 uncultured Dyadobacter sp. | reverse complement strand
TCGGTCACTTCGATAACGAGATCGACATGGCCTGGTTGAATAAATCATACGGCCACACCAAATCGCAGATCAAACCACAGGTTGACATTTACAACGTGGAAGGCAAAGACATCATCGTGCTGGCAGAAGGCCGTTTGGTGAACCTGGGCTGCGCGATGGGCCACCCGTCGTTCGTAATGTCCTGCTCATTCTCAAACCAGACGCTGGCGCAGATCGAGCTTTGGACTAACACGGCTGCTTACGAGAAGAAGGTTTACGTTCTTCCAAAAGCGCTGGACGAAAAAGTGGCTGCATTGCACCTTAAACACGTAGGCGCAAACCTGGATACCCTTTCAGACGAGCAAGCTGCTTACATCGGCGTATCCATCGAAGGTCCTTTCAAAGCGGAGACTTACCGTTATTAATAATAGGATTGATATTTAAAAGACCGGCCTGTTCGCGTAACGGGCCGGTCTTTTTTGTGCCTTGATGTACTGTTATGGCAAACTAAGCTTCCGGCTTTCCGGTCAGTGGCGGAAGCAGATCGGCAGGTCGCGCGGGTGTGGGGAATGCAATATTGTTCTCATCGAACACCCGTTTTACGAGCTTCATCACTTTACTTTTCGCTGGCCCGGGACCGATTTTGTCCTGTCTGATCCAGAATAATATTTCAAAATCAATGCTTTTTTCGCTGAAACGGAGAAAATTGAATTCTATCACTTTCAGCGGATCGATAAAGTCCAGGCCTTTCATCGCGCCCAAAGCCAGGCTTTCCACGAATGCCAGGTCATCCTTGTAGCCAATGCTACCCTCCATCCGTACACGTCTCTCCCCCGAATAAGTGAAATTCACAATGGGTTTCTGGAAAATATCTTTACTTGGCAGCTCCACCTGCTGGCCTTCGAAGTTATCCAGCTTCACCGAGCGCAGCCCGATCGACAAGACCTTGCCCGTAAAGCCATTCGTCTCGATCACATCCCCCACCTGAATCGGCCGCTGAATGGCGATGAATGCGCCTGAAATAAAGTTGGTCGTCAGATCCTGAAACGCAAAACCCAGCGCGAGCGCCAGCACCCCCGCACCCGCGAGCAGGGAAGTGACCGTTTTGTCGAGCCCAAGCATACCGAGTGCAAAAAAGAACCCGGTGGTCATAATCGCGATGCGGGTAATCGTAGAAATCAGCCCTACCAACGCTATATTCTGCGAAGCCCTGCCCAGCACACGCTCGATAAACCGGCCGCCCAGGCTCGCCAACGACCTGAAAAGCACCAGGATGACAATGGCAATGAGCAGGTTGGGCAGCAAACGATACGCCTCCATCGTCCACCTGTCGAGCTTGACGGCGATGGGATCTACTATTTTGGAAATTTGTGCGAAAATCATGGTACAATCAATACGGGCGCCGTGTAAAACTAGTAATCGGCTGCCTCCTATAAACAGAACAAAACTTGCAAATGTTGTCTGGTTTGCAAAAATCCGCACTCGAAACGAAAATACAAGCGCCCCCAGCCCATTTTGACCGCAAACTCTTTAACGTCTGCCTTTCGCCCATCGCATTTCGCATAAATTCTAAGCACACCTATGTTTGAGCCGGTTCAAAATCAATTAATCACACTTAAACAGAAGGTTTATGAAACTACTTCGAAACACCCCAATTTTCATGAAAGGAATTTTGATTGCAGGTATGCTGAGCGCTTGCCAGAATGAAAATGATACTGTGCTTGCGCCCCAAGTGCCAACTACGGTATTGGATCAAAATGCGAGAACTAACCTGGCAGCGGGTCTTTTAATTAAGGATGGCGAGGTTAGTCTGTCTTATAACGGATCGAGCGTTTTATCGAAGGAGACTTATTCCACCGCCTACTCTGAATTCATCTACGCACCACAACTGATCACTGCCACAAGATATACATACGGCAACCCGTCAACACAATACAAATACACCCTCGATATGTCCGGACGTTGTGTTCAGTCGGTCACCACAAACAAGACTTACATATACGAATACAATGTCAACGGGCAGCTCGCCAGATTCTACAATAAATATCAGCCGAATGAGCGAAGAGAATTTACATACACAGTGGATGCCACTGGTTGGAAAAAATCTCTGAATATGGTAACATTCTATGATGAGTTCGGCGCAAAAACCAAGGAAGTAAAATTCAGCTACGGTGCAACAGCGATCCCGGACAAATCTCCTGTAAACCCAGATGTACTCCCAGAAGGAGTTACTAAGTATCTGCCGATATTCGGGAATTTCAATACCAATCTTGTTCAAACCCTGATCGAAGATAAATATCTTCCGAACGGTCAAAAAGCATCCAGTACCACATGCCTGTATAGTTACACGTTGGATTATGCAGGTAAGGCCAAAAATATTACCGTGAAGAAAGTCAATGGTACGCTAGTCTCCTCGATCGACAGAAAATACACTGCACCAACGTATAAATTTTAGCAATAACAGTGGGAACGGCCCGCCGTTATGTTGGCCGTATCCCACGTTACAAAGTGTGTTATAACCTCGCTAGCAACTCCTCCTTCTTCGCCTTAAACTCCTCCTCCGAAATCTGTCCCTTTTCAAAAAGCACATTCAGCTTTCCGATGGTAGAAATGATAATGTCCTGCGGGCTCTGGTCGCCGCTGCGCAGGTCGGCCGTCGCAGTGACGTCGTAGGCGATCTCCGGCGTAGGCTGACTTGGCTTATCAGGGTCTGAAACCACTTGCAGACTATTCAGATCCACGGCTCCATCCTGGCTGGTGAAACGGTGAGAACTGTCCGCGCCCTGCTGCTGGGAAATGCCTGATATCTGATGATGTTTGGTGTCGTAAATGGTACGCTTGCCGTTTTCCTCGATGACCAGCCGGTGAACGGGGCCGAAATAGGCATACCGGAAATTGTTTTGCGACCCCGTGGAAGTGGGATTCCCAAAAACGGTAGGCCAAGAAGTACTTACCTGCCCAATCGGCGCACCCGCATGCACGTATGAATCGTCTTTGGCCTCCGTTTCTTCGAATAGTATGCTTGTCGTGACCAGCGCCGCGAGGTCCTGGCAGAGCTTGTCCACCGTGACGCGCAGGTTGTTGTTGAACATGTCGCCCACCATGGTCATTCCGCCCTTCATCCACTGGCCTTGCCCGCCCAATTCCGCGATGTTGAACTGTGCCATCGTCCCATTACCCTGGATTACCGCTTTCAGGAGCGACGCTACGGTTTCGGGATGCAACTTATATTGGCCAGCGATATCATCGACCTTTTGCCGGCCCTCGTGAGTTAGTGCTTTCATAATTATATCGTGTTTGGCAAGACCATTACAAAAACGATGCCATGGTCGGTCAAAAGCTACAAATGCAATCAGAATGCATTTTAAAAACCGAAAGCTAGCCAAGACACTCCTTAGGGGTATTGCTTTTTCTGACAGCAAAAGCGTCGATTATGTTTGGCCCGACAATAATTATTGTTTAACCAATCCATATTGACATTATGAAAAAAATTCAAATCGCAGGACAAGTATTAAAAGCCCTGGTCTTCGCAGGGCTGCTGGCCGGCTGCCAGAACGATGAAATGGTATCACCTACTGAAAACGCCTCAGCCATAGTGAGCGATCAGAATGCAAAAACAAATGGTGAAGAACTTAAATTAGTTAAGGACGGCGCGACGACATTGCAATACATTAAATCGGGAAGATTTATGGGGAAACTTTCAAAAGTTTCAGAAGTCGCTTACTACACCGTTTATTCCTATGATGACAGCACAGGCGATCTTTGGATAACGAGCAAGCGATATGGCAAAGCAACCAATGCATTGGTAAAAGAAATTAAATATCAAATCTCCAATAAGCGATGCATCAAAAGCATTGATGTTACCAACAGCCGCACTTCGGAATATAAGTACAATGAAACCGGCCGACTAGACGAAATTAACGATTCGGGCGGAGGCCCATCCCAAAAGAAAGTCTTTAAATATGATTACATCCCGGATGCCGGTGCAGAGCGATTGAGCGATATTACAACGTCAAGCCCGACTGGTGAATTCCAACGTGTAAACTTTTTCTACACCATAGGAAACCAGCCAGCCAAGCAGGACAAATACTTCCTCAACCCCGAAAATTCCGGCTTCGACAAATACCTTCCAATTTTCGGAAAATTTAGCGATGTATTGGTGCAAAGGGCACAAATTACTCCTCTCCCATACACGAATCAATCAAAACCCTTTTTCCAATACTATCACGGATTTGATGCAAATGGCTATATCAGCGCAGTCACGAAAGAGTATTACCCGTTAGGCTACGGCTACAATGCAGGCAAGCAAACAAGTTACAGCCAGTTTACATTTTCTACCCAATGGGCGGGATTGTAGGAACCTATTGTTTTTTTAAACATTAGAAAGCGGGCCGTCTCATCAACGGCCCGCTTTCTATTTCCCCGACTTCACAATCGCCTCCCACTTCCGCTCCAATTCTGTATCGTCTTTCAAACCATTCTGCTTTCCAGCCATCGTTTCTGCCATCCGCAGTCTGTCCTCCGTCAAGGGATGCGTGCTAAGTAGCTGGAGGCTTCCCAAATCCCCGTGCTCGCTTTTGAGCATTTGAAATAGGTCAACAAAACCTTTCAGGTTGATGCCGTCACTTTGGAGGACGTCCATTCCTTTGGTATCCGCTTCTGTTTCCAGGTCGCGGGAATAGGTGAGGTTGGCCAGGGCATTTGAATTGTCGGCTAGGACAGTCACGATGCCGTTGATATCGTTCATGAGCAGCGAAAGAAACATGTAACCGGCCAGACTTCTGAATATGTTGCGCAGCGAATGCCGGTAGTGCACATGCGCCACCTCATGCGCCAGCAGCGCGGCGAGCTCCTCTTTCGTTTTCATTTGCCGGATGATTTTGTCGAATACCACAATGTGCCCGCCCGGTAATGCAAATGCATTGACCTCATCCTCCTTTACGACCGTGACACGGATCGGATAGGAAGTTTTGAAATCAATCGATTTCGCAAAATCGTTGGTGGCAGCGGTCATACGCTCATCGACATCGTAAGCACGGATCATGCTGTCGTACATCGTATCGCCCATTTTAGCCTCTGCGCTCATGGGGATGCGGTCGGCAACTGCGCCAGCCAGCCAGGGAAGTCCAAACCAGTAGCCCAGGCCCAGTAGCAGCAACACGGCCAATGCGACGCCTACGATGGTGGCGTTATTTAGTTTGAAGACATCGGTGATCCGTCTTTTGAAAAAAATCCTTCCCGGATAGCGCCTTTTAAGCATTTCGGGCAGACTTTCATCCTTGCATTCGATGGTTTGCTGGGGAAATTCTCCGTACCGGAAAATAAAGAGGTTACTGAAATTCTCGTCTGTCACAATGCCGGGTAATGTCCACCGTACCGACGTAAGCTCGTCCGACGGATCACGGTAATGAATGAGCCAGTGATCGGGCATGAGCGTGAGCGTCGCGTCGTGCGCGATGGACAGCCTTCCGTCGTGGTAACGGACACTAAAATTGTACATGAAGCCAGCAGGGTCGGTTAAACAAGCCCAATATCGATCATATCCGCGAGATCTTCTCCGGTCGCGTCGGTATAATCAGCCTCGGTTTGAGAGATTGCGTTGACATCCAGCGGCCCGTCGATATGAATATTGGAAAATACAAACTGCATTGCCCGCACGATCGCCCAGGGAGTTGCCAGGCCCAGACTTAAAATGATGATCAGCAAGTTCACGGCCACCAGTTTGAAATAGCCTCCCGCAGTAGCAGTTGAACGGAATTTGAGGCGCGTTTCGCCCTGGTACATGCGGATATTGTTCACGTAATAGGCAAACAGATCTTTCGCCCACCAGAAAGAATAAATCCCCAACGTAAGTATCGACAGGAAATAGCCTTTTATATTCAATGCAAAATAGGCACTGCCGTCACCTTCGTAGGAAAATGTAATGTTGCCAAAACGAAGGTGTTTGAAAATATACTTCCTGATTTCGATAACCAGCCAGAAAGAGTAGATACCCAGGGTAAAAACGGTAAGCAAGCTGCCAAGAACAAACATTTTTAAAAACTCCTTCCGGTCGCCGCGGTACCCGAAATGGATTCCCCGCCACGACGAACGGGATGTACGGTAACGCAATGCACCATGAATGGCAATCGGGACTAAAAGCAATAGGCCGATATAAAAAATAGCGACACAGACCACTCTGACCGCGATACTTTCAGAGAACATAGCAACAATCAGAAAGCAATAGAGCCCAATAAAAATGCCGATCGCTTTGATAAACCCAACGAACATTTCCCTCCCCGTCCCGTGAAACGTAAACCGGCTTCCTTCGAACTCCGATTCTTCGTACATATATTTTAATAATGCGGCTTTTGCCCAGGGATAATAAAGCCCGAGCGTAACGAGTGTCAGCAGAATGTTGACGATGTAAATACCGAATAGTTTGGCCCCTTCGCCGTGGAAGGTAACCTGGCGGGTTTCGTTCTGTTCCGGCACAGTTATTTTACCAACCAGCATTCATCTAAACAAACGGAAATCATGGACATCTATCAATTGGCTAACGAGTACCTGGATACTACCAGCGGCGGGGGCGACCCCAGCGATCCGCGCGAAACGCCTCCGTTCGACCCGAGACCGGAAGTGCCTTCGCCTGATGTGCCCGAGGAAACCCCGCCCTTTGAGCAGGACCCTGAGACGCCACCGGTAGAGCCTCAACCCGAACTGCCGCCTGTGGAACCGGTCGTGCCGGAAATAGAGCCTCTTCCGGGAGAAGAGCCCGGTATACCGGCTTTTAAGTAACCGATTGTATAAAATGGTCTTTTTGAAGTTATTTCATAATAAAGCAACCATATTTTATACAATCGTCACAAAAACTACTACAAAATTTGTAGTCGAAATTGAATTCGTCGTATCTTCACTTAAATTTTTGTAGACCCGACGAATGGCTAAAATTTTTACCCTCTGTTTTTTATTTATCTCCTTCTCTATTCAGGCTCAGTCAAATAAGCTACTTCCCGGAAAGATTGAAGCAGAAGATTTTACTACCATGAACGCCGTTGGCACCGAAAACACCTCGGATGCGGACGGCGGCCTTAATGTAGGCTGGATTCAGGATGGCAGCTGGATGGATTATGCCGTTCAGGCACCGTCGGCGGGATACTACACGTTCCGGTTTCGCATTGCGAATGGTTACAGCCCGGAGGCAACGCTGGCTTTACAAACAGCAGGCGGTACCACGCTCGGCCGTGCCGTTCTACCTCAAACCGGCGGAATGCAGGGCTGGAAGACGGTTTCTTTCGTCGCATCACTACCACAAGGAAATCAAACGATCCGCATCTTTGCTGAAAAAGGCGGCTGGAATTTCAACTGGTTTGAAGTAACTGCCTCCCGCTCGCTTTCATCGGGAAAAGTAGAGGCCGAGAGCTTCGACGCCATGCATGAGGTGCGTACCGAAGATACCGGTGATGAAGGCGGCGGCCAGAATATCGGCTACATCGACGATAACGACTGGCTGGATTACAACCTGAACCTCGCAAATGCGCGTGATTACGAGATACAGTTCCGCGTCGCCAACTCTTATGGAAACGGCATTATTGAGATCCAGAATGCTGCCGGAACAGTGCTCGGGCAGGTAAATGTGCCCCAAACAGGCGGCTGGCAAAACTGGGTGACCGTCAGTACCACCGTCCCTTTGCCCGCGGGTAGCCAGGTGGTGCGGCTTTTCGCCCGGAGTGGCGCATTCAATTTCAACTGGTTTTCATTCGTTTCCGCCGGCGCCAGGATCACCGGCACGATATTGCCTGCCAAGGTCGAGGCGGAAAATTATGACGACTCTTACAGTGTACAGCTTCAAAATACGGAAGATACCGACGGCGGCCAGAATGTAGAGTGGATCCAGGACAACAGCTGGATGGATTACGACGTGCATGTTCCCACCGCGGGTATTTACACATTCAATTACCGCATCGCAAACGGGTATAGCCCGGAGGCAACACTTGCTCTCAAAAATAGCGATGGCGCTGAACTGGGCAGCATTCTCTTGCCTCAAACAGGCGGTATGCAGGGCTGGAAGACCGTCAGCATGATCGTTTCCCTACCCGCCGGCAACCAGAGACTACGCGTATTTGCCACCAAAGGCGGCTGGAATTTCAATTGGTTCGAAGTGAAAGAGTCACGTGCATTGACGAGCCGGATCGAGGCCGAGACTTTCGACGTGGCGTCGGATGTACGCACGGAAGCTACCGGTGACGTCGATGGGGCCATTAATGTGAACTATATCGACGACAATGACTGGATGGACTATAATGTAAATGTGCCAACGGCTGGTACTTACACGATCAATTTCAGGGTTGCCAATCAATGGGGAAATGGTAATATCCAGTTCAAAAACACCAGCGGCACGGTGCTGGGGAGCGTTGACGTTCCGCAAACCGGCGGCTGGCAGAATTACACTACCGTTCGTACCACGGTACAACTTGACGCAGGCAGCCAGGTATTCCGCATTTTCGCCAATCGCGGCGCATTTAATTTCAACTGGTTTGAAGTAATCCCCGGGTCCGTTCAGGGACTGTCGATTATCACTTTTGAACCCATATCAGACAAAAACCTGACCGATGGTTCATTCAACCTGACTGCCAGCAGTACTAACCCGGAAACGCCTGTCCAGTTTACCTCTTCCAATCCAGCGGTCGTTTCGGTTTCTAATGCCAGCGGTATCTGGAAGGCATCCATCCACACTGCCGGACAGGTGACCATCACAGCTTCGCAAGCAGGAAATAACAATTATCTGACGGCAGAAAACTTAGCGAGGACATTTACCGTTTCCGACAATTCTAACCCTAACAATCCTGCATTGGGCACAAAAATCCCGATCGATCCGAAGCGTTGGTACCAGCTTACCAATGCTGCTAACGGCCTTGACGGGTTGTTCGACGGCAATACGCAGGAGAATGTGCTGACAGGCTGGGGCAAGGTAATCAACAATTACGAGGCTTACTATCCACTCAAAGAAGGCGAGCAAATTACGCTCAATGGGGTCAAATTCTTCGATTTCACAGGCAGCGCACAGGATTTTCCGCTGGTACTTTCCGTCATAACCGATCAATGGGAGCGGATTCCGGTCGCCACTTTCACAGGCGAGATCTACAACGGCTGGGTAGGCCCCTACCCCGACCGCCAACTGTCCGGGGACGCGCAGTTCAAACTGGATCAGCCGATGAGCAATATCCGGTACCTGGTGATGACCATGCCGAACACATTACCGACGGAGATGGAGTTTTACGGAAGCTACACGCCAGGCAATGAAACCGCAAAACCGGCGCGTACCAAACATATTAAGCTCAACGACATGCTCGGTATTAATGGCTACGAATGGTATTTCCAGGACGGCGCACATACCGAATCGCTTGTGGAATCGAAAGTGCAGGCAGCTAAAACCTTCACCGGCCTGCGGCATTACATGGATTGGGAAAAACTGGAATCGACAGAGGGTGTTTATTCCTATAACCCCACCTTAAGCGGCAGCTGGAACTATGATCTGATTTACGAACGCTGCAAACAGGAAGGCATCGAAGTGCTGGCTTGCCTTAAAACCCAACCAAACTGGATGATGCAGACCTACCCGGAAGATCAGCGCGATCCTGAAAATGTGCCGGTACGGTATGGAAAGAACTTCGCTGACCCTGTTTCATACCTCGAACAGGCCAGGGTTGCATTTCAGTACGCGGCGCGTTATGGAAGCAATGTTAATGTCGACCCGTCGCTTTTGAGCGTGTCTACCACGCCCAGATGGACGAATGACCCGGTTAATACCGTAAAAATCGGTTTGAACCTCATTAAATATATCGAATGCGACAATGAGCGCGATAAATGGTGGAAAGGCCGTAAGGGTTACCAGACAGCACGCGAATATGCCGCGAATATGTCGGCGTTTTATGATGGCCACAAAAACACGATGGGCGCGGGCGTAGGCGTCAAAAATGCCGATCCCAATATGAAAGTGGTGATCGCCGGATTGGTAACCGGCCCCGATTTCATCAAAGGGATGGTTGACTGGTGCAAAGAATTCCGTGGCTATCATGCCGACGGCACCGTGAACCTCTGCTGGGATATCGTGAACTTCCATTTGTATACGGACGACGCTTCGTCGAGCCAGAGCGGTACATCCACGCGCGGCGCGGCACCCGAGGTTACCAATGCCAATGTACTGCTCGACAATTTTGTAAAAGTCGCGCGTGAACTATCCAACGATCAGCCTGTGTGGCTCACCGAAGCCGGCTACGACCTCAACCCGGAAAGCCCGTTGAAAGCGATTTCTGTCGGCAATAAATCCGTACAGCAAACCCAGGCCGACTGGATTCTTCGCACATCCCTTTTCTCCGCACGTCACGGGGTAGAGAAAGTATTCTTTTACCAGATGTACGACAATGGCGGCTGGGGTATGTTCGCATCCTCCGGCTTTGTAAATGACGACCAAACGCGCCGGCCATCTGCGGATTACTTCCTGCAAACACAAAAGTTGTTTGGCCAGTACGAATATAAGGAAACGCTCTACAACGACCCCATCGTGGACCGTTATGAACTGAACGGTAAATCGCTGTTCATTCTGACAGTACCCGATGAAGTCGGAAGAACCGCGGAATATACTGTTAACCTGAACCAGTCAGGCATTGCACGAATTTATACGCCTACTGCCGGAGCCGATAACATGGCTATGACCGAGTTGCCGATCGTGGATGGTAAGGTGACTGTCACAGCAGGAGAAACGCCCATTTTCGTGATCGCGGCCGACGGCCAGAATGCGCGGCAGGCAGCAGTAGAAACGGCCGCGCCGGTTTTGAAAGAAGAAGTTGCGCTTCACGCCAATGCAAATGTTTACCCGAACCCTACTTCCGATTATGTGAGCATCGACCTGGCTAATGAAAGGGCAGGACAAGTCGAAATACGCATTTTCGATGCTAAATCAGGGAGACTTTTCAAGAATATGTCTATAAATAAAACAACTAATCGCTTTTCGCACCGGTTGAACATCACACAGCTGCCGGCAAGTGTTTACATCGTCGAAATCAGACAGGGAAGCGATATTGCATTCCGCAAAATTGCCAAAGTGAATTGACGAACCATTCATAACAGAAAAGCCCGGAGCTGAATGTTCCGGGCTTTTTCTGTTTCTAATCAAGGTAGGAAGCGCCACTCATCCGCCGGTTCCATCGCGCACCGGTTTCCAGCCTGGCCATGTTAAACTTATCCCGATACTCTTTCGGGGTCACGCCCGTACTTTTTTTGAACAGTTGCCGGAAAGATTTCAAATCATTATAACCCGAGTTAAGCATCACTTCGAGTACGCTCTGATCGGTTTGCGCCAATAGTTTTTTTGCCGCTTCAATGCGTGTCCGCTGCAAGTATTCGATCGGCGTAACCCCGATCGCCTGCTTGAAACGTCGCACCACATTTCTGCGGCTTGCGGGAATATCCTGAATGAGTACTTCAATGGTACTGCCTTCCTGATATTCCTTTTCGATCTTCTGCTGGGCCATATTAACCAGCCCGTCGCCGTGGTTCTGCGGAGGTGCGAAGGTCCCGAAATAGGTCTGCTGCTCGCGATCCATGTCTATTGCAAACATTTTGGCCGTCCTTAATGTCAGATCCTTCCCGCAAAAGCGCTGGATGAGATACAGCATCAGGTGGAAACTGCTGGTAGCACCGCCACTTGTATAAATGCCTTTGTCCTCGGTCACCACCGCGTCGCTTTTCATAATGATATCCGGGAAATTCGAATCCACTGCCTCCGCCGCATCAATGTGCGTGGTGGCGTGCTTACCATTTAAAAGGCCCGCGGCTGCCAGCAGAAACGCGCCGGTACAGAAGCTGGCCAGTTCAGCTCCTTGTTTATACTGCTCCCAAAGCCAGGGAATGCAGACCTGGTTGCTCATCATGGAAAGCTGCACATCTCCGGCACCGAATGCCGGCACCAGTACAATGTCCTGTTTGTCAAACTCGCTGATCGATTTCATAGGATAGGCCCCATAAAACCGTCCCGGGTCGGGATCCGGCGAGAAGAGGGTAATATTGAAGAAAGGCGGCTGGTTGGCCCGCTCATAGAAGCTGTTCACCGATTCGAATACATCGAGAATCGCTGCTACGCTCAATAAGCGGTGCCGGTTGGTAATTAATAGACCTAGTTGTAACATGTTGTTGAAGTGGTTAATCTTTGACATTCAGATCAAAGCGGGCACCAAGATAGAAATTTTTGTCTCAAATACCCCTCGCGATTGTCTTTTTAGGCAATTGCTTCACATCTTATTTTTATTAAATTTTGGATTACCATATTAATAAATTGTAGTCACGAAAACGCGAATGGACATGGCGCCTGATTTCGTGTAAATTCGTAGCAATCAAATCCAGAACCTATGACCAAAAGCAAATTCGAAACATCGCTGGAATCCGGTGTACATCACGGGCTTCAATTCCTGTCGGGCACCTGGCAGGGTACTACTAAAACCTGGTTCGAGCCAAACGTCCTCGCCGACGAATCCGAAATGAAAGGGACGATTAAACCCATTCTCGGCGGCGCGTTCCTTCTCCACGAATACCAGGGCAGCCTGAACGGAAAACCATTTGAAGGCGTCGCCATTTATGGTTTCGACATTCCGAACAACACATTTCAATCTACCTGGATCGATAGTTTCCACATGGGGACGGGCATCATGCTTTCCAACGGTGCCCCCACTGAAAACGGCTTTTCGGTTTTGGGCCAGTACAGCGTCCCCGAATATCCCTTGCCCTGGAACTGGCGCACTGTGGCGGAACTAAAAGATGCAGACACGCTGATCATCACCGCTTATAATATTTCACCGGAAGGGGAGGAAGACAAGGCAACGGAAACGGTCTATAAGCGGGTAGGCTAGCTAGCACCGCATTTGTGCCAGCTCGTTTTGTATGAAGTCCCGCAACTGCTCCTTACTTGGCAGATTCACAACGTATTTGCTCACAAACAGCTGCATATCGCTATCCGCAACAGCATATTCAACAAGGGCCCGGTTTTGATCAGTCACCAGCAATAAACCAACCGGCGGATTATCATCCCGGGCCATTACTTCCTTCTTGTAGTAATTGATATAGGTTTTAAGTTGACCAATATGCTCATGCCTGACCTCATTGGTTTTCAGTTCAATCAATACATGGCATTTCAATATCCGGTGATAAAAAACCAGGTCCACGAAAAAGTATTCTCCTCCCATAATGATCCGCTTCTGCTTGGCTTCAAAACAAAACCCATGGCCGAGCTCTATCAGAAATTCTTCCAGATTATCGACCAGGGCTTGTTCCAGATCATTTTCGTAGACGATATCCTTGGCTTTCAACCCCAGGAATTCGAAGGTGAATGGGGATTTGATGATATCGGAGATATCCGGCACCCGTTTCTTCGGTTCAATGCCAGTATCGAGCGCCGTCGGATTTCGACTCATTCCCGATCTTTCGTAATAAAGTGTGTTGATCTGCCTTTTCAGCTCAGATACGCTCCAATTGCTCGATATACATTGCCCTTCATAAAACGACCTTTTTTCCACTTCCCGTAAAGGGAGCAACAAGGTCAAATGAGAGAATGATAATTTAGAAATCAGGGTTTCTGCATCGGCCGAAAACTTGCCACGCTCTTCATTCATGACATGACTGATAGCCCGCATTTTTGCAGAAAGGTGCTTTGACCTAGTTGTAATCAGGTTTTCCAATTGTGCAGACAGTGTCTGCACAATCTGAGGGTAGGTAAGATAGAACTGTTTGAACAGTTTTAAATTTCTTGCGCCAAGCCCTTCGATATCCAAAGCATCAGCTAACTTGTTTACAAGTTTTTCTCCATACTGAGCCCTATTCTCGCCGCTCTGTTCAAACTCAACAATGTAAAAGCCTATTAGCCAATTACGGATCGTCAAATGCTTGTTAATCGCTTTTGCAGCACTTTGTTGTAAAGTGATGTGGGTGTCGTGAATAGTCGTAACCAATGAATCAAAGTTCGTCATGTTGATGAAGTTTAATGGTTTGAAAAGCCGAATATCCATTAATACAATCTCTTCGCCCCGCTCCAATTCTCCAATGGCATGACTTTGTTATCAGGCGGATTACAAAGTCATCGACAAATGAAAACCCTGAAAAAGATATTGGCATTCAGCGCATTTGGTGTGCTTTTGGCGGCTTGTAAGCCGGTTCCGGTCTCGCACTGGTTTCCCGTGACGCCGCAGGAGCATTACGAGCGTGAGCTGCTGAAAGCCAAATTGGATAAGACCCCTGCCGGAAGCACCTGGTTACGCATGAGCACGGAAGTACTCACCGACTCGCTGCTGACAACCGTACCTTATCAGGAGCGTATTTTCCTTGGGGATTCGCTTCCTGCACAAGCATTCCGGCTGACCGTTCCCGAAGGCCGCAAACTGGTGATCACGCCCAATCGGACCAATGCGGATTCCTCTTCACACCTGTTTATGGAGCTTTTCAGGATCAAGCGGAACGGAAAACCGCAGCGATTGGCATACTTGAAAGAGAATGAAAGCAGCATTATTTATGCAAACCACGACCGGGACACGCTATTGCTGAAAGTTCAGACAGGGCTGTCGCAGCAGCTGTCGGTGGCCGTATCGCTTTTGACGGAACCTACACTTGGATTTCCCGTGGCCGGGAATAATATGTCGAGCGTGATCAGTTTTTGGGGAGCCGAGCGCGATGCAGGTGCGCGCTCGCACGAGGGTATCGATATTCGTGCCAAACGAGGAACACCTGCCATTGCCGCGCAAAATGGCTTCATTACACAAGTAGGAACTAACAATCTGGGCGGCAAGGTCGTGTTTTTATCGGCGCTCGACAGTCCCCATTCGCTCTATTATGCGCATTTGGACAGTCAGCTCGTTTCGACCGGCCAGCGGGTAATCGCGGGAGATACGTTGGGGCTGATAGGGAATACGGGAAATGCGGTCACGACTGCGCCGCATTTACATTTCGGGATTTATGCCCACGGCTCGGGCGCAGTGAATCCACTGCCATTTATCGATGACCGGAAAGAAAAAATCCCCGGACTTCCTGAGATTTCCAGGTGGCTCGGCGACAGTGTGATCATTAAAAGAAAGGTTAATTTATACCATAGCCCGCAATTTGAACGCACGGCCCTCATTCAGGCGCTGCCTGCGAATACCCGTTTGCGCATTACGGGAGAAATGGCCAAAGGCTACCGCGTTCAGTTATCTGATGGCACAAAAGGCTTCATTCCCACGGTGCCGCTGCAATCCATACAGGCTAAATCTATGGGTATCAGCAAAGCAGATTGATATTGTAATACACAAAAAAGATGACCACCGGTCGGGCCAATGGTCATCCGGGTAATTTTAAGCGACTGCGGCAGTCGACACTGCGGCAGTCGGCACTGCGGCAGTCGGCACTGCGGCAGTAGTTGCAGTTCCCGGTCTAAGCGCAATGGGCTCGTGTTCCTCTGGAATGGCGTCTCCCACGATCGGACCGTTTTGAGACAATTCACTACCTTCTTTTTTGGATTTAAAAATAGGCCACATAAACTGCGCGTACCATTCTTCTTCCTGGTAATGCTTGATACCATACGATGACGGGTATTTGCGGGTAATGATGCCGGTTCCGAAAATAATGTCCCAGAGGAAGAACATATTCCCAAAGTTTCCTTTGTAATACCCTATTCCGTCATCCGTCGTATCCGCGTGGTGTGCATGGTGTGTGGCCGGAGTGGAAATCAGCCTTTCCAGTACCCAGCCGATGGGTTTGAGCCATTTAATTTCGTAAAAAGGCTTGTCCCAGGGAATGCTGGAATGCGCTCCGGTGGTGATAAACGACTTGATCACTTTCACAAACAATGCCGCATAACCCAGGCCCAGGTAAGTAAGGGCGATTGTAAGGTATGTTTGCGAGAAAAATATCGAATAGATCACATTCTGCCGGCTTGCCATAGCCATTCCCATGTAAGTGGCTGAGTGGTGCGTACGGTGAAAACGCCACAGCCAGGGTACCTGATGGTGCAGGCGATGATACCAGTATTGGGTGAGGTCGTCGGCTACGGCGATGATCAGAAACGCCCACCAGAACGGCACCCATTCAAATGCATTCTTCGCATCAGGCAAAACCAGCGGCAGGAATTTCAGCCCGAAATAGGCGACAAAAGGCCTGATAATCAGCTTGGGAACTACAAAGCAGACGATATCCAGGATCCGCTCATTCTTGGTCCATTTGTTTTCGTACAAACCCGCCGCGAATTCGATCACACCCAGCACGAGCACGATCACCGGTAATCCCCAGCTGCTGAGGTTCTTAAACACCGCCTCTATGAAGGCAGGCGCTTTGAATGGAAATTCGTTGCTTCCTTCCCAGGGCCGATAGTCGAAAACCTGGAAGCTGGCAAACATTAAAACAATTGGCGCGATGTACAGCACCACGCTGATAAGGCCGTCGCGGGTGATCTTCCCGGCCAATGCATTGTCCAATTTCATGCGTGATTCAATTTTGATGGTGAAATGAGATGTCAGGTAAATAGTTTCCACGCCAGCCAAATGCCTCCGGCGATCAGTACAAAAGGGATTAACGTTAGCAGAATGCCGACGGCGATCTTCCTCGCGAGCAGCACCACGTCTGAGAATGTGAACATATTTGAAAAAATGAAGTAGTACCGGTTTACTATAAACGCAGCAGAAAATATAGGCGCGGAAATACCCCGGGACAGCACAGCCGGCAACTGAAATCGCCAACCACCGAAAATTTCAGATGATCAGCCATGACTATCACACGGGATATTTCCGAGAAATGTCAGATGATGTTCCGCCGTTTCAACAACAGCGTTTTGAATGGATTCGGGAAAAACAAAGGGTGAAGGTTTGCCCCACAACTCCCCTCGCAGGGGCCTTACAAAGTAAATTAACCGTGCTCATATCAAAGATGCCTGGATTAATACTCAGCTCAGGGTGGTTCAGGAGCTTTGTTTTTAATAGTATACTTATTTGATAGACAAAGTAAGTTTAATGTTTTCTAAAATGCAATACTCCTATTCATTTTTTCTTGAAAAATAAAAAATCCGTGGCAACAGTTAACGCCCTGTCGGCCACGGATCAGACAGAAAAGGCGTCAGTGACACCTGTCTGTCGATTGTATATAAACCAATTTATTTCAACTCGGTCAACCACTGCTGTGCAAATGCGCGGGCAGTATGGGTAGGCGTCGCGCCCATCCGGTAACAGAACTTCCAAACGTCGTTCTTTCCCTCGTAAGCCCCATTCACAAACTTCTTGCGGCCATTCACTTCCTTTGTCTGCGCTGCGAAATCCACGCCTTTGCTTTGGTTCAGAAAGTCGGTCAGGCGGGCGACGAGCACCTTTTTAGGGTCTTTCAGCTTCTCAAATTCATCCGCATTGCTTTTCGCATTCCGCGCCAGGGTCTCTTCCGACTGACGGATTTCGTCATTAGCCAGGTACCCGGCGTATTGCTTTTTGAACTCCTCCATATTGGTTTTCAAAAGCGGTTTGATCTTTTTGAAGAATGCCGCATTGCGCTTGCCTTCTTCGATCTGCTTCTTGAAATCGGCACGCTGCTCGGCCGGAATGCTGCTGAGCATGCTTTCCATGCCGACAAATGTTTCGGCGGACTGGATCTGAATATCCACAACCGGCTCCATATCCTTCGCCTGCAACCCTTGCACGCCTTTCAAACGGTTCGCACGGATTTCTTCTTTACGTTTATCGCTCACGGTTGTTTCCAGTTTGGGGTAGCTTTTGGCCACCCACTCGCTATAACGCTTCTGGAAATCCTCTGAATTGAAATAGGTTTTCACAAAAGCACCCGACTTTTTGATAGCAGCGGATTGAGCGTCCGGCGCCAGGGCACGGCATGCCGATTTCACAGGATTGCCAAAGTACGGTACGCTTACCGACGGGTTTTTCAATCCATTCCAAAGGCGGTTCTGAATGTCCTTCTGGCTGATTCCATATTCTTCAAACTCGTCGCTGAAAGTGAAATTCAGGAATGCAATGCAGATCACATAGAGAAAAAAGGGTACTATTTTATTTTTCATGGCTGTAATTGTAGTCAAGGGGTAATGTTGGTTGCAGTATCGCTGCTATTGCTTTGTGGCCGTCATTTCGTATTCCACGCCTTCGAACACGACGAAAATATTCAGCTTGTCGTCCTTCACATTTCCCACCTTATCAATGCCTTCGTAAATGTCGATTCCTGTGCTGCCGGCATTCTTAAGGTTCAATGTACCAAGGTCTTCGTCGGGTTCGCGGTCGCCTTCAATCGTGGCTTTCAACTTGCCTGTTACTACCTCTGAGGAGAATTTGTCGAGCTCCACGATAATCGTTGCGCCTTCGAGGGAGCGCTCTTCACCGTCGACTTTTGCCCTGGTCACTTTATAACTTCCTTCAACTTTCGAGCTCAGTTCCGGGGATACGTCCTTGTCTTTTTCTTCACAAGCGAACATCAGTGTGCTAAGCAACAACAGAGCGAAAATGTTTTTAAAAAAAGTAATTTTTTTCATGGCTATAATGATTTTGAAAATGGATAATGGATGAGATAATTTTTTGCCTTTCGACATGACAAAGGTAGCTCGGCCGACAGCCCGGGATCAATCCTATAAAAGCATGATTTTTAGAAAATCATATGTTTATAGGATATTATTAAAAGGTTTTATTTCAGACTTTTGCCACGGTAATTTTCCAGTCCATTCTACTCTCCGGATCCGATGAAATTATTTCTAAAAGCACTTTTACTTATCCTTTTTTACCAGCAGGCATTTGCACAAAATCCAGATCCGAATGCGATCCTGAAACGCATTCAAGCCAGCAGGCAGGATACCAACCGGGTGCTGGCCTACATTGAATACGGGCAGTACCTCGAAAACCATAACCTGGACAGCGCGGGCAAATATTACCTGAAAGCCGATGCCCTCAGCGAGCAGCTGAACTATGATCTGGGCCGGTTTAAATTCAGGTCCAACTACACCTACATCCTCAATTTGCAGGGGAAGTTCGAAGAGGGCCTGAAACTGAACCGGGAAAGTCTTGAAATAGCCCGCCGGATGAATCACCAGGTCAATATCGGTAAGAGCCTCAACAATATCGCGGCCAGTTATACCTATATGGGGAATTTCACGCAGGCCATTCAATACTACCAGCAGGCGGCCAGCCAGTTTGACAAGCTGGGTATGAAGGAGTTTTTGCCAAGGTTGTACATCAGTATCGGGTCGGCATTCGAGCACGCCAACCTGTTCAACAAGTCGGTAGTATACAAGCAAAAAGCATTACAGCTCGCGCGACCGATGAAGGACAGCCTGCAACTGGCCGACATTCTGACCAATATCGGAGGCTGTTATTTCAATTTGAAAAAGTACAACGAGGCACTCGCCCATTTCAAGGAAGGTTTGGTAGTTGCTGAAAAAATCCATTCGGAAATTTTCGTTACACAGGCATATGCGGGACTCTGCCGTACCAACCGCCTTCTCAAAAATCTCGATGAGGCCTGGATCTACGGACAAAAAGGGCTCGATTTAGCGCGAAAAAACGGCAATGTATTCCTCGAACTCGATTGCCTCAGAGCATTGATGTTCCTGGCGGAAGATGCCAAAAAGACGGACCTATCGGCCAAATACACCCGGGAAGCACTCACCATCGCCGAAGCCAACAACATGACCGACCACCTCGTGGAGCTTTACGAAGACTACGCGACCGATCTTGCAAGGCAGAATAATTACAAAGGCGCCTACGATTACCTCATGAAATACTCGATCCTGAACGACTCCATACAGGGGATTGATATACAAAAACAATTGCAGGAGCTCGATACCAAATACCTGACGGCACAGAAGGAAAAGCAGATTGTAACCCTTGAATCGGAGAAACAGACGCGCAACACCTTAATATATGGCCTTATTGCAGGGCTGGTGGGTTTGCTGGCAATTGCCATTCTCGTTTATAGGAACATCGCATTTCGCAAACGGGTAGCCGAGCAGGAAGTGTTGCAGCTCCAACAGGAAAAACAGCTCGTTGCAACCAATTCTATTTTGAAAGGACAAGAAGAAGAACGCACCCGCGTGGCCCGCGACCTGCACGACGGTCTGGGCGGACTATTATCAGGCATAAAACTAACTCTGAATTCCGTGAAAGGAAACGTAATCCTGCCCGAGGAAAGCGCAATGACGTTTACCAGGGCCCTAACCCAACTCGACGGCGCGATCAGCGAAATGCGCCGCGTTGCCCACAGCATGATGCCCGAATCGCTTGTACGGTTCGGATTAATCGACGCGCTGAGCGATTTTTGCGAAGGCATCAGCGCATCCGGCCGCCTGAAAGTGCACATGCAGGCCTTCGGTTTCGACGACAAACGCCTCGATTCGCAGGTAGAAGTGGTGCTTTACCGCATTATCCAGGAACTGCTCAACAATGTACTCAAATACGCCGATGCCAGCGAAGCGCAGGTACAGCTTACCTGGGTGGATAATAATGTGAGCGTGACGGTAGAGGACAATGGAAAAGGTTTCGACATTCAAAACCTCGAACAAAACAAGGGTGCAGGACTGCGCAACGTGCAAGCCCGCGTAGATTACCTGAACGGTACGCTCGACATTCAGTCGAAGCCGGGTGAAGGAACTTCCGTTTTGGTGGAAGTAGCCCTCTAAAAAGCGATAACCTTATATAAAAAGAACTTATGAGTGTCAGAATCCTCATTGTAGACGACCACCCGCTGGTCTTGGAAGGACTAAAATCGTTGCTTGCAGACGTAGACGAGGTGCAGGTAGTCGGTACGGCGACCAATGCGATCGAAGCCATTGCGTTCCTGAAAAACAACGAAGTCGACATCGCATTTCTCGATATCAACCTGCCCGACATCAGCGGCATCGACCTTTGCAAAAAGGTTAAGGAGCAGTTTCCGGATGTTAAAACGCTTGCGCTGAGCACATTCAACGAGCGCGCCTACGTATCACGCATGATCCAGAACGGGGCATCGGGCTATCTGATCAAAAGTTCGGGCAAAGAAGATATCCTGGAAGCCATCGCGCAGGTGCAGGCCGGCGGCTACTTCATGAACGTGCAATTCGACCAGGTAACACCTTCCACTGCTCCAAAAACGGTACCATTCTTAACCCGTCGTGAAAAGGAAGTATTAGTTCTGATTGCCGAGGGACTCACCAATCCGCAGATTGCAGAGCAACTATTCATCAGCGTCACCACTGTAAACAGCCACCGGCAAAATCTTTTGATAAAGTTCGAAGTATCAAATACCGCTTCGCTCATTAAGCTGGCCGCGGGATTGGGGCTGATTTAGAGGGAGTTATTTTGAATAATGGAAACGACATTGAACGATAATAACCTTATTCCCCTCGACAGAATACACCAGCCGATGCTCGTCATTAATGCGTCTCGACCAGTATCCGGATAATTGATGTTTGAGTGGTTCAGGCTTACCTAGTCCTGAAAATGGCGTTTCTGAGATCGATTCAAGCAATGTGCGAATCTTCCGGAGAATCGTTTCGTTTCCGGTCTGCTTCCAATAATTGAGCTGCGATAATGCTTTCGGGGTGAACGCTATTTCCATATATCATCGAGGCCAAGTTTCAAGGTATTTCCGTCCTTGGCTTCTCTGATGGAGTCTAAAAGTTCAGTAGTATTAGAGGAATTGCTGAGTAGATAGTCAGTAGCGTCCTGCTCTGTCCGGAAACGGATTCCGACAGTTTCAAGAAACGCTTTTACAGTCGCGATTTGATCGTTATCGCCCTCAATGATTAATGTGGCCATATTCCAATCGATTTAAAATCAAATATACCGATTTTCCTACAATCTTACTTGTCGCAGAAGCGCTGATCACTCTAAAAATGCTCAGCGCTTCTGCATGACGTCAATTCGTCGCCAGGCTTCCGAATGGGAAAATCGCCGATGAAACGTGCGCGCGGTTCATGATCTGGCCCAGTTCTTTGGCTTTGTCGGGGAACTGGGGGGTGAGGTTGGTTTTCTCCTGCGGGTCTTTTGAAAGGTCGTAGAGCTCGACCAGGCCGTCGGGGTTGCCTGCTGCTTTGAGCCGCACCGCTTTCCAATTGCCCTGCCGTACGGCTTGTCTTCCACCCTGCTCATGGAATTCCCAATAGAGATAATTATGCTTTTTCTGTGTCGGTTTGCTTCTCAGCGCGTCGGTGAATGAAATGCCGTCGATGTTGCGCGGTGCCGACGCATTTGCCAGCTCGGCGAACGTAGGCAGAATATCCCAGAACGCCCCGATATAGTCGCTTTTCGACCCGGGTTTGATCACCGCCGGCCAATACGCGGCGAATGGCTCGCGAATGCCGCCTTCGTACAAGTCGCGTTTTACGCCGCGGAAACCGGCGCTGCTGTCGAAAAATTTGGGATCTGCGCCGCCTTCAATATGCGGACCGTTATCGCTCGTGAAGATTACCAGCGTGTTTTTATCCAAACCTTTCTCCTTCAATTTGTTCATCACCTGGCCTACATAAAGGTCGAGGCGTGCCACCATCGCTGCAAAAGTCGCGTGAGGAAATTCCTGTGAAGCATAGCCGCCGCCTGTCGCGCCTGGGCCGTAATCCGCTCCTTTGTAAGGTTTTTCTTCAAATTTTCCTTTGTAATACCGAAACAAGCTGTCGTCCGGCACCATCAGCTCGGCGTGAGGCAGAATATAGGGTAAAAACAGGAAGAAAGGTTGCTTACCATCCTGCGCATCCACGAAGCTGAGCGCCTTTTTCTGGATCAGGTCCGGAGCATATTCTTTGTTGTGAAGAAGGGCTTTGTTTGCTTCCAGATGAATTTTCTTGCTGTTATCCCAAAGGTGCTCAGGGTAATAACGGTGCGCGAGGCTCTGGCAATTGTACCCATAAAAACGATCGAAACCCTGCTTATTGGGGTCCCCTTCCGACCCTACCGGCCCTAATCCCCACTTTCCGAAAGCCGCCGTCACATACCCCGACTGTTTCAGTACTTCCGCAAGCGTTACCACCGAATCGGCAATGGGCTGCTGGCCTTCCGGCTCGACGCTCTTGTTCCCACGGATATACGTATGACCCGTATGCTGGCCTGTCAGGAGCGACGACCGCGAAGGCGCACATACCGAAGTACCTGCATAAAACTGATTAAATATCATCCCCTCCCGGGCAAGCCGGTCGATATTGGGCGTCTTGATTAATTTTTGTCCGTTGAATCCCACATCGCCATAACCCAGGTCATCGGCCAGGATAAAAACGATATTCGGGCGGGCAGGCCGGGGCGCCTGGGCCTGGGAACGGTGGTAGGGGAACGAAGAGCTCAGGAGGGTAACCAGAAACAAATACTTTTTCATTTTTGTGGCGTAGATTAATATACTTCAGAAAGACAGAGCAACGCTCGGATTACTTGAATCTAACGAGGCCGATGCCTTTAAAATTGGGAGAAAGTGCCTGCCAGGACCGTTTTAAGGGCAGATTTACAAAAACCGGGAGTGGGGAGGACAAAAAGCGAAATGCGGTGTATCTTTGTTCCCGATACCCTACGACAGCCCGGACGACCGGCATGAATTGACAACCACCGAAAATTCCGGCAAGTCGCGCCAGGACTGTCTTTTAGGGTATCGGAAAGCAGATACGTTCTGAATATTGCGAATCGGAAGACCGATATAATCTACTTGTTTGATAGACAAAGTAAGGATAAAACGATTAAACAAACAAGTCACACAACAAGATTTTGTGGTTTTTTTGACGGTTAATCCACTGGAATTAGCTCATCCGTAAAATTATCGGGAACGGGAGATATAATGCCTTTGCCGGAGCCTCTTTTCAATTCAAGTTTGGGAAGGGCCAAAATCCTACCAACATTTTGTACCCGGCCACTCTTCCTGACGCGCCAGATATCATACTTCTTCTGCATATCCAGCCAGAATTCTGCACTAACTCCAAAGCCCCTTTCCAGCCTTACCGCCATTTCAGCAGAAACCGCGGCCGTTTCATTTACCACTTCAGAAAGTTGCTTCCGGCTCACATTCAACTCCTTCGCCGCCCACGTCACGGAGATATTCATTTCTTTCAGAATGTCTTCCCGCAGAACCGCTCCGGGATGCACAGGTCTCATTTCGCTTTCCATATATTAAAATATAGCGTATCACCCCGAGGGTTACAAATATTTTCAGCAGTAATACTTGCGTTACTGCTGAAAATACTATTCGCTATTTTTTAATGGCCCGCCCGATCTCCCGAACGTTTTTCCCTGTTTTCTGCTGCAAATCATCCCCCATATCTTCCCGTGCCGCGTCGGCAATTTTTTCGAGTTCGGCTACGATTTCCGGGTTTTGTTCCAGCACGTCGTAGCGCTCGCTTGGGTCGCGGGCGAGGTTGTATAATGCTTTGGGGAACTGATGGTCCTCGGGCGCAGGGCCGGGCTGACCGTTTTTGCCGGGCAATGAGCCTTCATAGGTGCGGCCCGGATGTGCGAATATGAGCTTCCAATCACCTTTGCGGACGGCTTCTAGGCTGTTTTTGCGATAGTAGTATAAGAGACTTTCGCGGGGCGTCTGGCCTTCGTCGCCTTTGAGCAATGCGCTGAAATCGAGGCCATCGATCTTTTCTTTGGGCAGTTTGGCGCCGGTTAGTTTGGCGATAGTCGGTAGCACGTCGAGGTTGGAAAGCAGCTTGTTCGACACGCGTCCTGCGGGTACTACGCCCGGCCAGCGGATAATGCATGGCTCGCGCTGGCCGCCTTCAAATGAGGTTCCCTTTCCTTCGCGGAAACCGCCGGCAGATCCTGCATGGTCGCCGTAGTTGAGCCACGGGCCGTTGTCGCTCGTGAAAATGACTAATGTATTGTTATCCAATCCCTGCGCTTTCAGCTCTTTCATGATCTCCCCTACCGACCAGTCGAGTTCCATCATCACATCCCCGAAAATACCACGCTGACTTTTGCCGCGGAATTTTGCGGATGCGGCCAGGGGCACGTGCGGCAGCGGGTGCGGTACGTACAGGAAGAAGGGCTTATTTTTATTTCTTTTGATAAATGAAATAGCCTTTTCGGTAATCACTGGCGTCAGTTCGCTGGCGTCTTCGAGGTTCTTGATCTCCTTCACCTGTTTGTTGCCGTCGATCCAGTGCAATGGCGGGTATTTGGCGCGCTCCTGCCATGGGTGCAGCGGCCACATATCGTGCGAGTAAGGCACACCGTAGTATTCGTCGAAGCCCTGCTGCAATGGTAAAAACTCCTGATCGCTGCCCAAATGCCATTTTCCGAAAATACCGGTCGCATAGCCTTGTGCTTTCACCAGTTCCGCAATAGTTTCTTCCTTAGGATTCAAACCTACACCTGCATTTGGCCCAAATGCCCCTGAAATGCCCAAACGGTTGGGATAACAACCTGTGAGCAACGCAGCACGGGAGGCGCTGCACACGGCCTGGGCAGCCATGAAATTGGTGAAACGCGTGCCTTCCGCCGCCATTTTGTCCAAATTGGGGGTCTTATAGCCCAATGCGCCGTTGACGGATAAGTCGCCGTAGCCGAGGTCGTCGATGAAGAACAGAACAATGTTAGGCGTTTTTGCCGCCGGTTTCTCGGATTGAAAGGCCATCAACAGGCAAATGCCCATCGCTACCAGGCACAATGAAAGTACTCTAAACATATTTTAAGGTTGGTTTTAGGTAAATATGAGCCGCAATGGCGCCGGCGTCACGCCGGTGCTGCCTATTATCCAGCCTCTGGCTGGCGATCGCTTAGGACCGGCCGGAGGCCTGCGAATAGGCGACACCAGCCGGAGGCTGGCGCCATCGCGCTATTCCAAAAGTAATTACCAATTCGGATTTTGTTTCAGATTTGGGTTCAAATCCCGCTCCTTTTGCGGGATTGGCCACAAATAATGACGGTTCGCATCAAACACGCGGTCGGACGAGGCGGCTTGCACCGTAACCAGTTTACCGCTGGCATCCGGATAAGTAATGCCGAACACCGGCCCGTTCATTACCTGCTCCCCGATTTTCCAGCGACGGATATCGAATATCCGCTGCCCTTCAAATGCCAGTTCCACAGTCCGCTCGCGGCGCACGATCTCGCGCAATGCAGCCTGTGTGCCTGTTGCTACCGAAGGCTGTTTCACGTCCGAACGCCCGTTCCGTACCTGGTTGATCGCCGCCAGCACGCTCGCGTCAATTTGCCCCAGCTCTATTTTCGCCTCGGCATAAGTCAGCAATACTTCCGCGTAACGGAGCAGGATGATGTTGATCCCGCTGTTGGTCGGATTGGCAAAATCTTCGGTATTGATATACTTTTTAATGTTAAAACCCGTGGTGGAAGCAATGTAAGTACTCCCGATCGCATCGGCTGTTCCGCTCGTCGGGCGGGGCTGGAAGGTAATCCCGCTTGGCAATGCATCGCCTTCGAGGAAAACGGAGAATTTCAGACGCGGATCGCGGTTCAGATAAGGCTTCGCAGGGTCGTAACCACTCGAAGGATCGGTGATTTTCTTACCGGCCAGCGTTTCGTAGGTATCTACCAATGTTTTTGTAGGAACATAAGTACTCTGCGCATTCTTCTGGCTGTAAGGTGCGAGCAAGTTAAAGACGTTGTTTTGAGATACGTCTTTCAGATATTGTTTGTCTAGCAAAACTTCCTTGTTGTTCTCCGCCGCATAGCTGAACAGTTTTTCATAGGAATCATACAAACCATACACCCCCAGCTTGATCACCTGATCGGCTGCGTCGGCGGATTTCTGGTAACGTCCCGCATACAGGTCCGCACGGGCGAGCAGGCCCAGGGCGGCACCTTTGGTAAAGCGGCCTTTGTCCGCGGCACCATAAGTGGCCGGCAGCAATGCCGCAGCTTCGGTCAGCTCTTTTTCCACAAAATTCCAGATTTCCTCTACCGGCGTGTTCGTCAATGCGCGGCCTTCATCAATGCTGATCGACGACGTTACCAACGGCACCGGGCCAAATAATCCGGCCAATTTCAGGTAATGATAGGCACGCAATGCTTTCGCTTCGCCTTTCAGCTGATTAAGCAATGCGGTGTTGGTACTAGGCACCTTATCGACGTTTTCCAGGAAATAATTCACGCCCCGGATGCCGCGGTACGACCGTTTCCACTCCTCATAAATCACCGAACTCGTAGCATCGTAGCTGCCCGCCTCGATGTAGGCGGCCACGTTGAAGCTCTGGTTGGTATGCGCCAGATCGGTAATGCCGTCCCAGGTAACGGCCGTCGTACTGTCAAGATCCGTGTAAAGTGAGTTCACGGCCAGTTTGGCATCGTTCTCCGTTTTCCAGAACAAATCTTCCGAAAGACGGTCGTTAGGCACAGTTTCGAGCAGGCCCGAGTCGCAGGAAGCCAGACTGAGCGTCAAAACAGCGATCCCTGCGTAAATGGTATGTTTAAATGTATTTGTTTTCATAGATCAAATGCTTTTAGCGGCCGGTTAGAATGAGAGGTTCAAACCAAATGTGTACAAGGCGGTCTGCGGGAAATACACCGCGCGGCCGGACGGCACTTCGGGGTCGAGGTTCCATTCATTGAGTTTCGAGAATGTGAGCAGGTTGGTCGCCGAAGTATAAACCCGAATGCGGCTCACGTGCAGCTTGCTCACGATTTCGGAAGGAATGTTGTAGGCCAGCTGCACGTTTTTCAGGCGCAGGTAAGAGCCGTCGATCACGAGCCGGTCCGAAGTAGCGACATTGCGCAGGTCAAACTTCACCGGGCGTGGAAAACGGGCACCGGTATTCTCGGGCGTCCAGTAATTGTTAGTATAAATTTCGTGGGTAAAACCCTCCTGGTTACCCATTTCGGCCAATGCACCGGCGAGGCGGGCATCTACTTTTGCCGCACCCTGGAAGAGAATGCTCAGGTCAAAACCTTTGTAAGAAAAGTCGCCGTTCAATCCGAATGTATATTTCGGGAACGAGTTACCGATCGCCGTCATATCATCGGCGTTGATCTTGCCGTCACCATTGCGGTCTACATATTTCACGTCGCCCGGCTTGGTATTGGCAACATAGGTCGCTTTGTATTCGCTGATTTCCTGCTGGGTCTGGAATAGCCCGTCGGTTTGGTAACCCCAAAGCGTGTTGATCGGCAGCCCTTTTGCGATGATGTAGCGCGGGTCGATGTCGGAACCGGTAATGTACGGCCCGGTGCCTTTCAAGTCTGTCACTTTATTTTCATTAATACTCAAATTACCGCCCAGGCTGTACCGGAAACCCGAAGAGCTGGCTGCGCCACGGTAGTTCAGGCTGAACTCCCATCCTTTGTTTTCCACCGATCCCGCATTCTGCGGCGGTGCTTTCAAACCGATTGTGGCCGGAATGTCGAGGTTCAGGAGAATGTCGTCGGTGAGTTTGCGGTAGTAATCGGCGGTCAGGGTCAGGCGCTTGTTGAGGAATGCCGCGTCGAGACCGAGGTCAAGCTGCGTGGTCGATTCCCAGCCAAGGCCCGTGTTCGCCAAGGTAGTAGGACGGTAACCCTGCACCGGCACGCCGCCGAAGCTGTAACCCAGGGAAGTCAATGCAGAATAATAGCTGTACAGATCCACCGACTGGTTTCCGGTGATACCCCACGAACCGCGGACTTTCAGGTCATTCACAGCTTTTTCAAGCCCCTGCCAGAAGTTTTCTTTTGAAATACGCCAGCCTGCCGAGAAAGAAGGGAACACGCTGTATTGCTTCGAACCGGTGAATTTGGAAGAACCGTCGTAACGGGCATTGGCTTCGAAAAGGTATTTTTCTTTGTAATCATAATTTACCCGGCCAAAGAAAGAACGCAGGCCATATTCGGCATCGTTTCCGCTATTGCTCTTCGTACCGTCATTGGCACCCTGACCAATTGAACCAATGTCATTATTATAGAACCGCTCGCGGTAAGCCGAAAGGAAAGTTTGGGTATTCCCGATCTGCGAATACCCTACCAATGCTTTCAAACCATGATCGCCGAAGCTCTTTTCGTAAGTCAGCAAGTTGTTGAGCGTGTATTCGCGCAACGTGTTCCGAACTTCGGTCAACGAGTTGATCGCGACGGTTTTGGTGATGTTCGTGTTCTTGTCGGTGTTGGTGTAGGAATTGGTGTAATTTTTCTGGTTGGTAAATGTCCCGCGACCAGCGATCTGCGTCGAGAAAGTAAGGCCTTCCACAATGTCGAAGTCGGCTTTTACATAACCAGCCAGGTAATCGGTAACCTGTCTTGATTGCCCGCCGATCTCATTGAACATCAATGGGTTATTACCCTGCGTGCTCAATCCATAAGTACCATCCGGGTATTTGGGGACCGCCCATAATGTGCCGTGGAAGAAGTTGTTCAATGGCTGCGGATTGTTGCCGGTGTTGTTGACCGTCGGGTTCAATGCACGGGCATAGCGGTAGTTTACGTCGCCGCTCACGCGCAATCGTTTGGAAACCGTGTAGTCCGTATTGAGGCGGAATTCGCCTATTTTATTGGAATAACCGTCAATGACACCTTTCTGATCCTGAAAACGGGCACTCAGCCTCGTCCGGATCACATCCGTGCCGCCGGCCACCGAAATGGTATGGTTCTGCTGGGGCGCGGAACGGAGCATGGTCTCGAACCAGGTGTTCGGCATCGGGTATTTCTCCCGGTCGGTCGCATTCACGTACGCTTGTATGGACTCCTCCGTGAAGCGCGCCGGCACAGCCAGGCCCGCATTCGTATACGCAGCCACCTGCTCGCGCATGTAAGCCTCGATGCCCATCATTTTGGGCACATTATTGGATTTTTGAATGGCGTAATAGCCGTGGTAATCCACCTGTACCTTGCCTCCTTTAGCGCGCTTGGTGGTCACGAGGACAACCCCGTTCGTCGCGCGTGAACCGTAAATGGCTGTGGAAGAGGCATCTTTCAAAACGGAGATAGACTCAATATCGTCCGGGTTAATGTCGCTCAAACGCTGCTCGATCCCGTCAACAATGACTAATGCATCGTTTTTCCCCAGATCATAACCGCTCGTGCTGCTGCCATTGATATTGAATGTAGTAATACCCCGCACGCGGATGTTGGTATTCGATTTACCCGGCGAGCCACCCTGGTCGAGCACGGTCACGCCCGGCATCAAGCCCTGCATGGACTGCTGGATATTTGAAACCGGCCGTTTGGTAATCGTTTCACCACTTATTTGCGACACGGAGTTGGTCAGGGCATTCCGCTTTTGGGTACCGTAGCCGACCACGACTACTTCTTCCAGCAGCTTCGTATCCGCTGCCAGCTTAATATCGACGACCGTGCGACCATTCACAGCCACTTCCTGGGTAACGTACCCGATCCCGGAGAAAACAAGGATGCCGTCGGACGGTGCATTGATCTCGAATTTGCCGTCCACATCGGTGGTGGTACCGGTAAGCGTGTTTTTAACAAGAATGTTGACGCCCGGCAAGGAGCCATTGTCGGCAGCGGACGTGACGGTGCCCTTCACCGCGATGGTCTGGGCGTAGGCGCTGAGGCCAAAGAGCAGGAATGCCACAAGCATGCTTCCGCTCAGAAGAGAGTTTCTGGATAGATTTTGGAACATAGTAATTAGTAAAATGGGGCTGAATTCAGACAAAAGGGTGCATGTACAGCCGGATCCAAAGGTGCTGTAACGCCGTTGGAGTCGTAAAAGAAGAACGCTTCAAAGGGAGTCGTGGCCGGTTAATGGCGACAACAGCAGACGGGGAATTTTTGGAGAAAGTTCATGCGGCAGTTCGGGTTGGTGGTTGTCAATGGGTCAATCAAAAAACTATAAATCCTATTAAATTGATAGGCAAAGTAAAATAGAGATTCGGCAACAAGCAACCCGTGTTAACTTATTCTTAACAAACTGGCTGTTTTTTAATTTAAATTACAATTATTTATGCATTAAGTACAAACTAATAATCGACACCTAACGACCGTAAATGGTCTGCAAATACTGTTTTTGCAAGGTTGAGAAGTACAATATGCCGCCGATGAGTACTGCCCAAATGAGAAATAGCAACGTTGGGTGCGGGAAATAGTGGTAAGCCGTGATGAAGATCAATGCTCCGCGCGCAAATTCCAGGTAAAAAACCCAACGGCGCTGTTCCATAATGGCCCCGCAATTGATCAGCGTCACGAAAATGACGAGTGCGACCATGATTTGCAGGAAGGTTTCCTCCTGGTGTTCGAAGAGGAGCAGAAAGAACAGCGTGATTACGGTAATGGTGAACTGCACAAGCACGTACCGGCGAAATTTCTGCGACCGCACGCGTACCTTGTTTTTGGATAAAAACCGCTTTTCCACAATGCGCCGGACGGTCGGATCGAAATCGGCCGGACTGCCGAAAATAACCCTCAGCTTAGCGAGAATGCCTTTTTTCTGTTGCGCGGAATACCATATTTCTACGAGGAAATGGAAATGCTGCCATAGGAAACTGTAACTGTCAAGCTGCTTGGTGAGGCCGTACACCGGTTCCTCTTTTTCCTCGGCGAAGGTTCCGAACAGCTTGTCCCAGATGATGAACATATCCCCGAAATTCTTGTCGAGGTACGACTCATTGCTCGCGTGGTGCACGCGGTGGTGCGAGGGCGTTACCAAGATATATTCTAGAATGCCGAGCTTGCCGATGACCTGCGTGTGCGTGAAGAACGGATAGAGCCCGTGCACGATGAGCATGGTCGTGATCATCGGGGCCGGGAAGCCGATCAGCGGCAGCACCGACCAGAATGCCGTCCTAACCACGGCCTGAAAAATGGTAATGCGCGTCCCCGCCGTGTAATTGAACTCCTCGCTGGTATGATGCACGACATGGAATCCCCAGAATAGATTGATCTTATGGCCCATCCGGTGGTACCAGTACCAGACGAAGTCGGTCGCGAGGATGAGCGTGATCCAGACCAGCACACTCTGCCGGATTTCGAACAAGCCGTAGTTTTTTTGCAGATAATCATAGAAAAAGAAGAACGAACCGGCGGTAAACATGTCGATCAGCCGCTCGGCCACGCCTACATTCATGTTGGCAATGGAGCTATTGAAATTGAACAATTGCCGCCCCAGCCGCTTCGAAATCCAGTATTCGATCCCGATCAGCAAAAGAAACAATGGAACCGCCAATGCCATGTAGTTTAGCGCCATAATCAATTCTTTTTACTATATTAAATTCATAGATTATATATACAAAGATTAAATACGTGATTGTATTTGCCAAAATTTTGGATGAAAACCGTTAAATAAAATCTAAAACCCTTTTATTCGTGGTTTTACAAGGCAGGCAACGATTGCCTGCCTGCGTTCCTACTGATACCAAAACCTGCCTTTTCCGGATGGAAAAAGAAAATACTTATTATGGCGTGAAGGAAATCGCCCGCCGCGCCAACGTCTCCATCGCAACCGTCGACCGGGTGCTGCATAACCGCTCGGGCGTTTCGGAAAAGACCAAGAAGAAGATCAACGACATTATTAAGGAGCTGGATTACCAGCCGAATATCCTTGCGAGCCGCCTGGCTTCGAAGAAGATCATCTCGCTCGCCGTGTTGCTTCCGCGCGTTTCCGAGGAAACTGATTTCTGGGAAGCACCCATGAAAGGCGTTTCCCGCGCCGATTCGGAGATTAAAAAATATGGTGTGCAGGTAACGACCTTCTATTTCGACCTGAACGATCCGGCGTCGTTCAATGCGCAGGCTGCCGCCATTCTCGATGGTCATTTCAAAGGCGTGCTCCTTGCCCCTTCATTTATAGAAGAGTCCCGGAAATTCATTAGAACCTGCCGGGAGAAAAAAATCCCGTTCGTTTTCATAGATTCCGATCTGCCCGATGAAGATAACCTTTGCTACATCGGCCCGCATTTATTCCAAAGCGGTTATGTGGGAGCCAAACTTTCGACCTACCGGCTGAAAGAGAAGCACAAAGTGGCCGTCGTGAACATTTCCAAAGAGACCGACAGTTACAATTACCTGCAAATCGAAGAGGGTTTCCGTTCCTATTTCAAGGACCATAACCTGCCGATCGAGATCGTCCGGATCGATATCAAGGACACCGACACCCTTTCCGTCACCCGCGACCTCACGCGTGCATTACACGAGCACGACGACATTGAAGCCATTTTCGTCACCAACTCCCGCGTTTTCTCCGTCGCCGCATTCCTCGAAAAGAGCAAGCGCACCGACATTTCGCTGATTGGTTATGATTATTTAAAAGAAAACATTGCCTACCTGAACAAGGAGCTCATCGATTTCCTGATCTGCCACAAACCCGAAGAGCAAGGTTACCGCGGTTTAATGGCGCTATACCAAACCCTGGTACTCGGTGCCCCGGTCGAAAAGACACATTTCATGCCGATTGATATTGTTACGAAAGAGAACCAGGCATTCTATCAAAATTAATATCGAAATGGCGCGAAGGTCCCACCTTCGTGCCGACTATTCGCAGGCCTCCGGCCGGCCGGTACTGCAAAGGCGACATCACATTAGAGACCGGCCAGAGGCCTGCGAATAGTAAGTGCAAATTCAGAGATTTGCACCAGCACGTTCACTAGTTCTGGCGTTACATCCCTACGGGATTTAGGGGTTAAGGCAGGTTTCGCGATTACTACCAATGTTACATCGCTACGCGATTTTGCGTCCAATATGGATTCCGTCAAAATGCCGTTAGGCATGTGATATTGGTAGAAACACGTACGCATTGCCGTTTTCAAAATGCCGTCAGGCATGCAACAACAATAAAACCGCCTCGCATATCGCTATTCATGCACATTACCATATTTACTCCCACACATCCATAACATCACAAAATTTCCTGTAAACAATAACCTGCATTACTTGTAAATTAAAATATGTGTGTATATTTACGGGTACGTACCCGAAATCAAAATCGGATCGACTATTCCTGAACTCTTTTCCCCTTGTTTTATGCATTCGCTTAGTAGACGAAAGTTTATTCTCCAATCCGCAGCGACCGGTCTCGGTCTGGGTTTAATGGATTATTTGCCGGCAATGGCTCGGCCAGCCGAGGGTAAAAGAGTCGGAATTATCGGGCTGGATACTTCGCATGCTATTGCATTCACCAAAGCATTGAATGCCGAACAACCCGACCCGGTTTATGACGGGTACAAAGTCGTGGCGGCCTACCCTTACGGCAGCAAGGACATCGAATCGAGCACTAAGCGCATTCCGGGTTATATCGAGGAAGTGAAGAAAATGGGCGTGGAAATTGTGAGCTCGATTAAGGATTTGCTGGGCAAAACGGATGTGATATTGCTCGAAACCAACGACGGCCGCTTGCATTTGGAACAGGCGTTGGAAGTTTTCAAGGCTGGTAAGCGAATGTTTATCGACAAACCGGTTGCGGCTTCGCTTTCGGATACATTAAAAATTTACGAGGCTTCGAAGAAATACAACATCCCGATTTTTACAGCTTCCTCGCTCCGCTACATCAAGGGAATTGAAAGCATCGACAAGAAAAAGGTGCTCGGCGCGGATACGTATAGCCCTGCCGTTCTCGAAAAAACGCACCCTGATTTCTATTGGTACGGCATTCACGGCGTCGAAACGCTGTACACCGTCATGGGTACCGGTTGCAAAAGCGTAACCCGCGTGAACACCCCGAATACCGACATTGTGGTCGGCATCTGGGGTGACGGGCGCACGGGCACGTTCCGCGGCACACGTACGGGTAAGCACGATTACGGCGGAACCGTTTTCACCGAGGATGGCAACAAAGTTTTAGGTCCTTATGGCGGTTATGAACCACTTTTGGTCGATATTATCAAGTATTTCAAAACCGGTGAAGTGCCGGTTACACCCGAAGAAACTATTGAAATATTCGCTTTCATGGAAGCTGCCGATGAAAGCAAACGCCAGGGCGGCAAGAGCGTGACGCTGGAAAGCGTGCTCAGCAAAGCCGGCAAAAAATAGATTCCTGACATCAACCCATAACCTGTTGTCCCATGAAAGCATTCAGCTCCAAATTGTCGCGAAGAACGTTTTTGAAACAGAATTCCATGGCAGGGCTGGGTGTGGCCCTCGCATCTTCATCGGTGGCAGCGCTGCCGGTGATCGGGTCGAAGTCGGCGCAGGTGCCCGCGATATTGGGCGGGCCGTCGGCCTGGGCCGAGGTAAAATGGCCGGTATGGCCGCAATGGAACCCGGAGACGGACGAAAAACTGCTGCTGGAAGTGGTACGGAGTGGAATATGGTCGCGGGCGGATGTGGTAACGCAATTTGAAAAAGAATGGGCAGCGGCTTTGGGCGCTAAACGATGCCTTGCGGTGGTAAATGGTACCAATGCATTGGTAACTGCCATCCACCAGCTAGGCATTCAGGCGGGCGATGAAGTGTTGGTAACGCCGTACACATTCATCGCCTCGGTTTCATCCATCCTTTCCAACGGCGCTATGCCGGTTTTTGTGGACATCGACGCCGAGACTTTCCAGATCGACCCGGCGAAAATCGAGGCCAAAATTACGCCGCGCACCAAGGCGATCATGGCCGTGCACATCCTGGGGCTCCCAGTGGATATGGACCGCATTATGGCCATTGCTAAAAAACATAAACTGATCGTGATCGAGGATGCGTGCCAGGCACATTTGGCCGAATATGACAAGAAGAAAGTCGGTACCATCGGCGACGCGGGTTGTTTCAGTTTTCAAAATTCCAAAAACCTTCCTATCGGCGAAGGCGGAGCCATTGTGAGCAACAACGACCACTTTATCGACCTTTGTTTTTCCTATACCAATTTTGGAAACCCTTACGGAACGGCGGTTGGTGCCGTAAGCACCGGAAGCGTGATGCAGGGTACTAAGCTGCGATTTTCAGAATATCAGGCTGCGATTGGCATTGCCCAAATGAAACGCCTGGACGCTCAAACCACGACCCGCAACGAAAATGCCGAGTACCTGAAATCGCAGATCAAGAATATTCCCGGCATTGTACCTTATAAATTATACGACAAAGTCACGCGCGGCGCATTTCATTTGTTCCCTTTCCGCTATCAAAAGGATGGTTTCAAAGGTTTGCCAAGAGAGGCATTTTTAAAAGCATTGAAAGCTGAAGGCGTCCCCTGTTCGAGCGGGTATGCCACTTTGAATACACAACCCTATTTGAAAGACACCTTCGAATCGGAGAACTACAAGCGGATGTATTCGAAGGAAATGCTGGACATTAACCGCTACAATGAAGCGAACAAATGCCCGGTGAACGATAAGGTTTGCAACGAAGAAGCCGTTTGGTTTACCCAAAATATGCTCCTCGGCACGAAGGACGACATGAAGTCCATTGCCTCGGCGATCGAGAAAATCCACCACAACGTCGATAAGATCAAAACTTTGGGACAGAAATGAGGATAGCATTTGCATGTTCTTTGCTGCTTTTGTCCTTCCTTCCCGCATATTCGCAGGGCTGGAAAGCGGGCGTGGCCAAAGTGGCGATTACCCCGGCCGAACCGATGTGGATGGCCGGTTTTGCTTCGCGCACGCATGCTTCCGACGGCAAGCTGCATGATCTCTGGGCAAAAGCATTGGCGATTCAGGATGCGAATGGCAAACAGGCGGTGCTGATTACGACGGATTTGTTGGGTTTTCCCAAAGCGATGTCGGACGATATTCGTGCCAAAATCAATACGCGGTACAAGCTGTCGAAAGCGCAAATTATCCTTAACAGTTCGCACACGCATTCTGGGCCGGTACTTGGCGCGGCATTGTCGGATATTTATCCTTTGAATGAAGGAGAACAAAAAAAGATCGACCAATATTCCGCTAAGCTCATTGAACAGATTGTAACGCTGACTGGCGATGCATTGAAGGCATTGCAGCCCGCGACGATCGAAGCGAAAAACGGCGTGACGCGCTTTCAGGTAAACCGCCGGAATAATGATGCGGCGACATTGGAAAGATTAACGGAAATCACCGGTCCCGGCGACCCGGCGGTTCCAGTGCTGAAAGTGTCCGATGCAAAAGGTAAAATCATTGCCATTGCATTTGGTTATGCCTGCCACCCTACTGTTCTCGACGGTCTTCGATGGTCGGGGGACTATCCCGGCTGGGCGCAGATCGAGCTTGAAAAGCTGTATCCGGGCGCTACCGCATTGTTTTTTCAGGGCGCGGGAGCCGATCAGAATCCATTGCCCCGGCACACGGTCCCACTGGCAATTCAATATGGAAAAACGCTTGCAGCGGCTGTGGAGCGTGTTTTGAGCGAAGAAATGAAGCCATTGGAACCACAACTTTCAACGGCATATAGTGAAATTAACCTTTCGCTGACCACCGCTCCTACCCGCCAGCAACTTTCGGCAATGGCCGAAAAGGCAACCGGTTTCCAACAGAAATGGGCCAAACGAATGATCGCGCAGATCGACGAGGGCAAACCTTTTCAAACTTCCTACCCATTTCCATTGCAGGTGTGGAAGCTCGGCGATCAGGCCATTATGACGCTGGGCGGCGAGTTGGTTGTGGATTATGCGATTAATCTCAAAAAAATATTCGGCCAGGAAACATTTGTAATGGGGTATTCCAATGATGTGATGACTTATATACCGAGCACGACCATTCTCCGCGAGGGCGGCTATGAGGGCGAGGTTGCGGCGATCGTGTACGGGCTGCCTGCAACCTGGGCGTCCGATGTCGAAATAGAAATTTTGAATGCGATGGTTCAACTCGCCAAACAGGCCGGGATTGTCAAACCGGAATCGCGGGTTATCAAGAATTAGCATTAGTCAACATCAGCATTACCGTGAACAGTATCGATTATTCCATTGCTTTTGAAGCATTAACCGATCCGCAACCCTTGATTGCCAGGCATTATTATTCGGGCTTTTCGCGTGCGCATGACACCTACAACGCGCTCTCGGCCGCGAGCGACGGGAAGATTTATTATCTCCTGTCGTCGGACAACCACGAGATCAGCGGGCAGATGTTTGTGTACGATCCGGCAACCGACAGCACCCAACACCTCGGCGACCGGACCGACATTTGTGGTGAAACGCATTTAAAAGCCATTCCGCAAGGCAAAAGCCACGTCCGTTTTTATGAAAGAAACGGCAAGCTCTATTTTTCGACCCACGTTGGCTATTACCAGTTGATCGACGGCATGGATCGCCTTCCCGAGCAAGCACCGGAAGGTTACGCATTGTACCCCGGCGGGCATTTCCTTTCCTATGACTTGCAAACGGGCGCATTCGAGGACCTTGCATTGGTACCTAATGGCGAAGGCATGGTGTCGATGACG
>CBIHPQ010000002.1:0-43452 GCA_966211825.1 uncultured Dyadobacter sp. | reverse complement strand
ATATCCGTTTCAATAAAAAAATGGTTAACCTGAAAGGACTTGACAGCCTGTCCTACGCCAGCACATTCTATATCACCAACAACGATTCGCTAACCAGCATGTCGGGCCTTGGCCGTTTGGAATATGTGAATGACATTCTGTCGATCGGTTCGAACAAAAGCCTTGCAAGCCTTAACGGCCTGACCAGCCTTACAACCGTCAGCCGGATAAATATCGCGGGAAACGACACGCTGACGGATTTATCGGGTTTGGAAAGTCTGTCGTCGGTGGGGTACCAGATGCATGTAAGCTCGAACAAAAACCTGAAAAGCTTCCATGGCCTCACCCACCTCACTTATCTGAGCGAAGCCTATTTGAGCGATAACAATCTGATGTCTGACCTGTCGGGATTAGAAAGCGTAACCTCCGTGTACTGGCTGGTTGTAGGTGAAAACAAAAGCCTCACGAGCCTCAATGGCATACATAATCTATCTTCGGCAACCAATTTCATCATACGCAGAAACGAGTTGCTGACGGACTTATCGGGATTGGAAAACCTGACGAATGTAGGATGGTTGCAGGTTAGCGATAATCCGGAGTTAAGAAGTCTCTCGGGTTTGGGCACTGCTACTAATCTCAACCGGGTCAGCTCCTCCGAGAGGGTTGCCGCTCTTACGATCAGCGGGTTACAGGTGAGGGACAATCCCAAACTGACCACATGCGCGATTTCCGCTGTGTGTGACCACATCAATGCAAGCATTGCAACCATCAGTGGAAACGGCACCGGGTGTGAGAGCCAATCGGCCGTACAGCTAGCTTGCACCTCGCTTCCTGTTACACTTTCTCACTTTAAAGGGCATATTGAAAATCGCACAGCTCTGCTACAATGGGCGACCGCCGAGGAAAGTAACAGCGCGGTGTTTGAGGTTGAACACAGCCTCGATGCCCTGAACTGGCAACAAGCGGGTACACAGGACGCCAACGGTGAGAGCAATTCAGTTATTAACTACCAATGGATACATATGACACCATCCAACGGACTGAACTACTACCGACTTAAAATGAAAGACCTCGATGGCTCTTACGCTTACAGCCAGATTGTTAGCCTTCAATTCGACAATCCGGCGGCGAAAGTTGCTGCTGTTTATCCAAATCCTGTTTCAGATGTTTTGTTTGTAGAAAACAGCAAAGAAGTTATCCGGTTCCGGATAATCAGCCTGGAAGGAAAAACGGTTTACGAAGCCAGCCGTGTACCGGAGAAACTTGCGATAAAAAACCTTTCAACCGGTCTGTATCACGTTCATATTGTGAGGCAAAACGGCATTGTGCAGCAGGAGCGGATTGCTGTTCTCTGACAGAAAGATTGATTCTGATAAAAAACCAGGGGGTCTGCATTGCGCAAGACCCCCTTTTTATTATACCGTTGAGTACAATCTATGTGAAAATAGTGACCTAATTCGTACGATAAGTAAAAGTGCTTTGACATTCTACATAATAATTATCTTTCGGCTAGCCTTGTAAAACCTCTTGAAAAAACATCCGTACCATAAATACGTTCTGGACAAAGAAGCATCTAATAAATGCTACGACACAACGTCCTTGACTCACGAACCCGACGAAAAAAGTTCTACATATTGGAAGGAATTTCAAATCAACTGGCAGATCGCGTATATGCATTAGCGTCCTAGTTACGCCAAATTACTACGTAACCCGCTTGCCCAGTTCAATCTTTCAGACATTTCAAACATGGAATTATCCAATTATTTATTATAAAATTTTGAATAAATCTCAGTTTATTAATACTATACGTCGATTTAGCATTTGTGTTAATAAACTTTGTTTTATAGCTTCATCTTAGGATATTCTCCTGGATATTTTACTCAACGTTAACCCTTACTTATAATGATGCAAGCCAGAAATCCCGCTGCCTTCCATAATGATCTGCTTCTCAAACAGATCCACCATCACCCCTTAACATTGTTGACCCGGCCCGTATAACGACCGGTCGCCTACGAGACCCAGCTTGCCAGTATTGACGTAACACAGGCCAGCCTGTCTGTTGCAACCTGCCGCTGCATACGATAGCCGCGACCGCGTCGTGCATTCACTGGCACAGCTATATCGAATTCCTGACTACTATTCCACCCATTTGGCGGGCGGTGCATGCCGCTTGTCGCTAACACCCTGCACCAAGATGAACATAGCATTGATCGACAGTCATCAGATCTTTACCGAGGCTTTAAAAGTGAATTTGCTGAAATCGCTGCCGACGATTGGATCGGTAGCCATTTACAGCTCAGTCGAATCCTTCTTCACGCGCAAAAGCGACGATGTGCCCACCATCGTCATTACCGAACTTAGTTTTAACGGCAAATATGACAAGGGTCTGGACCTGATTTTTCCAGCTGACCCTAAAACCAGCGTAATCATTCTGACTTCGATTAATGACGATTGGCTCGTCAGAAGTTATATGAAGCTCGGAGCAAGAGCATTCCTGACCAAAACCTGCAATTTTCAGGAGCTGCTGGACGCTATTGCCCAGGTTCGGAAAGGAAATCTGTTCTTATCCGAAGACGTGCAGAATATTCTATCGGCGGGAATAAATTCCGGCAAGGCATCCGTCGAGTATTTGTCGAGCCTCGAACGGGCGTTTCTGGAAGCGCTGTCCAGAGACGAACCTTTCCGCACGATCGCCAACAACCTGAATATTTCCATGATCGAGCTGAAATACCACAGAAGAATGCTGATGGAGCGATTCGGTGTCAAGCATTTTTCAAGCCTGACGGACCTCGTCAGAACGCCCGGCTTTTTGCAACCGGACAGCAAGCCGGATTATACTGATTTTGCGGAAAAGAAAAAAGGCGCATATCAAAAGCCGCTGTCACGGGCGATGGCTCATTGATCCTGGCCTGACGCCAACCCGAGTACATCCAGCATCCTTAAAAATTCCGGCTGATACGGTGCCTCTATGCTTATGGCGCCGCCGCCAGCCGGATCCGAAAATTCCAGTGACACCGCATGCAGCATCATCTGCATCATATCCAAATGCTCCTTGAAATACCGGTTCTGCTTGTTGCACCCGTGCGGCCGGTCGCCGATGATGGGATGCATAATGTGCGCCATGTGCTTGCGCAGCTGGTGCATTCTTCCCGTGGCGGGGTTCAGCTTGACGAGCGAGTAGCGAGATGTGGGGTGTTTGCCGACTGCAAATGGCACTTCGGTATGCTGCAACGTTTTGAAAATTGTGACGGCATCCTGGACCACCCCGTCGTCGCGTTTGAGCGGATAATCGATCTCACCTTCGCCGGGCGTGTGGCCCCGTACGATGGCGTGGTAAGTCTTGGCAACTTCCCCGTTCATGAACCTGCGCTGCATTTCGCTGTTCATGGCTTCGTCCAATGCGAACAGCAGCACGCCCGAGGTTTTCCGGTCAAGGCGGTGGACTGGGTAAACCCTCTGCCCTAACTGGTCGCGCAGGAGCTGTACCGCGAACACATCGGCATCGCTGGCAATGGGCGAGCGGTGGACGAGAAGGCCGTTGGGCTTATTGATTGCGACGAGATTTTCGTTGCGGAACAAAATGTCTAATGGCTCCATTCAATGCTGTTCAAATCCAGATGAAAATTTTTTAGTCAGATTTTGGTTTCTGCAAATTTCACCTTTCCGGAAATCGGTTATATTGCACCGGTTACAAACTTTACCAACGTTACCTTACTTTATGAAAAAACTTCTCCTAAGCTCCTTGCTGGCGTTGTCGGCAATCCTGCCAGCAAACGCACAAAGATGCACGATAACGCTCAACCTGACAAGCCAGCACGACCTCGACACCCTTTCTGCGGCCACGAAGACCTGCGCAATCCAGGGAATTACGGTTTCCGGTGCAGGGATCATCAACCTGAATGGCCTTTCCGGGATAAAGGAGATCGACGGCCCGCTCTACATTTTTGAAAACCCGAACCTGTTGAACCTCGATGGGCTGGCAGACCTTAAAAGCGTTACGGGAGAAATTGATATTAACAACAACCCCCTGATTACCAATTTAAATGGACTATCCTCGCTGACGACCGTAGGAAACAACGTCAGGGTCGTTGACAATCGGGCCCTGACGAGTATTAGCGCATTAAGCAAGCTCACAGTCATTCCCGGCTTCCTATCTATTGGAAGAAGCGCGAGCCTTACCAGCCTTACAGGACTGGAAGGTATAACAACTATTATGGGAGCGGTTGCGGTTGGAGCGAATCCCCTGATCACCAATCTGGACCCTTTAAAGCAACTGACTTACATCGGAGGGTTTCTTTACATAGGTCAAAATCCTGCGCTGACGAGCGTTGCCGGACTAGCCAATCTCAAGAGTGTTTACGACTATATCAACTTCGAAGATAACAAGGCACTAACCACACTCGCGGGACTCGATAGCGTGAATTACACCACCCCCTCCTATATAAAAATAATAGGCAACACCGCCCTTTCTTTTTGTAGCTCCAAGGCAATTTGCAATTTCATATCCAATCGGAACAATTACCTTATCCAGGAAAATGCAGAAGGATGCGGCGATGTCAGCCAGATAAGCACAATTTGTGCCTCGTTACCCGTCGAGCTGGTCAGTTTTACAGGTATTAACAATCGGGAAGGTAACATCGTTAAATGGGAGACCTCGCAGGAAATCAACAATTCAGGATTTGAAGTTCAAAAAAGCCGGGATGGCAAGTCGTTTAATGTTATGGCATTCATTCCCGGAAATGGTAATTCCACGATAAACCATCTGTATGAGCATTGGGACAACGCCCCATACCGAATGACTTATTATCGGCTGAAACAAATGGACGAAGATGGCACGTATGCGTATTCAAAAATTGTAGCTGTGCAGGATAAGTTCTCAAATTTCAGGACGGACACGGATGCAACCAGCATTTTTCCAAATCCTGTGAAAGATAAACTGACAATTAAGGTTACTAATCCAAATCAACCTTTCAGTATACGAAACCTGGACGGGCAGGTGATCATGGCAGGGAAAGTTGTTCCTACGGCCCCTGCCGACGTGTCAAAGTTCGCCAACGGCCTGTATCTTCTCACCGTGGGCTCCGAAACATTCAAGTTTCTGATCAACAACTAGTGATTTTCGGATTCGGTATTCTTTTTCGAATGCCGGATCCGGAAGCGTATCACACCCCACAGCACGAGGTATAAAATCCCCAGCAGCATCCCGATCTCCATCGCAAAAACCCAGGCGGTGCGATCGAGTAAACTTTCGAAAAGGTTGTTCAGAATGGCACCCGGCTCGTGGATAATGTCCCAGCTGTTCATCCGTCGCACACGCCCAAGGTACACGCCGAAGCCCGCCAGCGGCAGGCTCACAAGGAGCAAGGTGTTGGCCGGTTTGCGGTCGAATACACGGCGCCAGGAGCGGTGAATCCAGTACAGCGACACCAGCCCGTTAAACAAGCTCACTTCTGCATAGGAAAACAGCATGATCGTGTCGTGCCAGGTAAGGTCGCGCTGGTAATCGACGGTGAGGTGCGCGAGGTCAGTGATCATATACGGCGCATTCGGGAAGAATGCCAGCCACGCAATGCTAAATATGCCCAAAATCACCGGGATATGCCCGAACCGCTTCGTGAGGTTATCAGCGAGAAAGGCGATAATGAGCGGTATCCAGCTCAGAAAAAGGTTCCAGTCGAGTGAAAAGTCGACCGGAGAGTTGAAAAGGATGCGGACAAGGTGGAAAAATACTGCAAGCAGGCTTAAAAGCAGAAGCAGCAGTAGCGAGAACAAACCCTCCATCGTAATGATAGGAGGATCGGATACGCTGAATTTATAATTCCTTATCCAATCTATCAGACGGTCCAAGTGTACGTAATTTAAGTTCTTTCATGACGAATAAGCAAGACAAACGAATGCTCACGTCTGACTAACTCTGATCAGGAGGCCTGTGCCTCCGTAGGGTTTACGGTTTGGGGCTGATCCTTTTTAGGTCTCCGCCGCTTGTTCCTGCGCTTTGGCTTTCCGTCGGCCGGTGCCGCCTCCGCGCTTACTGTCTCCTGGGGTTTGGCCTCGCGATGTGGTTTTCTCGCAGATGGCGCTCCCGGACCAGGCTTTTTTCGGTTGTTATTGTTATTACGTCCTCCCGACCGAAACCGTGGCGGCTCGAACGCAGGAGACTCTCCTAGTCCAAGTTCCGCCGTAACGGATTTTTTCTCCAATTCCTTTTCAAAAAGCCGCTCGATCTTCAATACGTATTTCTGATCCTGCTCATTGATGAATGTCATCGCAGTGCCTTGTGATTCGGCGCGTGCCGTACGCCCTATACGGTGCACATAATCTTCCGGGTCGCGGGGGACGTCGTAGTTCACCACATGGCTGAGATTATCAATATCTATGCCGCGGGATAGTACGTCGGTTGCAACGAGGATCGGAAACTGCCGGTTTTTGAAGTCCCGCAGCACAATTTCCCTTTCTCCCTGTTCGGAATCCGATGAAATGCCATGCGCAGCGAGGCCCAGTTTACGCAATGCCCGCACGATCGGCTCCACGTTGGATTTGCGCGAAGTAAACAGCACCATACTGATATTTTCCACGCCTTTCAGCAAATGCATCAGCAATGGAAGCTTTTGTTCGTCCTTGGCCAGGTAAAACTGCTGATCGATCCGGTCGGCAGGGCGCGAGACGGCAAGCCTGATCTCTTCCGGGTCTTTCAAAATGCGTTTGGCCAGGTCGCCGATTTTGGAAGGCATGGTGGCCGAAAACATCAGTGTCTGCCTTTCATTGGGCAGATAGCTCATGATTTTAAGGATATCACTGAGAAAACCCATGTCCAGCATACGGTCGGCCTCGTCGAGGACAAGGTGCCGCAAGTCGCGGAAATGGACGTACCCCAGTTGAAGGTGCGCGATGAGCCTGCCCGGCGTGGCGATGATAATGTCGGCACCCTGGGTCAATGCCTTTTTCTGCTGGTCCCACTCGGGACCTTTGTTGCCGCCGTACACGGCAATGCTGGTTGCTCCCACAAAATAGCCCAAACCCTGAATTTGCTGGTCGATTTGCACGGCCAGTTCGCGGGTAGGCACCAATATCAGTGCACCGGTATGTTCGTTGGCCTCGTGGGCGACTTTGTCGAGAATAGGAATCAGGTACGCGGCGGTCTTGCCGGTTCCCGTTTGTGCGCAGGCGAGAAGGTCTTTGCCGCTGAGAATGTGTGGTATAGCCTGCTCCTGGATAGGCGTTGCCTGTTGGTAGTTCATGGAATCCACGGCGTTTAGCACGTCTTCGTGGAGTTCAAATTCGTTGAAATTCAAAATTCAGCTTTTAAAATCCGCAAATCCGTTGATTTACAGATGTGTTATAGATATAGCTGACCTTGATTTTCCCAGTCAGCAAACCGCTCGATTTGAACAAATATAACCAATAAGTGCTAAAACGACAAGAAAGGTGCGAAACCATTGTGTAAAATATTAACTACACGGGTTGGCCCGGTGTGTTCATTTGTAGTCATGTGTAGCCTGGTATAGTCGGTTAATGTCATTGGTAAAACAATCCCCGACAAAACCTGGCTACACTTGACTACACCTGCTTTTACTATGCGGTTTTCAGACGTTGACTGCCGTCAGATTGCTGACTTCTTCGGGCGTGTAAAGTCTTGAACGGGTAATAAAACGCACACCCAGCGGGATCTCCAACGAGAAACTCGCGCCCCGCCCGGGAACGACATCGATCGTCAGCTGGGTATGCTGCCAGTATTCAAACTGATCGCGGCTCATGAAAAACCCGCAGCCCGCTATTTCCCCCAGCAACACATCACTATCCGACACGCGGAACTCTCCTTTGGGGAAACACATGGGCTGCGAGCCATCACAACAACCGCCACTCTGATGAAACATCAGCTCTCCATGCACCTCCCGAAGCTGGTCGACAACCTTTTCGGCTTCGGGAGTAATCAGAACGCGCTCCGTCATAACATCCTCAGAAAAATCCCAGCTTGTTCTTATCGTAGGAAATCAGCATATTTTTGGTCTGGCGGTAATAACCCAGCATCATTTTGTGGTTTTCCCTGCCAAAGCCCGACTTTTTATAGCCACCGAACGGAGCGTGGGCGGGGTAGGCGTGGTAGTTGTTCACCCACACCCTACCCGCCAGGATCGCCCGTGGTACCTGGTAAATCTCATGCGCGTCGCGCGTCCACACGCCTGCACCCAGGCCATAAAGCGTGTCGTTCGCGATGGAAATTGCCTCCTCGGTGCTTTTGAAAGTGGTCACACACACCACCGGACCGAATATCTCTTCCTGGAAGATCCGCATTTTGTTATGGCCTTTAAAAATGGTAGGCTGAATGTAGTAGCCGCCGGAAATGCCGTTTTCAAAACGCTGCGCTGCGCCGCCGGCGAGCACCTCCGCCCCTTCTTCCTTCCCTATCTGGAGGTAGGACAAAATCTTTTCATACTGGTCATTCGAAGCCTGCGCGCCCATCATCGTGGTCCCGTCGAGCGGATGTCCCATTCTGATCGCCTTGGTGCGCTGGATTACCCTTTCGATGAACTTGTCGTAGATACGCTCGTGCACCAGCATGCGTGACGGGCAGGTACAGACTTCTCCCTGGTTCAATGCAAAAAGCACCGCACCTTCAATGGCCTTATCCAGGAATTCATCGTCGGCATCCATCACCGACGGGAAGAAAATATTCGGCGATTTCCCGCCCAGCTCCATCGTCACCGGCACGAGGTTGTCTGATGCGTACTGCATAATAAGCCGTCCGGTAGTGGTTTCGCCCGTAAATGCGACCTTCGCCACGCGAGGCGACGATGCGAGCGGTTTACCAGCTTCCACACCGAAGCCGGTAACGATATTGAGCACGCCGGGAGGTAAAATATGCCCGATCAGCTCCATTAACACCATAATAGATGTCGGCGTCTGCTCGGCCGGCTTTACCACCACGCAATTACCGGCAGCCAATGCAGGGGCGATCTTCCAGGTTGCCATCAGTAAAGGGAAATTCCAGGGAATGATCTGTGCCACGACGCCCAGCGGTTCGTGCAAGTTAATGCAAACGGTATTTTCGTCATGCTCGGACACACTGCCCTCTTCCGCACGGATGACGCCGGCGAAGTAGCGGAAATGGTCAACGCAAAGCGGTAGGTCGGCAGCGCGGGTTTCGCGGATGGCTTTTCCGTTGTCGATGGTTTCCACGATGGCCAGATATTCCAGGTTGTCTTCGATCACCTGCGCGATTTTCAGGAGCAGGTTACTCCGGTTGGCGGCGGAGGTTTTGCTCCACGCCGGGAATGCCGAATGTGCCGCGTCGAGCGCCGCTTCCACATCTTCCTTCGTAGAGCGGGCAGCCTGGGTGAACACCTGGCCGTCGATGGGCGAGATGTTTTCGAAATAGCCCCCCTGGACAGGCGCTACGAATTTACCATTGATATAATTGTCGTATTTTTCCTTAAAATCAGGCCTTTTGGCCAGATTCTCACTGCTGTACGTCTTACTCTCAACTTTTGGGTTTTCAGTGATCGTATCCATGATTAAAGGTTATTTATTTGAAATGATTGACCATACAAACCTAGTCTTGCCTGGCGTTAATCAGTGGTACGATCGTGTCAAGTGTTAGGATAATTATCTCATTTTTTCGGAAAAGAGTTATATTTAATGATTCTAGAAAAGGGAGGATTGTAGGCAATAGAGGATAGTCATTTGTAGTCAGGTGTTGTCAGAAGCTATATTGGTGGGCTGAGATTCAGGGACTACGGGAAAGGGTGTTGAGATTTAAAATAAAAGGAGATGGCAGACGGTTTCAGGTTAGATCAGGTGACGGTTTCGGCGGAGAAATCCTTGAAGACTTTGGTAGAGAATCGAAGGGCGTTTACGCTGGAAAACTGCGAACTGAACCTGTTCGAGACTTTGCAGCCTTCGGCATTGGTGCCGCTTACATTTCCGGATTTTGTCGTGACCAGCATGTTACGCGGGAAAAAGATCATGCATTTGTTCGACCAGCCGGGCTTTGACTATCTGCCGGGCGAAACAGTGCTCGTACCGGCCAATGTGACGATGAAGATCGATTTCCCCGAAGCCCAGCGCGACAATCCGACCCAATGCATTGCCCTGGCCATCGACCAGCAGAAGATCCAGCAGATCGTCGACCGCCTCAGCGAAACCTATCCGCGGGAAGGCAAGCAGCAGTTCTGGTCGTTACAGCATAGCCAGTACCATTTCCTCAACAATATCGAGCTCGCGCAGACGCTCAACAAGCTCATTAAAATCTGCTCCGGCAGTGCATTAGGCAAAGACATCCTCGCCGACCTCACTTTGCAGGAGCTCATCGTGCATATCATACAGACGCAGCACCTGGCAGCGACCGACGCGGCCTCCTACCTGCATGAGGACAGTCCGCTCGCATTTGTGGTGAATTATATCAAAGCCAATATCAATGAAAAGATCCAGGTAGAGGACCTGAGCGAGAAGGCCTGCATGAGCCGGGCGTCGTTCTATCGCGCATTCAAACGCGAATTCAGTATCAGCCCGCTGGATTTTATATTGAGAGAAAAGATTAAAAAGGCCAAGCAATTGCTCTCACATACCAAGGATAGCATTTCGGATATCTGCTATCAGCTCGGTTTTTCGGATTTGAATTATTTCGGAAGACAATTTCGTAAATCGGAAGGCATTTCGCCAAGCCAGTACCGGAATGTAACCAGCAGGGAAGAATAACGCTTCCAGGCTGATATCCAGCTACATTTAAAAATAACCCTATGTCCGATCTGGCATTTATCGCGCCTTTTTTTATTGTGGCCGACCTCCGGGAGTCCGTGGATTTCTACGTGGGCAAACTCGGCTTCGAGGTATTGTATATTACGGATGAGGACGAGCCGTATTTCACAATGCTCGGCCGTGGACAGGTGTACGTCATGCTTAAAGCGAGCGGAGAGCCCATTCCCAATCATACGCGCTACGAATGGGCGGTCTGGGACGCTCATATCAGCGCATCCGACCCTGATGCATTGTTCGAGGAGTTCAGTTCCAAAGGCGTGCCGTTCAATCAACCTCTTGAAAACAATACCGATAATATCCGCGGATTTGCGGTGACCGATCCAAATGGTTACCGCCTCTTTTTCGGGCGGCCCGTCGGCTGAGCACCGCTGACAAACCTTTACACGATCCGTCCTGTTTTCAGCCTGTCGGTCATCATAATAGAGCGGTCAATCCGCACCTGTACCGATTTGGCACTGGCGATGTAATGAATGATCGCCCGTTGGTTCACAGGTTTGGCATTTTCAAACAACCGCTTCGCTTCTTCATCCTGCGCGAGCAATTCCTGCAATTCCTCCGGCATATCGCGGCCGTATTCGCTGTCGTCTTTTTTGACGGATGCAAACAGCTTTTGACCCAGCACCAGCTTGCCTTGCTGGCGCAGTTGGGTAGCAACATTAATATAAAACCCTCCCCCACCCTTCGGCCGGATCGTGCACTGGAAATGCACGTGACCGTTAAGCACGCAGCGTACGCGCGCGGGCTTGCGGCCTTCTACAAACTGCGCGGCCACCTCGTCGGGTACCATCATATAAAATTCGCCTCCCTTTTTGGGGAGGCGTTCCAATATCGATTCGAAATGAACTTCTTCTTCCATGAGAAGCAAATGCTTTTATTCGGTCAAAGGACGTACCTGGATATCTTTGTAATAAACCACACTCTTGGGATCGTGCGCTTGTAATGCAAATGTACCTTGTTTCAGGAATTTGGTTTTCATATCTCCCTCACGTTTGTCTACATCGGCTTCTTCGTAATCCACCACCACTTTGTCGTTGATCTTAATGGTAATGTGCTTGCCTTCCACTTTGACGTATTCGGTATACCACTCGTTGTCTTTCACGAAAGTATCTTTCACATCCACTACATTATAAAGGCTGCCGGTGCGCTTGTAGTCGGTATGCGACTGGTTCACCTGCACTTCGTAGCCTTGCGAAGGCCAGCCGTCTTCCTGGTAAGTGGTATGGATAAAAATGCCTGAGTTGGAACCCGGTGTCGTCTTCACCTGTGCTTTAAACTCGAAATTTTTGAACATGTGGTTTTTAATGGGGCCTTCATAGAAAAGATGCGCCCGTGGCCCGGCCACTTTAACGGCGCCATCTTCGATCGAGAAGGAGCTTGCATTTGCACCGACTTTCCAGCCCGTGAAGTCCTTTCCATTGAATAGTGTGATCCAGCCGTCCTGTGCATGGGCGGAAATTCCCAGGGCAATGCTCAGCAAAACAGCGCTGCAAAAAACATGCATTAATCTTCTCATAAAAATTCCGGTTTGGTAGTTCAAAAAGGTTGGTTTGTAAAAATCGGTCAACGTGTAATTAAACCTTAAACTCCTAAAAACTACTGATTCTTCACACAAAGTTTACCGACCGAGAGGCAACCTTCGGAGGCATTTTGTGGTTGTAAGGTGCCGGGGGGGCCTGGCGCCCGCCCTGCAATTGCCGAAATTTCGATGAAGAACCCCTATTTATCCCTTCTTGCGACGGCCTGGCGCTATGCGCGTCAGCAACGTGGACGCTACCTGCTGGTGTATGGAATGTTTGTCATGGCCAACCTCGTCCTGGCGGCACACCCGCTGCTGTACGGCTGGTTTATCCAATCCATTCAGAAGGATGCGCAGGGTACCTTGCACAATGTGTGGCTTTACGGGGGCGCGTACCTGGGCCTGACCCTGCTCGAATGGGCATTCCACGGGCCTGCGCGCGTGATGGAGCGCAAGCTGGCTTTCGACCTGAGCCGCAATTTCCTCGACGAACTGTACCATCAGTCGCTGCATTTGCCGATCCGTTGGCACCAGGACCACCACAGCGGCGCGACGATCAACCGCATCCGCAAAGCATACGAGGCATTGAAGGACTTCTTCCAGAACGGCTTCATGTTCCTGCACGCATTTGCCAAGTTCATATTTTCCTTCATCGCGATCATCTGGTTTTCCCCGCTTTTCGGCGCTATCGGGGTATTGATCGGGATAATTAATGTGTATGTGATTTTCAAGTTTGATAAACCGTTTATCAAAGCACTCGATGAATCGAACGAAAAGGAGCATATCGTTTCCTCGACCCTGTTTGACAGCCTTTCCAATATCATCACTGTCATTACATTAAGGCTGGAAAAGCGAATGAAAATAAGCCTTATGAGCAAGGTGGCCGACGTATTCCCTCCTTTCCGGCGATCGGTGACGATCAACGAGTGGAAGTGGTTTGTGGCGAGCATCTTTATTGCGGTGATCTACATTGTGGTCACGATCGGCTATGTATACCAGAATTATGTACCGGGCGAGGTGTTTCTCGTGGGCGGGCTGGTTACTTTGCTGAGCTACGTCAACCAGTTTACCAGCGTGTTTCAGGATATTGCCTGGCAATACACGGAGATCATCCGCTACAATACCGAGGTGCAGACCGCCCGGGCGATCGGCGAGGCTTACCATAAGCACCATCGCGTGGACGAAGCCGGCGAGCTTCCCGACAGCTGGCAGGAAATCCATATCAGCAACCTCAACTTCTCGCACGGCGAGGTGTACGATGCCGAAAAGCAGGCCCACAGCCTCCACGGCCTCAATATCCGGATCCGCCGCGGCCAGCGCATTGCATTCATCGGAGAAAGCGGAAGCGGCAAAAGTACCCTGCTCGCATTGCTGAGAGGCTTATATCAACCAGAAAAGGACGTTAAGGTCACCATCGACGGCGAGCAGGACGCCGCCATCGAAATGCTGGCCGACCAGGTGACGCTATTCCCGCAGGACCCGGAGATTTTTGAAAATACCATCGCCTACAACATCACGCTCGGCCTGCCGTTCGAAGAAAGTGACATTATGCAAGTCTGCGAAACGGCTCATTTCGCCGACGTGGTCGACAAGCTGCCCAAAGGCCTCGAATCGAGCATTCAGGAGAAGGGGGTGAACCTTTCCGGCGGGCAAAAACAACGTCTCGCTCTCGCACGCGGCATCCTCGCGGCGCGCACGAGCGACATTGTGCTCCTCGACGAGCCCACGAGCAGCATTGATCCAAAAACGGAGGCGCAGATTTACGATAAGATGTTTGCCGAATTCAAAGGGAAAGCGGTGGTGTCGACATTGCACCGGCTGCATTTGCTGACCAAGTTCGACTACGTCTACATTCTCCGCGACGGACACCTGATCGACGAAGGAACGTTCGACGATCTGTATCGGAACAGTCCGGTGTTCCAGGATTTGTGGCAGCATCAGGAGACATTGGCCGGGCGGCAACCTGGCACAATTTTTTAGCGAGCAACATTTCGAAATTACCCTGCATTGGAATAGTTCAAATTATGATTTTATTAAATTTCTCTTCAAATCGCGTTGTAGCCATGAAACTTTCAAGCTACAATATGCCTTTCTTGGCAAAATCCATGATTTTTGGATTACATTTGCTCTAACTCATTCAATCTTTAGATGTCTTCCCGCAACCGACCCAGTCAATGCAGTTTAGACAGCGCGATAGACCGAAAATATGTTCAATTGGTTATTTGGTGGTAAGAAAGCGTCATCCCAGGGCGTCGCATTAGATCATATTGGTATCGATATTCATTCACATATCATACCTGGAATAGATGATGGCGCTCAGACGATGGAGGAGTCTGTGGCGATGGTTTCGAAAATGGAGCGGCTTGGCTACACACATATTGTGGCAACTCCCCACGTTATGTGGGATTGCTACCGCAACACGCCACAAATTATTCAATCGGGCCTTGAAGAAGTTCGCCAGGCTTGTAAAGCGGCAGGGCTGTCGATCGAGATTGATGCAGCGGCGGAGTACTTTCTCGACGAGCATTTCGGTGATTTGCTGGATGAGGGGACGGAGCTCCTGACACTTCCCGGCAACAGGTTACTGGTCGAACTACCCTACTCAACCCCACTTATGAATACTTCTGAAACCCTTTTCTCTATTATTCAAAAGGGTTATCAGCCGGTTTTAGCGCATCCTGAAAGGTACACTTACTTCTATTCCGACCCTTCTGTGTATAAGAAGCTGGCCGATCAGGGCTGTGAATTACAAGTGAATATTTTGTCACTTACCGGATACTATGGAGAAAACATTCATAAGATGGCAAGGTGGCTGCTGAAAAATAAATTGATCACTTTTTTGGGCACGGATGCGCATAAAATCCAGCATCTGGATATGATCCAGAAAAGCAATAGCGAAAATTGGGTAAGCGATTATCCGTTTCAGAATGAAAAACTCATAAAAATTCCACGGTGATAATTGAATTTATTCTATATTTGCACTAAATAATATCCACGAAAAGCATTGCACTATACCAAGATATTCTATTTTTGCTCGTTTGCAGTCAGAACTGGCGCTTTTTAGAATAATTCTTTTATATTTAGAATCTTGACTTTGTTGATCCCATTTAAACTATCATTAAGACACTGAAAAACAAATTCTTGCAAGTACCTCTCGACCACTCAACGTTAAAACATGAAACAGCAACAACAGCATTTGACAAAAATTAGTCTCATATTATTCTTAGCTTATATAGCGACAATCGGAGGAATGACGAGTTGTGTCTCTCCAAAATCCATTGTATATTTCCAAGGCGACTCCACGAGATACATCACGCAGGAAATTGCGCACAAATACACCCCCACTATTCAACCTAACGATATCCTGTCGATTGTAGTAGGAAGCTTGAATACCGAGGCCAACGAGGTCTTCAACGCTCCGAATACTTTTACTACTGCAAGTACCAACTACTCCACCACAAGCGGGGGCGCAAGGGTACAGCCGCTTGGCTACCTGGTTAACTCTGACGGTTCTATCGAAATACCGCTGATTGGAAAGGTTAATGTGGGTGGTATGAGGACGACTGATGCCGCCGACACGATCCGCATCAGGCTGCTTAACTACCTCAAAGAGCCATCCGTTATCGTCAGAAACCTGAACTTCAAGGTATCGGTACTGGGCGAGGTTGCCCGCCCGGCTGTTTATGTTATTCCGGACGAAAAAATCACCTTGCCTGAAATCCTCAGCTTAGCGGGCGATCTCACGATATACGGCAAAAGAAGCAACGTGATGATTATCCGGGAGGAAAACGGTCAAAGACAATATGCTCGAGTTGACCTTACATCGCGCGAAATATTCGGTTCCCCCTTCTACTACGCTCACAAAAATGACATCATTTATGTCGAGCCGATTAAAACCAGGATCAATGCCACTGACAGAAATGTGCAGCTGGTACCGATTGTGACTTCAATAGTAGCAGCTGTCGGCACGCTCGGCATCCTGATTCTAAATTTTACCAAATAGTACCCTTTACGGCGGCATTTTGCCAAGACGCTTGGCATATCTAATATGCGACATTATCGCCCTTGATTTCCAAAGTACTATATACTCAATGTTATGAACGATCAAAATTCCAATCACCTAGCGCCAGATCTTCAGGATGAAGAGGTGCAATTCAATTTGGCTGAGTACGTAAGACGGTACCTCAGGTATTGGTTCCTGTTTCCCATCTTTATCGTACTGGCCCTTACGATCGCCTTCTTTTATCTGCAGATCAGCCAACCGGTTTACAGTACTAAAACCAGTATTCTGATCAAAGATGAGAAGAAAGGACTTGGCGGTGCTCAGGGCGACATTCTGACGGAACTCAGTTCGCAGTTCGGAGGAAATAAACTGGTTGAAAACGAGCTCGAAATTATCAAGTCGCAAACTTTGATGGAGCAGGTGATCAAGGAGTTGACATTGGATGTTGCTTACACTTCCAAAGACGGTCTTCGCACGGTGAATTTGTACAAAACAAGTCCGGTAGTCGTCAAAGCAGAAGTAACCACCCCGCTCGCTTACCAGGAACCGATGGTCATTCACGTGGTGGATAGCACACACTTCCGGTTCAACAATGAGGAGAGTGTTTTTGCCTTCAACCAGCGTTTCAACAATGCGTGGGGAGCGTTTGTGGTGACCAAGGGAGAAGATTCAGAATTTAAGGATGTTAATGTCAATTTCACTGAGGTGAAAAATCTGGCAGAAAACATGCTGAATCGTCTGTCTGTCGAGCAGCCTAACATAAAAAGTACGGTGCTGGAGCTGACTTACGAAGATACCGATGTGCAACGATCAAAGGATGTATTAAATAAACTCTTAGACGTTTACGTACAGTCGTCATTGACTGATAAGAACAGCGAGGCCAGCAATACGCTTAAGTTCATTGAAAATCGTTTGGGTTTGATCACCGGTGAGCTGGGTGATGTTGAGAAAGATGTAGAATCTTACAAGACAAACCAGGGCATTACCGATATCAGCGCCGAATCTCAGCTTTTTCTTGAAAACATCAAGGAAAACGACTCCAAACTGAACGAGGTGAATACGAAGATAAGTATCCTGGAAAGCGTCGACAACTACATTTCCAATGCGGGCGAGGGCGCTGTTGCCCCTGCAACGTATATGATCGACGATCCCGTTCTCGTTTCATTGCTTACCAAATTCAACGAATTGGAGCTGCAACGTGAGCGATACGCCAGAACCACTTCTCCGAACAACCCTTTACTGGAAACCATCAACACCCAGTTGGCAGGAACCAGACAGTCGATTCGCGAAAACGTTCAGAACCTGAAACGCGGTATGGCCGTCACAAAAAGGAATCTGGAGAATATCAATAACCGCTTTTCTGCCGGCCTTCGCAGCATTCCGAAAAAAGAGAGAGAGTTTGTTGGTATAAAACGTCAGCAGTCGATCAAGGAAGAACTTTATTTGTACCTGCTGCAAAAAAGGGAGGAAACAGCTTTGGCTTACGCATCCACAGTGACCGACAGCCGGCTGATTGACGCCCCTATCTCGTCCTTTCATCCTATCAAGCCTAAAAAATCCATTATTTGGTTAGGCGCAGGCGCTGCCGGATTTATCATTCCGATATTGCTGATCAACCTTCTTTTCATGATCAACAACACTGTTCAACGGCGTGAAGATATCGAAAAGGTAACCCATTCATCTATACTTGGTGAAATAGGTCAGATGAAAGCGGCTGCAAACGGCCACCCTGGTGAAGAGGCAATCATCAAGATGACCAGCCGGAGTGCCGTTGCCGAACAAATAAGGGCCCTGCGAACCAACTTACAATACCTTGGGGACGGAACCTGCCGGGTACTGATGTTCACTTCATCAATAGGTGGCGAAGGAAAGAGTTTCGTTAGTATTAACCTGGCGGCGAGTTTGGCTTATTCCGATAAGCGCGTACTCCTCATCGGTCTTGACCTTCGTAAACCTACGCTGCACGAAAGGCTGATGGTACCTAACAAATTCGGGGCTTCTAACTGTCTGATCGGCCAGGGACATTACGAAGATTTCATCCAGTCAACAGGTATCCACCCTAAATTCGATGTACTGACCAGCGGGCCGATCCCGCCGAACCCATCAGAATTGCTCAGCAACGGACGCCTGCCATTACTGCTTGAAGAGCTTCGTCAAAAGTATGACTATATCCTGATTGACTCTCCTCCGTACGGACTGGTAACGGATTCTGCGCTGATTGCGGAACATGTAGATGCAACACTGTACATCGTTCGCTTCAACTATACCATCATGGATCACCTTAAGCGGATCGGAGAATTGCAGCGTGCGCGCCGCTTCGCGAACCTGGCAGTGATTTTCAACGGCGTGAATTACGGGGTTGGCTACGGTTACGGTTACGGATATGGTGGCTATGGATATGGCTATTACGCCGAAGAGGAAGCTTCCAGCAAATCTCAGAGGGTCGGAGACAAAATCAAGAAGCTTGTCGGCCGCGGCTAGAATAAAATCTAATCAAGCAATGGTAGCAATAATCCAAGGTTTTTAACCAGGTGATTTGTTATCAATGAAAAGATAAATTAATTTTCGTAAGGCTGTTTCAAACCCGTTTGGGCAGCCTTGCATTTAAAATTCGTCAGGTACTTTTGATAAAAGCCACCTGTGATTTAAAGCATTAACCATCACTCAACGTTATATAATGAATACTTGCAACTCCATTCCCGCAGCAAGCGAGGAGCGCATTCTCCTTGCTTGCATCCGCTCCCGGACAGAAAGACCTGGTTCGAAAAATGCCGAAATACCATCGTCATTTACCACTATCACAATCTGATCACTCTTATTCCATTCAAATCATGAAAATAGCTGTTGTTGGTACAGGCTATGTTGGTCTTGTAACAGGTACTTGTTTCGCAGAAACTGGCAATCAGGTGACTTGCGTTGACATTGACGCTCAGAAAGTTGCTCGTCTTCAAAATGGTGAGATACCCATTTATGAGCCAGGACTGGATGTCCTTTTTGATAGAAATATAGCCGAAGACCGGCTTAAATTCACTACAAACCTAAGTGAAGGCATTGAAGGTGCTGAGGTAATTTTCCTGGCACTCCCTACTCCTCCGGGAGAAGACGGGTCTGCCGACCTGAAATACATCCTCGGCGTTGCCGATGACCTGGGACACACCTTGAAGCAATATGCTGTAATCGTAGACAAAAGCACTGTACCGGTGGGTACTGCCGAAAAAGTACGGGAAGCTATTGCGCGTAACGCTACGGTGGATTTCGACGTCGTTTCTAATCCCGAGTTCCTTCGTGAAGGTGTAGCGGTAGAAGATTTTATGAAACCGGATCGCGTGGTGGTCGGTACGACTTCCGAGTCTGCAAAGAAAGTAATGGAGAAATTGTACGCTCCACTCGTTCGGCAGGGAAATCCGGTAATTTTTATGGATGAGCGTTCGGCTGAAATGACCAAGTATGCGGCAAACTCATTCCTTGCAATGAAAATTACCTTCATGAACGAGATCGCAAACCTTTGCGAGAAAGTGGGTGCAAATGTGGACGACATTCGCAAGGGTATCGGAACAGACACAAGGATAGGAAAACGTTTTCTGTTCGCGGGTATTGGATACGGCGGCAGCTGCTTCCCGAAAGATGTACAGGCTTTGGCCAAAACATCCGAAGACTACGGTTACGACTTCCGTACCTTGAAATCGGTAATGGCTGTTAACGACGATCAGAAAAAGAAACTCCTCCCGATTTTGAGGGAGTATTTTGGTGGTGAGCTGCGCGGAAAAACGATTGCCGTCTGGGGATTGGCATTTAAACCATATACCGACGACATCCGCGAGGCACCTGCATTGGAAAATATCCGGGTATTGCTTGACGAAGGCGCCAAAGTTACAGCCTACGATCCGGAAGCGATGGAAAATGTAAAACGCATTCTTCCTGAGGTAACCTACTGTCACACGGCATATGCGGCGCTTGACGATGCCGACGCCCTCATGATTTTTACTGAATGGCCTCAGTTCAGAACGCCGGACTTCGTAAAGATGGGCAAGCTTCTCAAAGACAAGGTTGTTTTCGATGGCCGGAATCTCTATGAGCTTGATCAAATGCGTGATCATGGCTTCACCTATTACAGCATAGGACGCGAAGCTCTTAATGTCAATGAATTGGCATAACGGCTAACAGCAAATTACTCAACGTTATTAAGGACTCTTCTTATGAAAGCATTAGTCACTGGAAGTGCAGGGTTTATCGGTTTCCATACCGTAAAAAAGCTACTCGAACAAGGTTGTGAGGTAGTTGGTCTTGATAATATCAATGATTACTATTCACCGCAACTAAAATACGCAAGGCTGCGCGAAGCAGGAATTCATCAGGACGATATCAAGTGGTTTCAACCGACCCAAAGCCTGACAAACCCATCTTACAGGTTTGTACGAATGAATCTCGAAGACAAGCAGCAATTGTTCAGCCTCTTCCAAAGCGAACAATTTGATTACGTCATCAACCTGGCAGCGCAGGCAGGTGTGCGGTACTCGCTGGAAAATCCGGATGTCTATCTGCAATCCAATGTCTTCGGTTTTCATTACATTTTGGAAGCCTGCCGTCATTTTCCGCCGAAACATCTGGTTCATGCATCTTCATCGTCTGTGTACGGTGCAAATGCGAAAATTCCCTTTTCCGAGGACGACCAGGTAGATTCGCCTGTGAGCCTGTACGCCGCTACCAAAAAAAGCAATGAGCTGATGGCGCACGCTTATAGCCATCTTTACAATATTCCGATCACATGTCTCCGGTTCTTCACAGTATACGGTCCATGGGGCCGGCCTGACATGGCACCTATGCTTTTCGCAAAAGCAATATCCGAAGAGAAGCCCATTAAAGTCTTCAATAACGGAGATATGGAGCGCGATTTTACTTATGTGGGAGATATTGTAAACGGTGTTGTAAAAACCACTTTTACTACGTTTCAGGACAAACTCAATTACCGTGTACTGAACATCGGAAATGGTTCGCCTGTAAATCTGCTTGAGTTTATCACCGAGCTGGAAAAAGGAATGGGTAAAGAGGCTATCAAGAACTACATGCCAATGCAACCAGGAGATGTACCCAGGACCTGGGCTGATCAAACCAGGTTAGAAAAAACAACCCAGTACACGCCGAACGTAAGTCTGGCAGACGGCATTGCGGAATTTACTTCGTGGTTCAAGCAGTACTTCCCGGAGCCCGCGGCAATGCGCGTTTAGGCAGCCAAATGATTCTCTAACTGACATACTTGTGAAAGCCGCAAATAAGGTCCTTTTAAATACCGTTGTCCTTTACGGACGGATGCTTGTTACAATGGGAATAACATTGTACTCGACCCGTCTTGTACTGGACGGCCTGGGAACTGCGGACTATGGTATTTTCAATCTGATTGCCGGTGTTATCGCGATGCTATCGTTCCTTAATTCGGCGATGGCGACGTCCACACAGCGTTACCTCTCCTTCCATCAGGGGAAGAGGGATATCGATATGCAAAAAAAGGTTTTCAAGAATAGCCTGTTTATGCATATCTGTCTCGGTATCGGGATCGTCATACTTCTCGAAGGCCTGGGGCTGTTGCTATTCGACGGCCTGCTCAACATCCCGGGGAACCGGGTTAGTTCAGCCAAAGTAATCTACCATTTTATGTCGCTGACTGTGTTTTTCACAATCATCGCCGTACCGTTTAATGGTTCGCTGGTGGCCCACGAGAATATGGTCTGGGTGGCGTTGGTAAATATTACTGAAACAGTACTCAAATTGCTGATTGCTATATTATTAGGCTCGGTGAGTGGTGACAGGTTGATTACTTACGGCTTCCTGATGGCCCTGATCACTGTCGTTAGTTTTGGAATGTATGCCACGTTCTGCTTCAAAAAATATTCCGAATGCACCATCAGCAAGGCTGTTCCGTTCGACCGGCCTTTGATGAAAGAACTTACATCGTTTGCAGGTTGGAACTTATTCGGTTCGCTTTGCTCACTGGGCAGAACCCAGGGACTGGCGGTATTGCTGAATATATTCTTTGGAACGGTTGTCAATGCTGCTTATGGAATTGCCAATCAGGTAGCCTCGCAATTAAGCTTCTTTTCGGAAACCCTATTGCGGGCAATCAACCCTCAGATTATGAAAAGTGAGGGTGCTTCCGACCGCGAAAGGGTTTTGAAGCTGTCGATGATTGCGAGTAAGTTCTCTTTCTTCTTACTCGCAGTATTTGCCATACCCTGCATTTTCGAAATGAAGGAAATTCTGGGTCTTTGGTTGAAAGTAGTTCCGGAATATACGGCCGTCTTTTGCTCGCTGATTTTGATTTGCATGCTCGTCAAACAGTTGACCATTGGCGTGCAGTCTGCTTTGCAGGCCACCGGCGAGATTAAGGTATATCAGATCGTTGTGGGTACTACACTGCTCATGAACCTTCCGATCGCCTGGCTGCTTCTGACATTGCAATTGCCCGCATATAGCGTTTTGATTAGCTATATGTTCATCGAAGTACTCTCATGTGCTTTAAGGCTCTATTTTGCCAAAGTTAAAGGCGGCCTTTCAGTCAATCAGTACGTGAACAGGGTATTCGCTAAGGAAGCATTGCCGCTGTTGTTTTCACTGGCAGCTTGCTGGGTGTCTGTTCAATTTATTCAAATCCCCCTACGTTTTCTTTTTACTGGTGCGTTCTCCGCATTCGTATTCCTCATCAGTATCTACTTTTTTGGTTTGTGCGACGATGAGCGGGAAATTTTCGGGCGAATTTTTATTACCGTAAAAAAGAAATTTGTCAATGAAGCTGGAATACTTTAAGTCAAAAACCGGGAATTTCGGAGATGATCTCAATGCTTGGCTTTGGCCTAAGATATTCAAAGATCTGGGGCAAACCGATGATGAATATTTCCTTGGTATCGGATCTCTGTTGTGCAATGAAAGTAAGCTCATTAAACAATTTAGTGACAAAAAACTCGTCATTTTTGGTTCTGGCGTGAGGCCATCCAGGGAATATACCAACTTCCGGATCAACAATCTTTGGGATGTTCAGTTTCTCAGAGGTCCGTTGTCCGCTAATAGCCTTAACAGGCAATATGAATTCATCGCCGATGCCGCCTATGCACTGAGAAATACAGAGGAGTTTAAAGGTATATTGAATACGGAGAAAAAATATGAAGTCAGTCTCATGCCCTATTTTCATTCAGTCGATCTGATAGACTGGAAAGGAATTTGCCGGGAATTGGGCTACCATTACATTTCCCCGTTTTCAGAAAATGGTGTCGAGTTTACATTGAAAGAAATTGCAGCATCCAAAAAAGTGATCACAGAAGCAATGCATGGTGCGATTGTCAGTGATATTTTGCGTGTTCCATGGCACCGGTTTATTTTTTCAACTCCACAGACAGAAGGCGAAAGAATAGCTGATTTCAAATGGAATGATTGGATGTACTCTATTGACATTTACAATGCAGAAGCAACCTATATTCCATTCCTGCGAAAGACATTTTTGCACGAATGGATCAAAAAGGCTTCCGCAAATACGGTATCGACTAATTTCTATGTCAAGGGCAAGACGCGGGAAGATTTATTAGCAAAACTTTCAAAAGGATTGCCATACTATCTATCACAGGATTCGGTGATTTCGAAAATAGAAGATCGAATAGACACTAAAATAGCAGACGTCACGTCCAAGTACTTTCAATAGTACCGGGCTCCGTCTCAACTCAACGTTATGGTAACTCTTATAGTCGTATGCTTATTACTCGCCGTAACCATCTTTCGAATGGTGGTAAGAAAAACGTCTGGTAAGAGCGATAATAACTATTTACTGGTAAGCCTGTTCATTCAAACGCTTCCTTTTGCATACGGGAAGTCGGTCCTGACCCTTTTATCAGGGAAAAAAATAGGCGGTGAGATGGTGTTTCAGGAACTGGGCGCCTTTGGAAACTCCGTGCGCTTTGAGCTTCCGCTGCTATTTTTCCTTATTCTGCTTCTGCTCGGCTACCGCAAGTGGGAAAACAATTCTTTTGGGATCAAAGATAACATCTGGTTTTACGTGCTATTGATTTTCAGCTTTATTGCAGTCGTCAATCCCTCAAATATCTTTCCCACCGCGGCGCTTCCGCTAGTCGCATATGTCTTTCAGTTTTTGCTCATTGCAAAATTGTTTGAGTATAATTTCTCCATCGCCACAATCATCAAAGGGCTTTATGATGGGTTGAAGGTATTGACGATCCTGAATTTGTTTTTAGCCATCTGCTATCCTGTCCTGAATATCGGAATTGCAGCGACACTTTTCAAAGGGGAACACGCGCTTGAATGGGCTCAGCGAAGAGCCGGATATGCTTCGGCAGTCGGCATTTTCGGCCACCCGGGGCCATTGGCACTGTTCTCATTGATTGCCGCCATATACTTTCTGGCTTGCAGTTTCAACAGCTATAAGCAACGCCTCTCAAAGTATCTGATTCTGGCAAATATGTTCGTGATCCTCCTTACGTTTTCGCGAACTACCTACATTTCGTCAATTATCGTGTTCCTATTGCTTTTTGTTGTGCATAAACAGAAAAAGCAGTTATTCTCTGTCAAAAATATTTTGATAGTAACCTCCCTTTTCGCGCTCGTTGTATTCATCCTCTACCTTACGCCGTTGAGTGATGTATTCTTAAAGACTGATGCCGGAGATCAGATTGAAAACCGATATGCACACTGGATTCTTGGATACGATATGTGGAACACGTCCAAGCTATTAGGGATCGGAATGAACACGCACGTGTACTACATGTCCACAAAGCTGCCTATTAATTTAGATTCGGCAATTATTGCCTTTTTGATTCGAAGCCCGATTCACAACATCCACATGATCATACTTGCGGAAACCGGTTTATTAGGCATTTTCACCTGGTTGTATTTCTATATATACAATATTGGCCGGTCGTCAAAAAGGGCACACGGTACAAATAGCGCGTCGAATATCCTTCGATTAACATATACCGGGGTGCTTTCGGCATTTTTCATCTACGGTACTTTCGGGTGGACACCCTTCCAACCTGAAATTTTCTCATTCGGTTTGTTCATCGGGTATTTTGCTACGTCCAAAAAACTCGTCGCGCAATCGAAACGAATAGCCTCTATAAAAAAACCCAAACCCGCCTATATGTTGTCATGAGCAAAAAAAGGATGTATTTCCACCCAATGGCTGAGCTTCCTAAGTTAAAGTCCAACACGTACGCATATGAAGCCAGCACGAGCCTAAACGAACACTTCGAAATTGTTAACTACGGAAAAAAGTCGAGAGGTGGCATTCTTGGCATTTTCCGCAATTACTTTTTCAAGTGCGACTATTTCTATTTTAACTGGATTGAAGGTTATTCAGACCTGCAAACCTTTTTCCTGTTCCTATTCCTGCCTGTTGCCAGGCTATTTGGGAAAGAGGTTCTCTGGACCCATCATAATGTATTTCCTCACTGGGGAAGCAGGTGGGTTGATCGTTTTATGGTGCGCTATTTCACACGATTTGCAAACTACACAGTTGTACACACCAAGGAAAGCTATCCAATTTTACAAAAACAAAATGGCGACCCCCGGGTTCTCTATTTCTTTCATCCCATGTTCTCGAATCAGGTGCAAGTCCAGCAAGATGACCACAAAACCTACGACCTACTAATCTGGGGACGGATCCGCGGTGGGAAAGGCATTCAGGAGTTCCTGGAACATCTTCGGGCGAACAATAAGCTAAACAGCATAAAAATAAAAGTAGCAGGGAAATTCAACAGCGAGGAAGATTATTTACAGTGGTTGAAACTATATGCTACCAATAATATCAGCATTGAAAACAAGTTTGTAACAGACGAAGAGCTGGACCTGCTACATCGCGAGTCACGAGTGGTATTCTTCCCATACACAGGCAAGAGCGTACTCAATTCAGGAGCGCTTGTCACGTCGCTCCCCAAAGGAACGCCTATAATCGGGCCTCATTCGGGCGCATTTAAAGAACTTGCCGAGATGGGATTGATCGACACTTACCGGTCTTTTGACGAAGTTCTTGCGTATGTCGAAGACGCTGACAGCCACAGGTATCCACAGCAATTAATCACGGAGTTTTGCCAAAGTCACACCTGGCATCGTTTTTCGGAATATATGTATGAAAACCTTAAATGATCTAGTTCGGATATGAAAATTGGTGTTTTCATGCATGATTTAAGCAGCGGCGGCGCTGAAAAGATCATGGTGGGTTTTGTTAATTACCTTGCTGATTTCACGAACGACGAGGTAGTGCTGATTTTGGCGAATACAAAAGGCCCCTATCTGTCCATCGTCAATCCTAAGGTGAAGATTGTTTCCTTCGATCGGCATAAAACTTCACAAATCGTTGCCCCGCTTTATCGGTATCTAAAAGCAGAACCGGTGGATGTATTGTATTCTACGCTCCGGAATGCAAATCTGATAGCCATTATAATAGGCAAGCTACTCGGAATAAAGGTGATAACGCGAGAAGCGAATACTATCAAAGAATACAACAAGACGAAGAAGAAGCAGATCGACAAAGCCACGATGTTTCTGACGAGGCACTTATATCGGTATGCGTACAAGTGTATTGCTATTTCAGAAAATGTGAAAACTGATCTCATTCGTTTTACCAGCCTGGAAGACAAGAAAATCGAAGTTGCTTATAATCCCATAAAGATTTTTGACAACATAGCAGAGGTATCGCTCGATCCGGCATTTTTTCATGTCGGATTGGTGTCGCGACTTACTACCCAAAAGAATATCCCGACAGTAGCCAGGGTAGTTGAGCATTTCCTTCAAAGTAATTACCCGATCAAGTTCCACTTTTTTGGTGAAGGGGACGAGCGCGCTGTCCTGGAAAATCTCGCAAAGCGTTATCCGCATCGATCCGTGGTTGAATTACACGGGTTTGAGCTCTCCTACTATTCCTTTATCAAACACATGGATATGTTCATGCATATTCCTCTTTGGGAAGGTCTCGGAAATAGCGTATTGGAAGTGTACAATTCAGGAATACCCATGATTCTCAGCAATGTAGAGTCCGGCTTTTCGGAACTCATCAAGCCCGATTTTCCCAATGTTCACTATTTCCACCCACTTAATGAAGTAGGTCTAATCACCGAGGTTATTGAAAAATATATAAACGGAGAATTGGTTTCTGCACCTGACAGGCCGAAGCTAAATCTTGCGGAAAAAGACACATACAATGCTTACCGGCAACTAGTACACGATTAATTTAATCGACGATGATCGCCATTCTAAAGAAAGCTTTTGGTTTTGTTAACCGCCTTTTGATTATAAATCTGAAAGGGAGGGTTTATTACGCAAGAAAAATCGGTGTTAAAGTAGGCAAAAATTGCCGGCTCTATATCTCCGACTTCGGATCGGAGCCATTTTTGATTACAATCGGAGATCATGTAACGATTGCCGACAACACCAGGATTATCACCCACGACGGTAGTAATTGGCTAATCCGCGACGAAGATGGTCGAAGATATACTTATCAAAAAGTCGAAATCGGGAGCAATGTATTCATAGGCATGAATTGCATTGTCATGCCGGGTGTAAAAATCGGCGATAATGTGATTGTAGGAGCGGGCGCGGTCGTCACCAAATCGGTCCCAAGCGGTAAGATTGTAGGCGGCAATCCGGCCAGGATCATCGGCGATTTCGAAAATTATAAAAAGCGCTCCCTCGAAAATTACGTATCCGAAAAAGAAATGAACCGATCCCTCCCCTATAAAGAAATGGTGCTCGCAGTCGCGTCGAGCGATTTCAAACCATTCTTGTCCCCCTAGCCCACTGTCCATTTAAATGTAATAGCTTATGCAAATCAACACACTCATTAAGTCTGATCTATACCGGTATTCTGGTAAAACAAGCTTCAAAGCTTTTCTGCATCATTTCAAGAACTCAGAGGGCTTTAAGTTTATGGTATTTCTCAGGCTTTCTCAAACCTATTCAAAACTGAACCCTATCGGGCTTCTGTCCCGGTATTTTTATCGCAGGCTGACCTACAAATTCGGATTCCAGATCCCGAAGTCAGTGAAGATCGGTAAAGGGCTTGTGCTGATGCATACCGGGCATATTATTGTCAATAGCAAAAGCAAAATAGGATCGAATTGTAACATTTATCCCGGTGTAACGATTGGTACTACTTTCCGGGGGAAGGATAAAGGAGTTCCGGTAATCGGCGATCAGGTCTGGATTGGCAGCAACGCAATCATAGTGGGCAAAATCACGATTGGTAATAATGTCCTGATAGCCCCAAATTCATTTATTAATAAGTCAGTTCCAGATAACAGCATAGTATTGGGTAATCCGGCGGTAATCAAGCCCAGAGATAATGCAACCGCCGAATATATTTTCAATATGGTGTAACGGTTTTAAAATATGATCCGCAACAGAAGCGAGTACAGACAATTTATCGCAGCCGATGCCGAGGCAATGGAAGTGAATATCACTTCATTTTCTTCCAGGCTGAAAGCTTATCTGACAAATCCCCGCTGGCGGTTTATCAGGAAACTTCGCCGCGTTGAATTCTACCAGAATGCCCGCAACCCGCTGTCGAAGTTGGCTGCCAAGATATTTTGGCTGGACTATAAGCGCTTCGGCATGAAGCTGGGATTCTCGATACCGCCAAACGTTTGCGATAAAGGATTATCACTACCACATTATGGAACGTTGGTGATATCGAAAAAAGCAAAAATTGGTAAAAATGCCCGCATTCATATTTGTGTGAACATTGGAGAAAGCTCCACCGGCACGCCTTCCATCGGAGACAATGTGTATATAGGCCCGGGCGCTAAATTATTCGGCGGGATCGTATTAGGCAATAATATAAGGATCGGCGCGAATGCAGTTGTCAACAAGTCCTTCGAAGAAGACAATATTGTTCTCGCAGGTGTACCTGCTAAAATTGTAAAAAGGCTCAACCATCCTACCACATCAGTATATGACATCTAACAAGCAAAACCGCACGGTGCTTTTCTATGCCCCGATCGGAAATCTCACCAAAGGCTTCAAGAACGGAGGTGCGGAGGCAGGTTGCCGCAAGACGATGGAGGTTCTTCGAAAAGAGGGCTACAACGTGATTTTGCTGGAAAAACCCACCCGCATCTCTGATTCTAAATTGGATGGGTTCAAATTCATTTTTACCCTGGCAACTGTCTACTTCCGGACCATTGGACTTCTGAGAGCCAATCGCGAGGGGGTTTTCCATGTCGCGGGGTTCTACCTCAACCAGGTCTACTTTGAGTGGCTGCTTATCCAGACTGCCCGGCTGATGAGCGTGAAATCCATTTATGAAATCCGCAACGGAGGCATGATCGAGGCTTACAAGCAAGGCGGAAGCGTTTATAAATGGTTCATGAAAGGGATTCTTACCCGAGCCAGTACCGTACTTTGCCAGGGTTACGAATATGTGTTATTTCTAAAATCGGAATTCGGCAAAACTGGCGTGTATTACCCTAATTACATCATGGACAATTTTGTTCAGAGTAATTCTGATGACAGGATCGATGACGCTGTGATTCGGATTGTCTATTTTGGAAGGGTGGTACCGGATAAAAATGTGGAATTTATCATCGCCGTCTGCAAGCAACTCGCTATCCGGAATAAAGACTTCACCATGGCGATCATTGGTGGCTACGAGCAACAATACTACGATTTTCTTCAGCAGCAGATTTTAAGTCAGGGCCTGGATTCAGAGCGGTTCGTCTTTCATGGACGTCGCGAGTTCGGCGAGATTGTACCACATCTTAGAAAGTCGCATTTTTTTATTTTTCCTTCGAAGGAAAAAAGAGAAGGGCATTCCAACTCGCTCACCGAGGCTATGGGATGCGGCGTCGTTCCTATTGTAAGCACGGCGGGTTTTAATGAGAGCATCGCCGGAAGCAGCGACCTCGTTGTGAACGAATTTAACGCCGATCTCTATGCCGAAAAAGTACTCAGGATCTGGGATACGGGCAATTGGAAATCGCGTTCAGACGAGGTTCATCGCAGGGTGGTCGAGAACTACACGGAATCTGTTGTCAAAACGTCGTTGCTGGGCGCGTATGCCGATTTACTTGGCAAGTCCGCAAAAAACGAGCTTACACTTTCGCGATAAACCACTGAATCTCCAATATGCCTACGACTCCGAAGTCCATTCTGGAAATTATAGATTCGATAACGCTACTGAGTGAACCAGATGATCTTGGTAAACTATTGAGAACGCTGTCTAAAAATCGCTTTCAGTCGCACCATATTGTTTCTTTTGTTAATGCGCATGCACTAAATCTTGCCTTTCGTAACAAAGATTTTGCCGAAGCACTTGTTAGCTCGGACATCATCCTCCGAGACGGCATTGGCATGAAAATATTGTACAAATCACTAGACATCGCTCCCGGCCTCAACATGAATGGTACCGACGCGATCCCGTTGATCCTCGACCATTTCAAAGGCGAGAAAATAGCGCTGATGGGCACAGAAGAGCCTTATCTGGGCAATGCAGCCGCAAAACTGAAAAACGAAGGACACAATATTGTAGGAACGATAAATGGGTTCGCCGGCCTGGATGCCTACGAAGCTTTTATCAGGGAAACAAAACCGTCCGTTGTGGTACTTGGAATGGGAATGCCGCGCCAGGAGCTTCTGGCGTCAAAACTCGTTCAGATATATCCTGGAAATTGTCTTTGGATCAATGGCGGCGCCATCATCGACTTTCTCGGTGGTAAAGTAAAACGGGCCCCCGCCTGGATGCAAAAAAACGGACTGGAATGGTTGTTTCGATTAGGAAGCGAACCCGCAAGGTTATTCAATCGATATGTCGTCGGCAATGCGGTCTTCATTTCCCGAATACCGCAGATCATGAAGCAGTTTGAAAAAGACGGCCATCGAAAACAACCCAACAACATTGCCGACGGCAGCAGTTAAAATTGTAACCCGGAAACAAACATGATTAACAAGCGGTATATCACAGCCATATTAGGTATTTTGTTGAAAATGGCCAATCCTGTGATTGGCCAGGAAACTCCGGTGAATGCTTCTGTCACATCTGAGACCCGGTTGCTATTGCAGAACCTGCACGCTATGGCCAAGAACGGCACCATGTTCGGACACCAGGACGACCTTGTGAATGGGATTCATTGGAAATACAAGAAAGATAGCTCGGATATCCGGTCACTCGTTGGCGATTACCCGGCCGTGTTTGGGTGGGACATCGGGAAACTGGAAATAAACGATCGTGCGAATTTCGAGGGAGTGCTGCTGGACGAAATAGCCAAAAATGTGAAGCTGGCTTATGAAAAAGGTGGAATAAATACCATTTCCTGGTTATGCTACAATCCGGTAAGCCCCACTGAAACGGCCAAGAGCACTACCGATTCTACGATCCGTAAATTATTCAGCGATTCTACCAATTTAAAACGATACGACCAGTGGCTGGATCGTGTGGCGAACTATCTGAAAAATCTCCGGGCCAGCGACGGTCAAAGCATCCCGGTTGTATTACGCCTGTTTCATGAAAATACAGGCAGTTGGTTCTGGTGGGGAAAAAAGCACTGCACTCCCGAGGAATACATCAAACTTTACAGGTACACTGTCGACTATCTGAAAGATAAAAAGAAGGTCAACAATGTGCTTTTCGCATACTGTACCGACAAATTCAAATCCCGTCGTGAGTTCCTGGAAAGATATCCGGGCGATGATTATGTCGATGTGATCGGAGCTGATATTTATGACGGACCCAAAAATCACGAGACATTCATCACGGATGCAACCAGGATGGTTACCACAATGACGGAAATCGCCCGGGAAAAAGGCAAGCCATCTGCGATCATGGAAACCGGGTATCGGCAGATGCCTATTCAGGACTGGTACACCAACTTTCTATACCCGGTCGTCCGGGGTTCGGGACTGTCCTATGTTATGATCTGGAAGAATGCGAGAAAGTCGGCATTTTGGGGCACCTATCGCGGACACATTGCAGCCGACGATTTTGTCAAATTTTCGCAGAAGCCCGACATTTTGTTCCTATCGAAGATATCCAGGCACGGTGTCTATCGCAAATAAAGCAGCCTACCCTTCCCTGACACTAAAATTCTCAACGATTCATGAAAAAAAATCTGACGATGATCCTGCTTTTGACAGGAACATCCGCTTTTGCCCAAATAGCCCACTCGTATCAGCCTTACGATAATTCCTTTCAATTGAACCCCGCGAGCGCGAGGCTGGACACGAGTGCCAGATGGATGTTCAACCTGCTGTCTGTCGAAGCAAAAGCAGGATCAAATACCGCGCGACTGTCGCTCTCCAATACATTCGCATTTGATCCATCAAAGCTACGTCAGAATGTATTGGGGAATAACCGGTTTTCTGATGGATTTGCAAATCTGACCGTCAACGGTCCGTCATTTACTTATCACCGCGGGGCTTCATCGATTGGTTTATCGACGAGATTTCGCATGATGGCCAACTTCTGGGATGTCGACTCCCGACTATCGGGCGAAATAGGTGAATCCGCAAAATTCACGCACTCCTACCCTTATAGCCTCGATCCGTCCAAAAACATGAAGCTGAATATCAGCGCGATGTCGGACATTGGCTTGACTTACAGCAGGAACCTGGTATCCGCCGAAAATTACTCCTTATCGGGAGGTGTTACGGTTCGGTATTACAGCGGGGTCGCCAATTCATCCATTAGTCTTCACAATCTTACCGGGAATGTGAAATTGAATAATACTAACGAGACCAGCTATTTAAGTGCTTCTACCGGCAATATAGAAACCCGGACTTCCGGCAGACTGCTGGACAACTTCAACATTGGAAATATCCTTAGCGGTGGACCTGGCTCCATCGGCGCCGATTTCGGGCTTGTCTATCAATACAAGGAAAATTCCGGCCGTCCGAAGATAGAAATGGGGCTGTCTGTCACGGACATCGGGCGAATTCGCTACCAGGCTGATTCTCTGTACAGCAAGTCGTATTCTGCCCATATACCTGATAATGCAAATGGTTTGTATTTCAATGCAAACTTTCAAAATTCTTCGGTAAGCCAAACGTCACGCGTTTTCGACCGGTATCCCAAATTTTTCTCGCTCAAAGAAAAAAATGCCAGGGCATATAGCATAGGATTGCCGACAACGCTCCGGGCATTTGTAGACTATACTTTCACTGACCATTTTGCAGCAAAACTCTCAGGAGGCTTGGCACTGAGGTCAGCAGAGAACATCGAAAATGTCTACAATCCTTCCTGGGTTACTATCACGCCCCGTTGGTCCAGCGGAGATTTCAAACTATTCGCACCATTATCCTATCAGCAAATCCTGGGCTTCAATGCAGGCCTGGGGGTTCAGTGGAAACAATTCTTCCTGTCTTCGGGTAGCCTCATTTCCGCATTGAACCATTCAAGTATGATCGATTTACAGGTTGGATTTGCATTAAGAACCAGTAATGTCCTGCATGCCGGCCATAACCGGGTGCGCCTCAAAAAGGATGAGATGGATCTGATCGGTCAGAAAAATGCCAGCCAGGAGAGCGCTTCCCCTTCTGAGGGCCCGTCATTCGTGCTAAGTGGAGAAGTATTTGCTTCGGCCACAACCGGTGACGCAGTGCCGTTTTGGATGCGTGCGAACCGTTTCGGAAGTGTCCCACTGTCGGGCGCATCGGGTGGGTTCATCGCAGCTGCCCAGCGGGAATACCAGGTTTCAAGACAGAATAAGCTCACCGACTGGGGCGTGTCTGCCGAACTTCGTCAAAACTGGGGCAAATCATCCAATGCCATCCTGACAGAGGCCTACGTTAAAGGTCGGTTAGGCATTTTCGAGGCGCGACTGGGAAGGTCAAAAAGACTGACAGGACTGGTGGCCGATTCAACCCTTTCATCAGGTTCATTCGCCATTTCGGGCAATGCCCTGGGCATCCCACAGATAGAACTGGCCATTCCCGAATACTATGCCATTCCCTTTCTGAAAAACTGGCTTTCGGTCAAAGGAAATTTTACACACGGTTGGGTCGGCACAATTCCTTTGGGCACAATCAATACGATCAGGCAACCCGACAAAGAAGACTTTGCTTATTTCCATCAGAAGTCGTTGTATATAAAACTCGGAAAACCATCCTGGGATCTCAAACTGATCGGAGGGTTTAACCATCAGGTTTTCTGGGGAGATACGCGAAAGATCTACGGAGCTAACGGGACACTTTCCAAACCCGAAACCTTTTGGTACGCAGTTACCGGAAAACGTTACGGCCATGGCCTTCGCGGCGTGGAGACGTCCAAAATTGGCAATCATCTGGGCTCAATCGACCTGGGGCTGGAGTATGATTTGTCGAACGTCAGAATTGGCCTTTACCGCCAGAACTTTTACGATGTGGGCGCATTGGCAAAACTGGCTAACATCCGTGACGGACTGAACGGGCTCCTCATCCTCAACAAGAATGCGGGCCCATCAGCCATACAGTGGAAGAGAATTGTGGTGGAATACTTCTATTCGGTCAATCAGGCCGGAGAGTTGTGGTCCAAGCCTACCAGATCAGGCGATGAAAATTATTACAATAATTATCTGTATACCGACGGGTGGTCATTCAACGGGCTGGGACTAGGGACACCGCTTATCACGGCAAAAAGTGAAGGACGTAAAGGCCTGATTTCCAAAAACCAGGAGTTTTTCGTAAACAACCGCGTCAGGGCACTTAATTTGGGCATCGTTATGAACGTATCAGGTTTCGATGTGACGAGTAAACTCACCTTCTCCAATAACTTCGGAACATTTGGGACCAGCGCTATCGGGTCTTCGCTCGGCGACGAACGGTACGTAATTGGCCCGCCTTTTTTCAGTAAAGTAAAGCAGTTCTCAGGATACCTTGGTGTCGTGAGGAACTTGCCCAAAGACTGGTCGGTAAAGATGGACGTTGCAGTGGACAGGGGAAAACTGCTCAACAATGCATTTGGTATGTCAATGTCAGTTAGAAAGACAATCCGGTAAAGTCCAAACCAACCTTATCTCCTCATTTTCATAACTTTAACATCAAAGTATAGTATTAATTCTGTATTTTCATAGAAGTATTTTTACAAAGTCGTAACCTATTGTATATTTGTGAAGAATTTCATTGGGCAACTTAAAGGACGAGGTTACGATGGCCTATTTGGACACCTATTCAACACTATTAACAGATAAAACTGCGGCCCATTTGTTGCGAAGAGCCACATTTGGTCCTACCCGCAGCGAAGTAAGTGCGTTTGTCGGCCTGTCTGCGGCAGATGCGGTAAATCGCCTGATCGAGAACTGCAGCGCAGTGGCTACGCCCCCGCCTCCGAGGGATTTGGATAACACCAGCTCAACCTACGGCCAACCGTTTCTAAGTCTTCCCTACAACAAAACCAAAGTAGAGATTTACGGCAGGTATGTCAATTATTGGTGGATCGGCTTAATGGCCCTGCAGAACAATAAGCCTTCACTCCTCGAAAAACTGAGTGCTTTCTGGCAAAATCATTTCGTAGTGTCCAGCAGCGTCGTGTTGGACTATCGGATGATGTACCGCTATCTCCAGTTGATCAGGACAAGAGCCCTTGGAAGTTTCCGTACGCTGGCAGTCGAAATGACCACAGACCCGGGAATGCTTATCTTTCAGAATGGAAACGAAAATGTGAAAGGAAGGCCGAACGAGAACTATGCAAGAGAATTGCAAGAGCTTTTCGTAGTGGGCGAAAAGGATTTCTACGGAAACAAAAATTACACTGAAGACGATGTCAGGGCTGCGGCCAGAGCGCTTACAGGCTGGCAGGTGATTAATCATCGTGCCGCGAATTCGCTTACGTTTGGCTCGGCCTTCACACCGGACAGGCATGATGAATCCAATAAGGTTTTCTCCCCGTATTACGGCAACAAAGTAATTACAGGTCGATCAGGACCCGAAGCCGGTTCTGCCGAATTACTCGACCTGATCAATATGTTGCTGTCGCACAAAGAGTCTCCTAAATACATTTGCCGTGAACTCTACAGATGGTTTGTCAACTCAGACGTGACCCAGGATATCGAAGACAACGTCATTGTCCCATTAGCGACTTTCTTTGCCAGTGCGGAAAACGACTTTAAAATAGAACCTGTTTTGAGGCGGCTGTTATCAAGCAATATATTCTTTGCAGAAATCAACAGGGGCGCCATTATCAAATCCCCTGCGGAATGGACGATTGGCTTGTTACGTTTTTTTCAGCAGCCGGTCCCGGACATGAATACGGAATATGAAGCTTTTAAAAACTATGGCAGATACATTTTTGAAGAGCTGAACTCGCTGCAATACATCATTCTCGATCAGCCATCTGTATTCGGGTATCCTCCCTATTACCTCACAGGTTATTCCGATAACTGGATCAACGGCGCAACGCTCGGTACCCGTAACCTTATCAGCAACAAGCTTATTTACCCCTATGTCAATATTAAGGCGGGATACGTAATTGGCATCGATTTTGTTGGATGGATCACCTCCCTGCAACCTAATTTTTCTGATGTTGCCGGAACCGCCGCCATTACCTGCGAGCAAATTTATGACGAGTTTGTAAAATACCTTTTTGCAACAGATCTGAATCAGGCTCAGAAAAACTTCCTCATCGACAATGCAATGATGAAAGGTTTGACCCGGCAAAACTGGACCAGGGAATGGAATAATTACCGGACCACCCCCAGCAAGCCGGAATACCGGGCAGTCATTCTTTACAGAGGACAACAATTAATGCGTCAAATGCTACGCATGGCAGAATATCAAATGTGCTGAAGAAAATGAACCGAAGAGACTTTATCGCTGCCGCGACATCGACCATTTTACCACTTACGGTAAACGGACTGAGCCTTAAAACGTTTACGAGAGACTCTCCTCTTGTCCGCTCGCTCATGTCGACAGCCGCGGCGAATGAGGACAAGATTCTCGTAATTATATATTTGAACGGCGGGAACGACGGATTGAACACAGTTATTCCGCTAGACTCCTATTCACAGTATCATAAATTAAGGACCAATATCGCAATCCCTGAAAATCAGGTCCTGAAATTAAATGGATATCCGGAAACCGGTTTTCATCCGGTTATGACGGGGATGCGCGATATGTTCAATGAAGGTAAGTTGGGTATTATCCATTCTGTCTCCTATCCCAATCCCAACTTCTCCCATTATCGTTCGTCGGACATATGGATGACAGGAGTCGATTCAAACCAATTCGCCGACACCGGCTGGGCGGGCAGATACCTGGATAACCGATACCCGGGATTTCCGGCTTCCTACCCGAATCAAACCATGAAGGATCCGCTGGCATTGCAGATTGGCTCTGTGAGTACGACCACCTTACTCGGGCCGCAGCAACCCATGAACGTGACTATCCAGGATCCTGAAAGCTTTTATAAGCTGGTTGGACAAATGGAACAATTACCGTCGACGGATCTGCCTTGTTGTGAAGCGGGGCGAAAGATCGATTTCATCCGCCGGCAACAAATTCTCTCAGTAGGATATTCTGCTGAGATCAAGGCCGCCGCCGATGCAGGTCAAAATCTGGCAACATATCCTGCTGCTACCAGCGGCAATACATTGGCCGAGCAACTCAAAATTATCGCCCGCCTTATCCACGGAGGGCTCCAATCGAAAATTTACTTTGCTGAACTTCGCGGATTCGATACGCATGCATTGCAAGTCACCAGCACCAATACGGCTGAGGGCGAGCATGCCCGGTTGCTTCGGTTATTGTCAGAATCCATTACTGCATTTCAAAGTGATTTAAAACTTCAGGGAACCGAAAATAAAGTTATCGGCATCACATTCTCCGACTTCGGAAGACGTGTCGACTCGAATGCTTCCTATGGAACGGATCATGGAAGCTCGTCGCCTATGTTCGTTTTTGGAACTGGGTTGAAAAGACAAATGGTTGGTACCAATCCAAATTTGACCACGGACCTCGATCCGATGTTCATCAACTCCCGGGAGACGAATGTTAACCTCAAAATGCAGGTGGATTTCAGAAGGATTTACTCGGACATCCTCCGGGATTGGTTCGGCACGCCCGGTACGACGACGAACTCACTGATGTTCAAAAACTTCCAGACGACTTCTTTATTTTCAGATGTCGTCTTCTCAACCGCGTCGGGCGCGTGGCAGGATCGTTCGATCTGGTCATCCGGACGCATGCCGGGACCGAAGGATTATGTGGTTATCAACGCCGGCCATGTCGTGTCTGTTAATCAAAATCTGGTAGTAAGAAACATTCAAGTTGAAGCTGCCGGCGAGCTCCTCTTTACGGGTAATTTTACAGTAACCACCAGCGGCTAGGATACCTGCCACATCATGCCGGTATATTCCACATTGGTAGACCGCTGCCCTGCCACTTTGCTGACGATAATGGCACTAAACGATTATAAGTTTTAAACTTGCCAAGAAAATGTTTCGATGGAACAATCTTTTGGACTTATCCAAGAGGTTCATTTTCCATAGTGGATCCTCCGTTTACAACTAATCTTGCGACGTGTAGCTCAGGCTGGGTGACTTCCCCCTCCCATTCCTGTCAAAAATGTTGAAAATTATACGTATTCGGATGATTCCATCTGATCCTTAGTCTATCTACATAAAAGCGCAATTTATTTTCTTTACAGATCTACGAAAAATTAATACTACACAATTGCGTTTTTTGTAAGAAAAATTGTAAACTTGTATTTATAAAAGATTAGTACTTTTCTTCGAAAAATGTTAATCGGGTTTGTGATTGGTTAAACGGTCTTTTCCGATACTATTGCATCCTTTACTCAACGTTATAACTTATGAAAAATCACTATCCTGGGCTTCTGCCTAAGGCACACCTCTGGACGGACGTCGCGCTCCTGAATCTATCGTTCTTCTTTGCGTACATTTTCCGGTTTGACAACGGCCTTTCCACGCTGTTCGAAAATCAGTATGTAAATCTGCTCCTGGTTGCGAACCTGGTATGGGTTTTCACGATCTACGTTTTCAAAACTTACCGTTTTACACGGCTCTCGTACCATTTCAATACACAACTCGCCAGCTTCCTGAAAGCGGTGACGGTGCACGGTGCGGTCATGATGGCGTTTCTTTACCTCAGCAAGCAAGGAGAAGAGTATTCGCGCTACCAGTTCCTGATGACCTACATTATGTTCATCTCGCTGTCATCCGCGTCAAGAGCAGGTGCGGTCCTTTTTCTGAAAGTCTACCGCCAGGCCGGCTACAACTATAACCGGTATGCGATCGTAGGCAAGGGCGATCTCGCTACGCTTATCCGCGACTTCTACAACGAACGCAAGGAACTTGGCTACCGTTTCTCGGGGGCTATCGATCTTTCCTCGGAAAAAAATTCGATCGAATCGCTTGAAACCATGGTGAAAGAAAAACAGCTGGACTACCTGTACTGCTGTCTTTCCGAAATGAATGATGACCAGGTGAAGGAAGTCATCCGCCTCGGCGAGCGCCAGCGCACACATATCCGTCTCGTACCCGACTTCCGTGGCTTTATGACCAACATGGCCACCATCGAGTACCACGACATGTACCCGATCATCGAAATCAATACCAAACCGTTTTCGAGCCTGAACGAACAGACCGTCAAACGTGCTTTCGACCTGATCTTCTCCACGATCGTGATGATCCTCGGTGCGCCGGTATTCTTCCTGGTATGGGCGGCGATCAAGATCACATCACCCGGACCTGTGTTCTTCAAACAGCAACGTTCGGGCCGCTGGGGCGAAATGTTCTACATTTACAAATTCCGCAGCATGCGCGTCGATGCAGACAAAATGGGCTTGCAGCATTCCAAAGGTGACGACGATCCGCGCATTACGCCGATTGGCCGTATCCTCCGGAAGTCGCGCCTCGATGAGCTCCCACAGTTTATTAATGTGCTGAAAGGCGAAATGTCGGTAGTCGGCCCGCGTCCATTGGACATATCTGCTGTCGACATGCTGATGGAAGCCGCCCCGCATGATTTTCAACGCCTGCTGACCGTTAAACCGGGCATCACGTCGATCGGTCAGATTAACGTGGGCTATGCCGACACGGTGGCGAAGAACGTTGAACGCCTTAAATACGATCTTCAATATCTTAAATCATACAGTGTTTTTGACGATGTCCAGCTGATTTTCAGAACTGTACAAGTAATGGTTCTTGGACGCGGTCAGTAGTATTTTTCTTACAGTATCCACAACCGAATGCAAGCAAAAGGCGCCAAATGGCGCCTTTTGCTTTTTCTATCCAAAACTATTCAGTCATTTCTCCACGGCAAGCTTTTTTATGTGTAGTATAAATTCTATTTTTGTGTAACAGAAAGTGTTATCTAGATTTAGAATTTATAATAGCAATGATGAGAAGGGTTTTACGTGTTTTCGGACCAGTGTGCGTGCTGCTAGTCAGCATGACCAGCTTGCATGCACAACGGCGTACTATGTTCACTGATCGTCAGGCATTTGGCAGGATCAGTTACCCCAGTACGGCCACTATTACCGCCAACATGGTCGATGGCTATGTGAAGGCTAACGGTAATAACCGCTTTATTTTTCCGGTTAGTGATAATTCAGTGTATCGCCCGTTTGCAGCAACGGCAGATGGCACAACAGGAGCGTATTTTTCAGCCAATCCGGCAATAGCAGTGACAACCAGCCATAAAGGCGGCAACTACCCGCCCCTTCCGGCAGGAGCACCGTTTTCGCCGACGAGCAAAGATGCCAATATCGGTAAGGTTTCCTCCCGCGAATACTGGGATATCAACGGCACAACGCCTACGAAAATCACGCTATCGTGGCATCTGGAAAGTGCTATGTCATCGTTCGCACCGGGCGGCAATATGAGCAAGGTTTACATCATAGGCTGGAATGGCTCGAAATGGGTAAAAATCCCTTCAACGGTCGACCCGGTATCCTTGTTTGGGAATAACAGTTTTATCAGCGCAGGTTCCATGACCACGGATGCAGCCATTGTTCCGAATACCTATCTTGCCTACACGTTTGGCGCCGACCTTTCGGCCGCGCGCGAAATGGCTCCCGGCGCCGACAGTGCATTGGTGGCAGCGGACGGTACGGAGATACTCAAACCGGAAAACAGTTCGCCGGACGAAGTCGGAACAGCTGTGTACCCGAACCCGGTGCGCGACCGTATTTTTATTCGTGATAACCGGAAGATCAAACAGGTGTCGGTTTGGGACATGAATGGGCGCCGGGTTATCTCAGTCAACAGGGCCTATGAAAATGGTATCGATGTGAACGGCATTCCTGCCGGGGTTTATGTAGTGAATGTAGAAGACGACAAAGGCAAAACCAGATCACGTAAAATAATAATCAACAAATAATATCCCCTTCCCTGAGGCATTCTTTAACTTTGCGTTCAAAGCATTATAAAAATACTCAATGAAAATAGTCGTATTAGGTGCCTCAGGGCAGTTGGGAAGCTGCCTTAAAAAAGTCTCAACGGAACGCAACATTACTGACATCTCCTTTCCTTCCGAAGAAAACGCCAATATCCTCAACAAAGACCTGCTCGATAAACTGTTCACAGCTGAAAAGCCACAGTTTGTGATCAACTGTGCGGCCTATACGGCTGTCGACAAGGCTGAGGACGATGTGGATACTTGCCGAAAAGTGAACCGCGATGGCGCTGCGTATATTGCCGAAGTATGTAAAAAGCACCATGCCACGCTGATCCACATTTCCACGGACTTCGTTTTTAAAGGTAATGTCCCCAAATTGCTCTCGGAAACCGATCCGGCCGAACCGGAAAACATATACGGACTGACCAAGCTTGAAGGCGAGGCGGCGATCAGCGAACTGCTTCCGGCGCACTACACGATCCGCACAAGCTGGCTATACTCCGAATTCGGCAATAATTTTGTTAAAACCATGCTTCGTCTCGGCCGCGAACGCGAGCAGCTGGGCGTGATCATCGACCAGGTCGGCTCCCCTACCTACGCGATCGACCTCGCCAATGCGGTGCTGGATATTATAGAATCCGATAATCAGTCTTACGGCATTTACCATTACAGCAACGAAGGCGCCACTTCCTGGTACGACTTTGCGAAAGCAGTTTTCGACCTGAGCGAAACTACCGTGAAGCTCAACCCGGTTAAAACGTCCGAATATGTAACCCGTGCAGTTCGCCCGGCTTTTTCGGTGATGGATAAGTCGAAGATCAAAAACACTTTCGACATTTCGATCCCCTATTGGCGCGATAGCCTCAGCATTTGCGTCGACCGGTTGATCAATGAAACAGTAAGCTAATTCGCTTACTTGCTCACCGCAAACTCATACTCTCCCGAGCCAGCCTCGACAATCAGGTAGCTATCTTCTTTTCCAATTGTTTTAACCAAAGCAGAGGAGGATAGCTGCTTTCCATTCAGCAACACTTTCGCATCCGCGCCCGCAGGTACATATATACGTGCGACCGTATTCGCAGGCACGGAAACTTTCATCGTTAACTTACCGTCTGCTCTCTCCCATCCGGAAGCGATCGTACCATTGATCGTCCTGATCGTGGCCTTCAATTGGTTGATACCGTTGCTACCCATGCCTTCCGGCGCGATTTCAGGGCGGATATCAAATGTTTCAAACCCGGGTTTGGTCATTACGATACCTGCCGCATTGCCGAACATCCATTCACAAACCGCACCGAATGCATAATGGCTGAACGAGTTCATAGCTGCATTGTATTTGAAGCCGTCCTCTTTGGTAAAGCTGTCCCACCGCTCCCAGATCGTCGTCGAGCCATTCTCTACCTCAAATCCCCACGATGGGAATTCTTTGCTCAGGAATAGTTTATAGGCCAGATCGGAATGCCCGGTGGCCGAAAGCGCAGGAAGCAGCGGCTTGGCACCCAGGAAACCCGTGCCGAGCTTGTCTCCATTTTCTTTTAATAATGCTGCTAAATATGCGCCTGCCTTAGCGCGGTCTGCCGGTGCGGTAATGCCCATATAAATCGCATTGGCATAGGCCGTCTGCGTGTGTCCTGTAAAGCCCAGCGAACCATCCACGTAGCCCGCGCCATTGCCATAGGCCTGCGCAGCGCATTTGAAGCGTCCTTCCTGATCAGTATAATGGCCGCGGATCGCTTCTCTTACCTTTTTACCGGTTTCTGTAAATCGCTGCCGGTCTTTCGTATTTCCGATAGCCCCGGCCATTTCGGCCATCAGGTCTGCGCAATAGGCATAGTAAAACGAGGCGAGCATGTCCGGCGGGGTTTTCTTGCCGAACGACAGCCAATCG
>CBIHPQ010000001.1:0-45320 GCA_966211825.1 uncultured Dyadobacter sp. | reverse complement strand
AAAAATTTTATTCGACGAGATCGAGAACGCTCCCCATTACGAGGTATCCAATTATGGCAGATTGAAGAGTTTCCAGAACAACCCGAAAGAAGGCATTGTGATCAAAGGATCTGTCATTCAGGGTTATAGATCTTTGAATATCCGTGTAGCAGGCGGAAAAACCATCAACCGGTACGTGCATAAGCTGGTGGCCGAGCATTTTGTAGACAAGCCCGACGCGGACCATACCTTTGTAATCCACCTGGATTTTGATAAACAGAATAATCACTACGAAAACCTGAAATGGGTTACGAAGGCGGAAATGATCGACCATAACCGCGAAAACCCCGCATTCATCAACCGGGTAATTCCGCGTCGCACTAAAAATTACAAGCTAACCGAAAGTAAAGTGCGGATCATTAAGAAGCTTTTGAAAAACGATAATAACCGTTTGAAAATGATCGCTAAGCAGTTTGGTATCACGCATACTCAGCTCAACCGCATACGTTCGGGAGAAAACTGGAAACATGTAACCATTGAAGAATGATCGAAATACTTATTTGATTTTTTCTGCGGCAGAAACCGTATAACCGCTGCCGTTCGCACCCTCTTCGAAGTCAACCGAGACGCCGATCACGTACATCAGATGGCGCTTGTCTATCAATACCTTAATTCCTTCGATGAGGTATGTCTGGTCATGCTCTGTGGCGGTGTCGAACCCCAGCAGAAAAGATCCGCTGCACGCACCCCCTCTTAGCCCAACCCTGAGCCCATAGGTATCAGGGATTTTGTTGGCTTCCAGCGTAGATCTTATTTCCAGTTGTGCCTTTTCGGTTAATTGAATCGGGTTATTCATTCCTGCTCATATTCTTTATTGCGACAAATCAGTTAACGCAAACTGCCCCCGATCCATTCGCCTTTTGAAATAAATATCTGCCAAATGCGGCTAATGCGTTAATTTTGTGCCTCAATTTGGTATAAAATTACGAATCACACCATGGAATATTATCTGATATTGGCCGCATTGGTACTTGGGCTTATCATTACGTTTGGATTCAGTATCGTTATTACAACCGTTGCAGACAAGTTTCTGGAAAAACAACGGATCGATATCCGCAGCAAAAATGTCGAGATCACATTGCCCCTGCGCTTGCAGGCGTATGAGCGTATGTGCCTGTATCTGGAACGTATTACGCCCAACAACCTGTTACTTCGGCTGGCACCTTCTGCGATGACTGCACTGGAACTGCAACAGGTCATATTACACGAGATCCGCGAGGAGTATAACCACAATGTAGCGCAGCAGCTTTACATCAGCACGCACGCCTGGGAGCAGATCGTGAATGCGATGAACGAAACCGTGGCGATCGTGAACCAGGCCGCCGCGGAAGTGAGCGGCGAGGCCCCCGCGGCCGATTTGGCCAAAAAGGTTTTCTCGCACGTGATAGAAAAGGATGTCCAACCTTCGACACATGCCTTGAAAGTGCTGAAAGAGGAGATCAGGAACGTGTTCTGAGAGTCGGTGGTCCAGGGTCAAAAATTAACATCAACAACATCCGAGCCGGTAATAGCCGGCCACTAACAAGAAACAATGCTTTACCCCAATACATTAGAACAAAAACTGGGATTTGACAAGCTTCGAGAACGCCTGAAAGAACTTTGTATCAGCTCTTTGGGACAAGGATTTGTCGAGAAAATCCGGTTTTCAGAAAACTTCGGGATGGTCGAAAAGCTGGTGAGCCAGACCGCCGAAATGCAACGCATCCTTCAACTGGGCGAAAATTTCCCTTCCCAGAATTATATCGATGCGACGCCCTATTTAAAAAGAGCGTCGATCGAAGGCATGTTGCTGACCCAGGCCGAGTTTTCGGACCTGAAAGTTTCATTGCTGACGATCCGCCTTTGCCTCCGCTTTTTTGAAAGCCAGGAGACCGACGCATTTCCGATTTTGGGTGAATATGCCAAAACGATCAAAGTTGAAAAGGCCGTCACCGATGCTATCGACCGTATTATCGACGACCGTGGACAGATCCGCGACTCGGCGTCGCCGGAACTGTCGCGCATTCGCAAGCGCCTGATTTCCGAACAGGCCGGCATTCGTAAGAAGCTGGATACGATCCTGAAATCGGCCAAGAGCAATGGCTGGATCGGCGACGATGTGTCGCTAACCGTCCGCAATGGCCGGATGGTGATTCCTGTCGCCGCCGAGCACAAGCGGAAGCTCCGCGGGTTTATCCACGACGAATCGGCCACCGGCCAGACCGTGTTCATCGAACCGACGGATGTTTTTGAAACCAATAATGAGATCCGGGAGCTCGAATACGAGGAACGCCGGGAAATTAACCGCATTCTATTCGAACTGACGGCCTATATCCGTCCATTCGTACCCGATTTGCAAAAGGCCTATGGCTTCCTGGGGTTAATGGATTTCCTGCGTGCGAAAGCGAGATTGGCCGGTGAAATGGGCGCGATAAACCCGCCGTTTGAAAACCGGCAATTTATCGACTGGCGTGAGGCCCGGCACCCGTTACTGCATTTGTCGTTTCAGAAGCAAGGCAAGAAAGTGATCCCGCTGAATATTGAATTGCAGGAAAAACAACGCATTCTGATCGTATCAGGGCCTAATGCGGGTGGTAAATCGGTGGCATTGAAAACCGTGGGGGTGATTCAGTATATGTTCCAATGCGGTTTGTTGGTACCGATGCAAGAAGGCTCTTCCATGGGGTTTTTCCAGAATATTTTCATTGATATCGGTGACGAGCAGTCACTGGAAAACGACCTGAGTACATACAGCTCGCATTTGACCAACATGCGCCATTTTCTTTCAATGGCCAATAAAAAGACGTTGTTCCTCATCGACGAATTCGGTACCGGAACGGAACCGGGGCTGGGCGGCGCCATTGCTGAGGCCATTCTCGAAAACCTGACCAAATCGGGCGCATTCGGGATGATCAATACGCATTATACGAACTTGAAAGTGCTTGCGGACAAAACGGAAGGACTGGTCAATGGCGCAATGCGCTTCGATGGCGAGCATTTGGAGCCGCTTTACCAGCTCGAAATCGGTCGTCCGGGCAGTTCGTTTGCATTTGAAATAGCCTCTAAAATCGGGTTACCGAATGCGGTTGTGAACCGGGCCAAAGAGAAGCTCGGTACGCAGCAGGTAAATTTCGAGAAGTTGCTGAAAGAACTGGACATCGAGCGGCGCGTTTTCGCGGAGAAGAATATTGAGATAGGCATTAAAGAGCGCAAGCTTGCGAAACAGCTGGCCGATTATACGGCATTAAAAGAAAAACTCGATAACAACGAGAAAAAGATCGTTAATGAGGCAAAGCAAAAAGCAAAAACCCTGCTTTCGGATGCTAATCAGCTGATTGAAAATACGATCCGTGAGATCAAGGAGAACAAAGCGGAAAAAGAGAAAACCAAAACGGTAAGGACCAAGCTGGAAGATTTTGGCAAAAAGAACCTTGCACTGGCGGAAATAACCGAGACACAACCTGCCGAAGAAGTGTACGAACCGGAAGGCGGCGAAATTACCGCCGGAAGCTACGTAAAGATCAGCGGGCAGACTGCGATTGGCGAGGTGATTTCCGTGAAAGGCAAAGATGCTGAAATCCGCATTGGCGACCTTAAATCTACGATCAAACTAAACCGACTGGAAAAGGTATCCCGTAAAACCTATCGTGCCGCAACGGGCGAAAAAGGGGTAAATACGGTTTCCAGGGGTGTGGATATGAATGAGCGGATGCTCAATTTCAGCTTTAACCTCGATATGCGCGGCAAGCGCGGCGAAGAAGCGTTGGGCATGGTGGACCAGTTTATGGACAATGCCATTATGCTCGGCTACGACGAACTGCGCATTGTGCACGGCAAGGGCGACGGCATCCTGCGCACGCTCGTACGCAACCACCTGCGCGGGTACAAGCAGGTAGCGGGCATGTACGACGAGCACGCCGACCGCGGCGGCGCGGGGGTGACGATCGTGAAGTTGAGGTAATTGATTTAAAATACATCAAATGCAAAAAGGGCGCCTCATCAGCGCCCTTTTTGTTTGATATATCAGGTGATCAGTGAACTGCCGCAGATGAAGCAGGTACTGTTTTACGTCCTTTCATCCAGAAATACAGGATAGCGAATGCGACGATCAGCAATGCAGGAAACATGACCATCGTGCTCAGGGTCGCCTGCCCGGCGGCAAGCTCCATTTCGTCGCCGGTCAAGCCAGCCGCTGCTTTTTCAGCTTTGGCATCGTCCAGCCATTTACCGATTACCGGCTGCCAGATCGCCGTTGAGAACATTCCAATACCACCCACGATGGACATCCCCAGCGCACCGCTCAATGGCACGTTCTGAGCAACAAAACCGATCATAGTAGGCCAGAACAATGCAACACCCATTGCGAAGATCACAGCCGCTGCATAAGCCGCAGGGCCGGTCACTGTGCTGAACAGATAAATACCGGCTGCTGCCAGGATCGACGAGCCCCATAGGATTCCGGTCTGACCGATTGCGGCCACGATCGGGTGGGCGAAGAAACGTGCGATAGCCATCAGACCTGTTACCAACGCAAGGATCAGCATCGGGCTTGCACCGCTTTTGCTCATGATCAAGCCTGTCCATTGCTGCGGACCGAACTCGCTGATAGCAGTAAATGCCATACAAACGAAGATGAAGATGAACAGCGGCGTAAACATCGCTTTCACATTCTCACCGATAGAAGTTACACCAGCCACATGCGGCCTGGGGAACGCTTGTCCCCAGAAAAGGAATGCGTAAATGAAAGTCGGGATCAGGATAATCCAGATTTGTGCCTGCCAGCCCAGGTTGGCGTCAGTCATGAATTTCGAAATCAGAGAGCCTACTACGATACCGCCGGGGAACCACATGTGGAAACGGTTAAGCATTTTGCTCATTTGAAGGCCTTCATAAGAGTCGGCGATCATCGGGTTACAAGCAGCCTCTGTACATCCGTTACCTACCCCGATGAGGAATGTAGAGATCAAAAGACCCGTATAACCGCCCGAATAAATCGTCATAATGATACCAATGGCGTGGCAAACGAATGCCACCTGCATAATTGTTTTCGGTCCGATCGTGTGGTACACAAGCCCTCCGATGATCATCGCCAGCGGGAATCCGAAGAACCACATCGAGTTGATGAAACCCAGCTGCTCGGCAGAGAGGTTGAACTCTGTGCCCAATTGGGGGAGGATCCCTGCACGGATACTGAATGAGAATGCAGTGGTTATGAGCGCAAAACAACTTGCATTGAAGAGCCTTCCGCTGTTAACTGATTGGGTCATGTGACTTAACGGGTTTGATTATTTGAATTGAATGATTGATAACTTTCGGGATACTACTTTTGTTTAACAATTTCACAAAAAAAACAAACTCCGGGGAATTCTACTGCTTTTCACTATTCCTAAGCAATGTTTTTTATGTCTTAAATTTATATTTGTGAGAAGTAAGAGTCTTTTACGCGGCTCTTTCTTACTGTATAATCTTTTCAAAAACCTTAAACCAACTGGAATGTCAAGAAAGATCAGAATGGGCATGGTAGGAGGCTCCCTGGATGCATTTATTGGTGGGGTCCATCGCCGTGCAGCGATCATGGATGGAGAAATTGAGCTGGTTTGCGGAGCTTTCAGCTCTGATCCAGCTAAGTCAAAGGAAACCGGAAAAGCGCTATATCTGCCTGAAAACAGGGTTTATAACGACTTTGAGGAGATGATCCTGAAAGAAAAGCAACTTCCGGAAGGGGAACGCATGGATTTTGTTGCCATTGTAACACCTAACCACGTACACGCTGCGCCTACAAAGCTCGCGCTCGAAAACGGCTTCCACGTTGTATGCGATAAACCTATTACCCTCAATACCGAAGAAGCGGAGGAAATCGCGGCCCTGGTCGAGAAAACAGGCCAGGTGTTCTGTCTGACCCATAACTACACCGGCTACCCTATGGTAAAGGAGGCCCGCCAGATGATCGCCTCAGGCGCCATTGGAGAAGTTAGAAAGGTAATTGTGGAATATCCGCAGGGATGGCTCGCTACCCTCGTGGAGGTGACGGGCAACAAACAGGCAGCCTGGCGCACCGATCCCAAGCGCTCCGGAGCCGCGGGAGGCCTGGGCGACATCGGTACACACGCCGAAAACCTGGCCGAATACATCACCGGACTGAAAATCACCCAGATTTGTGCCGACCTTACGATATTTGTGGAAGGCCGTTTGCTGGATGATGACGCTAATATTTTACTTCGCTTCAACAACGGTGCAAAAGGTATCCTGCAAAACAGCCAGATCGCCAACGGAGAGGAAAACGACCTCAATATCCGTGTGTACGGTGAAACAGGCGGCTTGCAATGGAAACAAATGGAGCCTAATACACTGATCCACAAGACCAACCAGGGCACCCGCATGATCCGCACAGGCGTGGGTAACCTGTCCAAAGCCGCGCAGGTGCATACCCGCATCCCGGCCGGCCATCCCGAAGGCTATTTCGAGGCTTTCGCGAACCTCTATCGCAACTTCGCCATTCATGTAAGGGCATACTGGGAAGGCAGAAACGCCGATCCGGTCTACGATTTCCCGACCGCCCAGGATGGATTGAGGGGCATGAAGTTCATCGACGCCGTCATCGCTTCGAACAAGACGGAGACAAAATGGACCGATTTCTGATCCTGAATACTCAACTCAATTAATCTACATCTCAATTAACCCGCGAGAGCGGACTGTTTTTCACCAATCATTCCATACCCATTTATGAACAAAATCAAAGTTGGCGTTGTCGGTACAGGCTTCATTGGCCCCGCACATATTGAAGCATTGAGACGTCTTCCTAATGTAGAAGTTGCCGCACTTTGCGAAGTGACCGCAGAACTGGCCAAGGAAAAAGCTGACGCGCTTGGCATTGCCCGTTCCTACACGTTCGACGAACTGTTGAAGCAGGATGACATTCAGGCTGTCCACATTTGTACACCTAACTTTTTGCATTACTCACAGTCCAAAGCCGCATTGCTGGCTGGCAAGCACGTGATTTGTGAAAAACCACTGGCGAAAGACCTCGCAGAAGCGGAAGAACTCGTTGAGCTGGCCGCTAAAACCGGTCTGGTGAATGCCGTACACTTCAACCTGCGTTACTATCCTTTGGCTCGCCAAATGAAGTCGATGCGCGAAAAAGGTGAACTGGGCGAGATTTATTCTTTCATCGGCTCTTACCTGCAAGACTGGCTGTTCTACAATACCGATTATAACTGGCGCCTTGAACCGGACAAATCCGGTGACTCCCGCGCTATCGCTGATATCGGCTCTCATTTGATGGACATTCTGGAATACATTACCGGCCTTAAAACGGTAGCGGTTTTCGCGGATTTCAATACGGTTCACAAAACTCGCAAGAAGCCTTTGAAAGCCGTTGAGACTTACTCGGGCAAACTCCTGCAACCGGAAGATTACGCCGATGTACCCATCAATACGGAAGACCATGCCAACGTATTGCTCCGTTTCGACAATGGGAACAAGGGTGTGATCACCGTTTCACAGGTTTCGGCTGGCCGTAAAAACCGCATGTCCCTGGAAATCTCCGGTTCTAAAAAGACTTTTAGCTGGTGCTCCGAATCGCCGAACGAAATGTGGATCGGTAACCGCGACAAGGCCAACGAAGTACTCCTCCGCGACCCATCCCTCGTAAACGAAGACGTACGCTCGACCATCACTTTCCCGGGCGGCCACAACGAAGGCTTCCCCGATACTTCGAAACAAATGTTCAAAGAAGTGTACGCCGCCATCGCAGCCGGCAAGCAACCCGAGAACCCGACCTTCCCAACATTCGCGGATGGATATCGTGAGTTGCTGATTTGCGAGCGGATTTTGGAAAGCAATAAGAAAGAGGCTTGGGTTAAAATTTAATTTTGAATGATTGAATGACTGAATGATTGAATGGGGCGCTGGTGCTCTTTTGTTAACATACACTCTGATATGGCTGTTGATGAAAAACGAGACTTTGTCTCGCAATTGCAAGATCGCACTAAGCACTTTGTATTGCGTAGTATTAAAGTTTTTAAAGCATTACCATCAACAGAAGAAGCACGGATTGTAGGAAAGCAGTTTCTAAGATCTGCTTCTTCTGTTGGAGCCAATTATCGGGCAGTGTGCAGAGCCAGGAGTCAAAACGAATTCTTCGCAAAAATCAGTGTCACCATTGAAGAAGCGGACGAATCACTTTTCTGGATGGAGATAATGGCCGAAGCTGGCATATTACCTTCTGAGAAATTGAGTGCGTTAATGGCCGAAGCAGAGGAATTAGTCAAAATTCTCGCCAAAGCCAGAAAAAACACCAGATAGGAATTCAATCAAAGCCATTCAATCATTTTATTCAGTCATTCAATCATTCAGTCATTCAACATTAAAAAATATGAAGACAATAAAAGGACCCGGAATATTCCTCGCCCAATTTTTAGGCGACGAGGCTCCGTTCAACTCATTGGATACCATCGCCGACTACATGGCCGGCCTGGGTTATAAAGGATTGCAACTTCCCACCTGGGACCCGCGCGTGATCGATGTGAAGCAGGCAGCAGAGTCGCAGACTTATGCGGATGAGCTGAAAGGCAAACTGGCCGATAAGGGGCTCGAAATCACAGAATTGGCTTCGCATATCATCGGACAACTGGTGGCTTCGCACCCGGTTTATGATGAAATGTATGATGGCTTTGCAGTACCGGAAGTTCGCAATAACCCGAAAGCGCGTGCGGAATGGGCTACGCAGCATTTGAAATATGTGGCACAGGCAAGCCGCAGATTGGGCCTGAAAGCCAGCGCGACGTTCTCAGGAGCATTGGCCTGGCCTTTCCTGTATCCATGGCCACAGCGCCCTGCCGGCCTTGTCGAAACCGCATTCAAAGAACTGGCGACCCGCTGGAAGCCTATTCTGGATGTGTATGACGAAAATGGCGTGGATGTAGCGTACGAGCTGCACCCGGGCGAGGACCTGTTCGACGGTACTACATTCGAAATGTTTGTAGATTACCTCGGCGGCCATACCCGCGCGAACATCAACTACGACCCCAGCCACTTTGTGTTGCAGCAGTTGGATTACCTTCAATTCATCGATCTCTACCACGATCGCATCAAGGCGTTCCACGTAAAAGACGCGGAATTCAACCCAACAGGCAAGCAAGGTGTGTACAGCGGCTTCGCAGGCTGGGCCGATCGCGCGGGACGTTTCCGCTCACTGGGTGACGGACAGGTGGATTTCGGAAGTATTTTCTCTAAACTGTCGCAATACAATTACGACAGCTGGGCGGTCCTCGAATGGGAATGCTGCATCAAGTCGCCCGTGCAAGGCGCGGCGGAAGGAGCACCGTTCATTGAAAGCCATATTATCGAAGTGACTACAAAAGCGTTCGACGACTTCGCCGGAACCGGTGCAGATGAGGCATTTAACCGCAAGGTTTTAGGTCTATAATTGTCGATCCTACAAGTATATTAAAAACCTGTCTTCCTTATGGAAGATAGGTTTTTCTACGTTAACCAACCAATCATAATGAGTGAATCCCCTTTTCAAAAAGTATTGAAACGTTTCAGGATTGCCGGCGTTGCGGCCCTGGCCTGTTGCAGTCTGGTGGCTACGGCCCAGACGGTGACGCCGGAAAAGCGCGTGCTGGTATTCTCGAAAACAGCCGGGTTCCGGCATTCGTCTATCCCGGCAGGGAAAACTGCTATCATCAAACTGGGCAAGGAAACCGGATTTGCAGTGGATACGACCGAGAATTCGACTGTTTTTACCAACAAAAACCTGCAAAAATACAGCGCTGTCATCTTCCTGAACACCACGGGCAATGTGCTGGACGACAAGCAGCAGGATGCATTTGAACGTTACATTCAGGCGGGTGGCGGTTACGTGGGCATCCACGCCGCGACGGACACCGAATATGAATGGCCATGGTACAACAAGCTGGCCGGTGCACAGTTCCTGAGCCACCCGGGCAACCCGAATGTGCAGGAAGGCGAGGCTTACGTGGTGAACGACAAGCACCCGTCCATGGATGGTTTTCCCCAAAAGTGGAAGGTCAAGGATGAGTTTTATGATTTCAAAAACTTCAATGAGAAGGTAAATGTCCTCGTCAAGATCGACGAGAAAACTTATAAGGACGGCAAGATGGGCGACAATCACCCGATGTCGTGGTACCACGAGTTTGACGGCGGGCGGGCCTTCTACACCAATTTCGGGCATGAAGATGCAACATTTGTCAACCCTGTTTTTGTAAAGCATCTCACAGGCGGCCTCAACTGGGCAATGGCTTCCAAACTGGATTATGCCAAATCACGCCCGGAAGAAAACCGTTTTACCAAAAAAGTACTTGCAACCAAGCTCGACGAGCCGACGGAACTGGTGGTCCTCGATGATCAGCGCGTACTTTTTACAGAAAGAAAAGGAAAAGTAAAACTTTTCAACCCTAAAACCGGTAAGGTAAAAATCGTTGGAGATGTGCCTGTTTATACCAAGCAGGAATACGGGTTAATGGGCCTGAACATCGACCCTAACTTCAAGACAAACAAGCTGATATATATGTATTACTCGCCGCCTTCGTCGGAAAAGGATACGGCTCAGCATTTGTCGCGGTTCAAATATGATGATGTAAAAGATACCGTGCTCCTCAGCACGGAAGAAGTGCTTTTGACTGTGCCCGTAAAAAGGACGGATTGCTGCCATACCGGCGGCTCCATTGCCTGGGATAGCAAGGGTAATCTCTATCTTTCGACTGGCGATGACGTGAATCCATTCCAATCGAACGGTTACGGCCCCATCGACGAGCGTCCGGGTCGTGAAGGCTGGGACGGACAGCATTCTTCTTCCAATACCAATTCATTGAGAGGAAAAGTATTGCGCATTAAGCCGCGCTACGGCGACCGCCGCGCGAATATGCCGGGCGGCACCAACCTGTACGACATTCCCGAAGGCAACCTATTCCCTCCCGGGACTGAGAAAACCCGCGCGGAGATTTATGTAATGGGTACCCGTAATCCTTACCGCATTTCGGTGGATCAGCACACGGGTTACCTCTACTGGGGTGATGTCGGCCCGGATGCTTCTGTGGATGATCCGAAGCGCGGCCCGAGAGGTTATGACGAGGTAAACCAGGCCAGAAAAGCGGGCTATTTCGGTTACCCGTTGTTCATCGCCGACAATAAACCTTACATCGATTTCAATTTCGCGGACAGCACTTCGGGCAAACCGTTCGATCCGTTGAAACCGATCAATAACTCGCCGCATAACACCGGTATCCAGGAGCTTCCGCCTGCTCAACCTGCATTTATCTATTACCCATATGCCGATTCACCAGACTTTGGCCCGATCGTTGGCAAAGGCGGACGTAATGCAATGGCGGGGCCTGTTTACTACGCCGCTGATTTTCAGGACAGTAAAAACAAATTCCCTTCGTACTACAATGGCAAGTTCTTTGCTTATGACTGGATCCGCGATTACATTAATATCGTGACAATGAATGAAAAAGGCGATCTGCAAAGCATCGAGCGGTTCCTCCCCGGCACCAAATTCAGCCACCCGATCGACATGCAGTTTGCCAACGACGGCTCGCTTTACACCTTGGAATACGGCCCGAACTGGTTTGCACAGAATGACGAGGCCAGCCTTTCGCACATTACCTTCAATGCGGGTAACCGCGTGCCGGTAGCGACAGCGAGCGCTACCAACACGACAGGTGCAGTTCCTCTGAAAGTGAATTTCTCTTCCAAAGGCTCCATGGACCACGATGGCGATCCAATCAAATATGAATGGTCGTTCGGCAAAGGACTTCCTAAAAGTGCATTGGCCAACCCGAGTTTTACCTATTCCAAACCGGGAGAATATACCGCAACGTTGAAAGTGACCGACAATGCGGGTAATTCAAATACATCGGAAGTGATCGTACGCGTGGGTAATGCAGTTCCGAAAGTGGATGTGGCCATTAAAGGCAATAAAACCTTTTATTGGAATGATAAGCCTGTGAATTACGAAGTGTCGGTATCCGACAAGGAAGATGGCAGCCTGGCTACCAAAAAAATCCCGGAAGATGAGGTAACGCTCACGATCAACTACCTCGAAGGTTTCGACAAAACGCAACTCGCACAGGGTCACCAGGCCAATACGGGTTTCGAAACCGGCAAGCGCATGATCGAGCTGAGCGACTGCAAAGCGTGCCATTCGGTCGATAAAAAATCAATTGGGCCTGCATATCGCGAAGTAGCCAAGAAATATAAGAGCGAACGCAATTCATTGAAAACACTGACCGACAAGGTGCTCAAAGGCGGAAGCGGCGTTTGGGGCGAGCAGGCAATGCCGGGCCACCCGCAGCACAAACCTGAGGAAGTGGAAGAAATGGTTAAATACATTCTTTCGCTGGCGAATGAAAAAGCGGTTGATAAAAAGCCATTGAAAAGCTCATACGTAACGCAGGCGAAGAAAAAAGACGGCTCCTACATTTTCACCGCCAGCTACACCGACAAAGGTAACGGCAACATGGGCCCATTGACAGGCTCCAAAACCGTGGCGCTCCGTCCTTCGACGCTAATGGCAAACATGGCCGACACGACTAGAAACACCTTCAAATACAAGGGCGAGAATGGCAGTGAAATGGTGATCGGGATGAAAGATGGCGGCTTCCTAGCATTCGACGACATCGACCTGACTGAGATATCGAAATTGGCAGTTTCCGTAGCCAGCAAGGCAGGTCAGTCGGCTGGCGGAACGTTGGAAATCCGCCTCGACAGTGTGGCCGGCACCAAAATCGGTGAAGGCAAAGTGGACAAGGCAGAAACGATCAGCATTCCTGTGAAAGCCCCGGCCGACGGCAAACTGCACAAGGTTTATTTTGTGTTTAAAAACGCCGAAGCAGGGAACAAGCCCTTGTTTTCCGTTGAGTCGGTACGGTTTGAGACTGCGGTTTTGTAAGAAGTAATTTTGGAATAAATAGTAAAAGCGGGCTTCTGTAAGGGAGCCCGCTTTTGTGTTAAAAAAACCGATAATAACCTATTTTTGAACGACCATTTTCTTCACGCCATTGCTTTTACCATCGGTTACGAGGTCATACAGAAAGACGCCATTTTGAAAATCCGTGGCTGAAATCGTCAGCATACCATTTCCGCGCTCCTTCACCGGATAAGAATTTATTTTGACACCATTGACAGAGTACACATCCACAGACGCTTCCTTAACAGATTGAGGAATGAAATATTTAATCGCGGAACTCCCGGAAAAGCCATTCGGCACATTTTGCTCTAGAACCACTCCATTCGCATTCGGTTCAACGCGCGCCTCGCTGCCATTCAAAGGTTTTGCACCATTGCCCGCCACCATCCGCTCCAACTGATCGAGGCGGTTCGACAAAGCCGCTACTTGTGAACTCATTTCTTTCAATTCCGCATCCTTCTTCTCAATTACCTGCTGCTGCTCTTTCACGGAGTTGATCAGAATGTAAGTGACTGCATTAGCGTCATAATCCAGGTATTCCGTTTTGTTTCCCAATGAATCCTGGTGAATGAATGTATCAATCGTGTAGGGCGCTATTTTCTGCATTTCCTGCGCGATTATGCCTACGAACTTTTTGTCGCCCGTTTCAATGCCCGCTTTGCCATTATATTGGAACCAGACCGGGCGGATTTGTTTGAGAAGATTCAAACCGTCGGTGAAGTTAATGATGTTCTTTTTGAGGCGATTGTCGGAGGCAACTATCCAGTCGGGCGAGCCGGCTTTGGCGGCTGCATCGGTGCTGAGATGAAGCTGGAATGCGGGAGCCGAGACGCCGATGCCTACGTTGGCCTTATAGCCCAATACCAGGCTATTACTGGCAGTAACCTTTGTGGAAGCACCAATCGCAGTTGCATTAATGAGGGTAGAGTCACCCATTGCATTGTGGCCAACATAGGTATTCCGCTTTCCTCCCGTATTGGTCACACCGGCGTGAAAGCCCAGAAATGTGTTTCCCTGGCCGTTAGCATTGTTGTAGCCTGACCAATTTCCCAGAAATACGTTCTCCGCACCATTCTGATTGAAAAATCCGGCTTTGGATCCCACATAAGTATTATGGTAACCTGCCGAGCCTGTGTAACCCGCATTCTCTCCAATATAAGTATTTTCATACCCGGACGCGTTACTGTATCCAGCATAATTGCCCGTGAAAACGTTCGAATTTCCCTTGTTTTTGGTGCCGGAAGCAAATCCGATTACGACATTGTCGTTGCCGCTATTTGCCTCGCCTGCTTGTTGTCCCAGAAAAGTATTGTAGTTCCCAATGGCACCCAGATAATTAGCACGAGCCCCTATTGCACAATTACCTGTCCCCATGGCATTAGCGGCGCCAGCTTCAAAGCCCAGGTAAACATTTAACCCTCCGTTAACATTAGCTCCGCCCGCATTTTTGCCTAAAAAAACATTTTGAAAACCTGTTGTATTTATCTTCCCGGCTAAACTTCCAATGAAGGTATTGTCTATCCCGGCGGTATTCAGCGCGCCCGATTTGTAGCCTACAAACGTGTTGTCGTTGGCGAACTGATTACTAGCCCCGGATTCTTGCCCGATGAAAGTATTAAATGCGCCGGTACTTACCTTCCCGGCGTCTACGCCAAAATGTGAGTGGAATTGTCCTTGCATACCCGCACCCATACCGAAGTGTGTTTGCGCCGAAACCATTTGCGAAATGCAGCAACCCATAAGAGCCAAAGTGAAGCTTTTGTAATTTTTGATCATACCACGACTATTTAGAGTGAAAAATAGAAATGCGTCTGACGACGACTTTTGTAACAGCTACAAATGTGAGTCGCCGCGAGTAGGATCACACAAACCCTTAACTGAATGGCTCGGTTGCGTTTTTTTGTGGCATAATGGTGAGGTCAAAGTGTAGGTCAGCTGGCAAATCCCTCAATCCCCAACCCAAACAATGCAAAGTCATACTTCACAGGGTCGCTAGGATCCAGCAGCCGGAGGGAGGCTGTGAGCTCGGTGGCGGTTTGCCAATTGGTAACCGGGCGTTTGATGAGGCCCAGCACGCGCGCTACGCGGTCTACATGCACGTCGCACGGGCATACGAGCTGCGCGGGGCGGATCGTGTTCCAGATACCGAAATCGACGCCATGCTCGTCCTTACGCACCATCCAGCGCAGGAACATGTTCAGGCGCTTGCAGGATGATTTGCGCACGGGCGTGGCTATGTGCTTGCGCGTACGTGCGGGAAAGTTTTCTGAGTTGGAAAAAAGATCGTGGAAACCGATCAGGCCCTTTTCAATGGTTACCTCATCGGTTTTCATATGACTGCTGAACGCGAATTCCAGCGAATCGTGGATTTTGTAATATTCCTGAAAGAAATGCAGGAAATAGAGCGTATCGGTCGCGTTGAAGGTGCGGTGTTTGAAATTCAGGAACGGTTTGAGGTCGCTTTCGTGGTGGTTTCGGACGAAGTCGTAAGGCGCATTGTCCATTAATGCGGCCAGTTCCAGACATTTGTTGATAATCGTTTTGCGCTGCCCCCACGCTAGTACAGCGGCCCAGAAACCCATGATTTCAATATCCTGCTTGACAGAAAACCGGTGCGGAATGCTGATAGGGTCGAAAGGGATGAAATCCGGCTTGTTGTATTGTGCTACCTTTTCATCAAGCAGCTCCGCAACATAGGAAGGCGGGTAGGCAGTGTGGCTAGCGTCTGGCATGGCTACCTCCGAACAGGTAAGCCAGCACGCGTGAGATACCTGAGAAAATCATTACAATTCCTGAAAAAAGGAATGTAAAAATGGCGATGAACGGATACAGCAGCGTAAACATGACACTCCAAACCTTGTATCCCAGTGTGTTTTTAAGCGCTTCGCGCTCCTCTTCCCTTTTGGAACGAAATTGTGGTGCGTGTTTCATAATATCTTTGACCGTAGTTATTCAAGATAACTCACTACGGCCCTGAATCGTTTACTGTTAGGGGAAACTTTTTCAAATGCGCGCGACGACAGCTTGATCACAATGTCGTCGTTTACGCTGGTATCGGGAATACGGCCGATAATGCGGACGATGATTTTTTCCTGGTTATACTCATTCAAAACCTCCACCAGTGAACCGATAGGCGCAGTGCGGTGCAGCCCCAGGAATTTGCTGGTACTTTCATCGGTTTCAATCACTTCTGCCAGCCCCGACTCGGATTTACGTTTACTTTTAACCACTTTGGGCGGCGCAACTTCTTCTACCGGCTTCACTACTTTCTCGGGAACGGCGGTTTTTGCTTTTACGGAGTCTTTTACCACCGTGGTAGCAACTTTCGGTGCAGGCGGTGCTGCTACTGGCGCAGCAGCTTTTTCTACCCCTTTTTCGCTCACGATCAGCTCCTGGCCGTCTTTGAGATTATCGTCTGTAAGGTTGTTCCATTTCCGGAGATCAGCCATCAATACGCCGTATTTGACTGCAACGCGGTACAATGTCTGTCCGGGTTCTACTTTGTGGATGCCGTTCGAGGGCAGTGGAGCAGGAGGTCCGGATGGCGCGGAAGTGCTAGTGGCCACCGCAGGCGTATCCACAACAGGCTTCGTTTCCTTCACCTCCGCCTTTACCAATTCTTTCTTTTCCTCTTTCTTCTCTTCCTTTTTAGCGTCTTTTTTGGAAACCTTAGGCGTGTAAGGCACGCGTATCGTCTGTCCCGACTGGATCTGATCGCTCATGCCGGGGTTAGCTTCGCGCAAGGCGTGGATCGTCGTTCCGTACTGGCGCACGACGGCAAACATCGTCTGCCCCTGGTTAACCCTATGTAAAACGAAGATCTTCCCTCCTACCTTTTCGACCCCGACGGAGTCGACAGCATTCAATCCCTTGGCCCGGGCGCTCGTCAAACCTGTCACCAATCCTGCCAAAAGGGCCAGGCAAAAAATGTATTTCATTTATTATGAAAGCGTTAAACTCGAAAACTCGTTGCTATTTTTCAGATAAACCAGTGTGGACGCTTTCAGCATCATCGTCGAGCGGCCTGTTCCTTCCCGCTCTTCCGATAGTTTCTCGTGTAAAACCTGTTGCTTCTGATCGGTTACTATGAGGAGGTATTGCACTGTTTTATCTTGCTCGTAAATATAATAAGAAAAGATTATATAGGGTCTCTTCTCCAAATAATCAATGGCTACCGGGATATGGCTGCCGGTGGTTTGTTTTATAAAATGTGCAAGTTTCCCGAAATACCGATTCCCTTCGATGTAACGAACGGGTTCCTTTAAAATTACTTCCCCGGTCGCAGCACGTTTCCCGCCATTTAACGGCAACAATCCGCCGGTCATTGCATCACATTGCATATACTCGAAATGATCGCCCCGCCTGGTCGCCACTTCGAGCGATTCGGCATCGACGATGCTGACCAGCACATGATCCGGTAAAATCCACGACAGCAACCCTGACCCGGCATTTACCGCAAGCAGGTCGGTCGGCTCAGGGACTTCCGGATAGCGGTAATTGTGCAGATAAATGCGGTTGTGCGAAAAGGCCGTCAGCGAAGTCCACCAGTCCGTCGCCTCGATCTGCCGCTGCCATTTTACTTCCAGCTTATCCGTATCGATGACTGCAAAAGAGACTTCGCGGCTTTCGGCATTCCGTAACTCGATGACCCACAGCGTACTTTCCGGGTCAGCGTTGGGTATTACACGCCAGATATTCTCCGAAAAGCGGAACGAAAACAGATTTTGCAATTTTTTAGCTTTATTTTGAATTCAAATTAACTGACAACGACCTCGTGCGCATTTTAGGAATTATACCGGCCCGTTATGCTTCCACCCGCTTTCCTGCCAAGGCATTAGTGGATATCGGTGGAAAAAGCATGATCCAGCGGGTTTACGAACAGGCGTCCAAAGCTACTCAACTCGATCAGGTAATCGTAGCGACTGACGACGAAAGAATATTGAACCATGTTCAGGAATTTGGTGGTAAGGCAGTTATGACTTCCCAGGATCACCAGAGCGGCACCGACCGTTGCTACGAAGCGCTTACCGGAACGGAAGAAAGCTACGATTACGTCATCAATATCCAGGGCGACGAGCCGTTCATCAGCCCCGAGCCGATCGATCATCTTGCTTCCGTTCTCGATGGCGAAACTGAGCTGGCTACATTGGTAAAGATAATCGACAACGACGAAATTCTCTTTAATGTAAATGTGCCAAAGGCTGTTCTCAACAAGCGGGGGGAGGTCATGTATTTCAGCCGGCAGACGATCCCCTATCTGCGCAATGCACAAAGCCAGGACGAGTTTCTGAAATCGCATGTGTTCTACAAGCATATCGGCATTTACGCCTACCGCGCTGATGTGCTGGCCGAAATTACCAAACTTCCCGTTTCGTCCCTGGAAAAAGCCGAAGCACTGGAACAACTCCGATGGCTGGAAAACGGATACGCGATCCGCGCCGTGATCACGGCCGATGACTCTCACGGGGTCGATACGCCCGATGACCTGGACAGGGTTACGAGAAAATTTTTGCATTGACAGGCCTTTGTGGAATGCATTTTTTACGAGCCAGGTTAACGTATAAGGATAAGCCGTATATTTCTTAAAAAACGTTAAAACCGTTCTACGTATACGACCCGCTTCTTCCGGCACGTTACCCTTTTATTGTTTTAAACTAATTACCACTTGAAAAATAAGCCTTATGCAATATAACATCCTATGGGCCGATGACGAAATAGATCTTCTCAAACCGCACATCATGTTCCTGACCAATAAGGGTTACAATGTAACGCCCGTCAACAGCGGTGCGGACGCATTGGATCGTATTGAGAATGACCGGTTTGACATTGTTTTTCTCGATGAAATGATGCCAGGTATGACCGGCCTCGAAACGCTCGCACAGATCAAGCAGCAGCAGCCTAACCTGCCGGTAGTGATGATCACCAAAAGCGAGGAGGAGCACATTATGGAAGATGCCATCGGTTCCAAGATTGATGATTATCTTATCAAACCACTGAATCCCAACCAGATACTACTTTCGGTTAAGAAGATATTGGACAACAAACGTCTGGTTACCGAAAAAACCACCCTCAGCTACCAGCAGGAATTCCGAAGCCTGGCCATGCAATACCAGGACCGGATCGGCCACGAGGAATGGGCGGATATTTACAAAAAGCTCATTTACTGGGAGCTCGAACTCGAAAGCTCCGACGACCAGGGAATGGCCGAAGTTTTCAGCATGCAGAAAAGCGAAGCCAATGCCAATTTCTGCAAATTCATTGAGGATGAGTACGAAGAGTGGCTGAACGACCCGCGTTCCGACAAGCCTGTACTCTCGCACCAGTTGATGAAACAGAAGGTATTCCCGCATCTGAAAGGATCGAGCGAACCGTTATTTTTCCTTCTGATTGACAACTTCCGCTATGATCAATGGAAAATGATCCAGCCGATCTTGCAGGAGTATTTCAATATCGAGGAAGAATCATCGTACTACTCCATCCTGCCTACCACAACCGGTTATGCGCGTAATGCGATCTTCTCAGGGCTGATGCCAAGCGAAATGGAACGTAAGCACCCGCAATGGTGGGTAAGTGATGAAAACACCCCGGAAGGCGAAGAAGGACTGAACAATCACGAACAGGACTTCCTTCAAAAGCAACTGGAAATGAACCACTTGAATATCAAGTTTTCATATAACAAAATATTGAATACCAACCAGGGCAAAGCATTGGTGGACACATTCAACAACCTGCTCACCAACCAGTTGAATGTCGTTGTCTACAACTTTGTGGATATGCTTTCCCATGCGCGTACCGACGTGCAGATGATCAAAGAACTCGCGCCGGACGAAGCCGCTTACCGCTCGATCACACGCTCATGGTTCCAGCATTCACCGCTGCTCGACTTTATCCGTAAAGTAGCCGAGAAAAAAGGTCGCCTGATCCTGACCACCGACCATGGTATGATCCGTGTGCAAAAACCGGTCAAAATTATCGGCTACCGTGAAACGAATACGAACCTCCGTTACAAGCACGGTAAGAACCTCGGCTTCGACGACAACCATTTGATGGTGTGCCGCAAGCCGGAGCGCATTTTCCTGCCGAAACCACACGTTTCGACCTCGTACGTGTTTACCAAAGAAGATTATTTCTTCGCGTATCCCAATAATTATAACCAGTACGTGAACCTCTATCGCGACACCTTCCAGCATGGTGGCGTGTCATTGGAAGAGATGATCATTCCGGTGATCGATATGAAAGCGAAATAGGATTTCTTATAACGCAAAAAGGGCGCCTGAGTTGTTCAGGCGCCCTTTTTGCGTTACAATAATATGGTTTTAACTCATTGTCACGCCGCCATTCTCGCATTTGATCACGCGGGCAGGGAAGCGCTTCAGGAAGTCGTGGTTGTGTGTTGCCATTAATATCGCAGTACCGGCGTTGTTGATTGTCCGAAAAACCTGCATGATCTGGTCCCCTACTTCCGGGTCGAGGTTACCTGTCGGTTCATCGGCGATAAGAATTTGGGGTTCATTGAGCATGGCGCGGGCAATTACCACGCGTTGCTGCTCACCCCCGGAAAGTTGGTGAGGCATTCTTTTCTGGGCAGTTCCGAGGCCTACCTGCATTAATACTTCGGCAATGCGTTTGGAGATTTTGCCCTGATTTTCCCACCCGGTCGCGCGGAGCACAAAAGCCAGGTTGTCTTCCACAGAACGGTCAGAAAGCAGCTGAAAGTCCTGAAATACAATACCGATTCTTCGGCGAAGGAAAGGGATATCAGCCCTTTTGATGTTGTGGAGCTCATAACCGGCCACTTTGGCAGACCCGGTATGCAGCCACAAATCGGCATATAGTGTTTTCAAAAGCGAGCTCTTCCCGCTACCGGTCCGGCCGATAAGGTACACGAACTCCCCTTTGTTGATCTCAAAATGAACGTCGTTCAAAACAGGCCTCTCACCCTGATAGATATCTGCCCTTTCCAGTCTGATTATTGGCTCCGTTGAATCGGTGGTCATAATTGTGCTAAATGAAATGTTGAGCGGTATGCTCCGAATGAATAGTGTGGGTGGTATTGTCACGCTGAGCGAAGTCGAAGCGTTAAGAGGTGATCGCCCCTATCCTTCAACTTCGCTCAGTGTGACAAACTAATTAAGCATTTCCTTTCTTGTAGTCAGACAGGAATTTCTCAAGACCGATGTCGGTCAATGGGTGTTTCAGCAATGCTTCGATTGCGCTCAATGGGCCTGTCATTACATCAGCACCTACTTCTGCGCATTGGATAATGTGCATCGGGTGACGTACCGAGGCTGCGAGTACCTGCGTATCGAATCCGTAGTTTCTGTAAATAGTCAGGATTTGCTCGATCAATGCGATACCGTCGGTTGAGATATCATCAAGGCGACCTACGAACGGGGAAACGTAAGTAGCGCCCGCTTTCGCTGCAACCAGGGCTTGTCCCGGAGAGAAAATGAGCGTACAGTTGGTACGAACACCTTTGCTTGAAAAATATTTAAGCGCTTTGATACCTTCTCTGATCATCGGGATTTTCACCACGATTTTCTCGTCGATCTCAACCAGCTCTTCGCCTTCGCGAATCATTCCTTCCAGATCAACCGAGATTACTTCCGCACTTACATCACCGTCCACGATGTCGCAGATAGCTTTGTAGTGACGCATTATATTATCCTTACCCGTAATTCCTTCTTTCGCCATCAAAGATGGGTTGGTAGTAACACCGTCTAATACACCAAGCGCCTGCGCTTCCCGAATTTCATTCAGGTTCGCAGTATCAATGAAAAATTTCATATTGAAAATTTATTGGTTAGAATATTCCACAAAAGTAGGAAACCCTGAACAAAAGCAAAAAGAAAGAAAGGGGAATCGAAGCGGCGAAGAAATAAAAAAAGGCAAACCGAGAATCTCACCGCATCGACCATCTACCCTTGCTTCCGTCAGGACCTGGGGGATTCGAAAGGAGCTGGTAGTTCCGATTTGCCACTGCAAAGATAAAGACATTTTATTAACAAAAAGAAAACATTCCTTTGACGTTTCGCCTTACTTTTGCGTGAATCAACTAGAAATGAACCAGTATGCCTCGATTATTTTTTTTATTTTTTCTGATTTTCCTTTACTCCTGCTCCCAATCCTCAGACGCATTCCTCCAAAAAGGCAAAGAGCTCATGCAACAGGGCAACACCCGTGAAGCCATTGAGTTTATCAACAAAGCCATCGAAAAAAATACCACGAATGCCGACGCATTCAACCTCCGCGGCGTGGCTTATTATGAGTTGAAAGAATATCCCAATGCATTGCTCGACTTCGGTCAGGCTATCAAGCTGCAACCCGGCTCCTACCGCCCCTACTTCAACCGCGCATTGCTCTATACGGACGAAAACAAACTGGATTCCGCATTTGCAGATTATAACAAGTCGGCCGAGCTCGCGCCCGATACCGCCGATGTTTTCCTGAACCGCGGCCAGTTACTGGTGCTGATGGACAAAACGCCCGACGCTATCAGGGATTTCGAAAACGCGACCCGGCTGGATGACAACAACAAGCAGGCCTGGTACAACCTGGGAAATACCTATTACCGCACCCGGGATTACAAAAAAGCGACATTGGCGTTCCGGCAGACCGTCAAGCTGGATGGCCAATATGGTAAGGCATTCTACGGCCTAGGCCTCTCGCAGTGGAACGACGGCGAAAAGGACCTCGGCTGCACGAGCCTGAAACAGGCCCTGAACCTGGGATATAGCGATGCAGCAAACGCCCTGGCGCAATTTTGTCAGTAATTAATATGTTAAATCCTTAAATTAAACCCACTATCATGAGACTATTAAAGATATTTTTCGGGATCATTTTTGTGATATTCGCCTACGTGCAGCTCAACGACCCCGATTCCGGCGTTTGGATCGCAATTTACAGCTTCGCGGCTCTCGGTTGCTTTATGAGCATCCGTGAGCTTTGGCCGTCATGGGTGTTTTACGTGCTTGCGGCAGGTTATCTGATCGGGGCGATCTTCCAGTGGCCGCCCGAGTTTGAAGGTATTTTCTTTGGTGAAACTGCCATGAGAAGCCTCAATATCGAACTGGCGCGGGAATCGCTCGGATTGGGCATATGCGCTGTCGTTATGGCTGTGATCGGTAAATGGGGCTGATCAGTCCCTGACCCACTCGATTTCTTTTAAGCCAAACTCCATTTCTTCCGGCTCGTTGGCCAGTCTGACACGCAACTTTCCAAGCTTCGTCACGCCGGTCACCGAGCCGTTTGTTATATTTCCCTTGTGAAGAAATTTCACATCCTGCTGATAACCATACAGATGATTAAGATATTCATTGCGAATTGCATCATTTTGAGCACCTGAACGCAGCCTGACATAATAGGCATCGAGGAATTTCAGGAGCTTGTGAAACTCTTCCGCCAGCGAAAACGACTGGCCGGTTTCGCGCAAAAGCGAGGTAGCATGCCCGTTCCCGAATACCGATTGATTGATATTCACGCCGATCCCTACGATCGAGGTCGAAATGCGCGCGCCCTGGATTGAATTTTCGATCAGTACCCCGCAGGATTTGCGGTTGTTCATATAAATATCATTCGGCCATTTCACCTGCGTGTCGGCCACGTAGCTGCCCAGGTAGCCGCGAATGGCGAGAGCAGTGATCTGACTGATCAGGAATTGTTCCTGAATCGGCAGAAATACCGGTGCAAGAACGACTGAAAATGTAAGATTTTCGCCTGCATTTGCATTCCACACAGTCCCCCGTTGTCCTCTTCCTTTCACCTGATTGTCGGTAATGACAACCGTTCCTTCCTCAAACAGCCCCGCATGTACTATTTCAGCCGCTATGTCGTTGGTGGAATGACAAGTTGGCAGATATATAACTTTTTTACCAATTATTAGCGTATCCTGTGTAGAGTTGTACAATTTTTTTGTTTTACTTTAGGGTTTAGAAAAGGAAATAACAACGCATGAAAGAACGCAAAAATAAAGAACTATCTTCAAAAGATCTCACCGAACTGGTTGTGAAGGGCATGACAGAAAAGAAGGGTTTGGACATTGCCATATTAGACCTCAGAAAAGTAAAAAATTCAATAACCGACTTTTTCGTGATTTGCTCTGGGAACTCCGACACGCAAATTGATGCCTTAGCCAACTCGGTTGAAGATGAAGTTTACAAAATATCCAAAACAGAGCCCTGGCAGAAAGAAGGAAAGGCGAATGGGGAATGGATTTTGATTGATTATGTCGATGTTGTCGCACATATTTTCAACAAAGAACGCCGCAAACATTACGATCTGGAAGAACTTTGGGGAGATGCAGAGGTGACATACCTGGAAGACTCCATGGTATAAAGACCCGCCGGGCGAACATAAGCCCCGCCGGGATTGTTGTTTATTAAATTTCCTCTTAATTAAAACGAACGAATGTCTGAAAACGATAACAAAAGGGGGCCACTCAACCCTAAAAGTCCTCAAAAGGGATATCAAGGTTGGATAATAGCCGCTCTAATCGCTACTATACTCGGAATCACATACCTCAACAGAACATCAACAATCCGCGAAACCACTCAGAAACGTTTCGAAAAGATGATGGCTGACAAGGAAGTGGAGCGTGTAACTATTGTGAATGACAAATCTGTTGAGGTTACACTTAAACCCGAGGCACTCAAACTTGACAAATACAGGGTTGTTGCAAAGGAAAATAACTATTTCGGCGGGGAAACTGCATCCCACTACCAATTCCAGGTAACATCGGCGGAAACCTTCAAGAAGGATCTCGATAAAATTCAGGAAGGGGTTCCCGACGATGATAAAGTGCCATTCGTAGTAGATACCCGTAATGACTGGACCAGTTTCCTCGGAACCTGGGGCTTTTTCATTGTTATGATCCTTGTCATGTACTTCATCCTCGGCAGAATGTCAGGCGGTGTAGGCCCGGGCGGTCAGATATTCAACATCGGCCGTTCACGTGCTACGCTTTTCGATGCAGAGAATAAGGTTAAGATCACATTCAACGATGTAGCCGGCCTCGACGAAGCGAAGGAAGAGATTAAGGAAATTGTAGAATACCTGCAAAGCCCTGATAAATTCAAGAAACTAGGTGCTAAAATCCCGAAAGGTGCATTGCTCGTAGGCCCTCCGGGAACCGGTAAAACCTTGCTCGCAAAAGCGGTGGCAGGTGAAGCAGGCGTTCCATTCTTCTCACTTTCAGGTTCCGATTTCGTGGAAATGTTCGTGGGTGTAGGTGCGGCACGTGTGCGTGACCTTTTTAAACAAGCCAAAGAAAAAGCACCTTGTATCATATTTATCGATGAGATCGATGCAGTAGGACGTTCCCGTGGCCGTGGCGCAATGCCTGGCTCTAACGACGAACGTGAAAATACATTGAACTCCCTGCTCGTGGAAATGGACGGTTTCGCAACCGACTCCGGTATCATCATTGTAGCAGCCACCAACCGCCCCGACGTGCTCGACCCTGCATTGCTTCGTCCAGGACGTTTCGACCGCCAGATTTCGGTTGACAAACCGGACGTTATTGGTCGTGAGGCGATTTTCAAAGTGCATTTGAAGCCATTGAAACTGGCTACCGACGTTAATATCCAGAAACTTTCATCCCAGACCCCAGGCTTTGCCGGTGCCGAAATCGCAAACGTTTGTAACGAGGCCGCGTTGATCGCCGCCCGTCGTAACCGCGATGAAGTGACGATGCAGGATTTCCAGGATGCCATGGACCGTGTAATTGGTGGTTTGGAAAAGAAAAACAAACTGATCTCGCCGGAAGAAAAGCAAATTGTAGCCTATCACGAAGCAGGTCACGCAGTAGCAGGCTGGTTCCTCGAACACGCCGATCCATTGGTTAAAGTGTCGATCGTACCTCGTGGTGTGGCGGCATTGGGTTACGCACAATATCTCCCGCGTGAGCAGTATCTGTACCGTACAGAGCAACTGTTTGATGAAATGTGTATGACATTGGGCGGCCGTGCTGCGGAAGATGTAGTATTCGGAAAGATCTCTACCGGCGCATTGAGTGACCTCGAAAGGGTAACCAAAGTAGCTTACAGCATGGTAACCATGTACGGTATGAATGAGCGCATCGGTAACATTTCATTCTACGATTCGAAACAGTCTGACTACGCATTCACCAAGCCTTACTCAGAGTCGACTTCGCAGGCGATCGATGAAGAAGTAAGAAAGTTGGTAGATCAGGCGTACCAGTTTGTAAAGAGCCTTTTGGTTGAAAAACGTGATGCATTGGAAGTACTGGCGAAAGAGCTTCTTGAAAAAGAGATCCTGTTCCAGGCCGACCTTGAAAAGCTGATCGGAAAACGTCCTTACGAAAAGGAAACGAGCTACCAGGCTTATATCAACCGTCGCTCGAATGAGGAAGCTGCGATCCACGAAGAAGTGGTGAAACAAACGCTCGAAAAGGAACGCAAAGAAGAAGAAATGGCGGAAGCCGAAAAAAGCGCCGACAACGAATAGGCGACTTTTGAATGAATAAATACCTAGTAGCCGGACAATTCAACCTGTCCGGCTATTATTTTTACAGCATATAGCAAATCTTTTGACCCTAAACCTTCAAAGCACATGCCCTTTGAAATTTTCAAGCAGCAGTTCGGCGACCTTACCGAATATGTGATACATGAAACAACCACTGAAAACCGTTGTGTCATAATTCCTGAGCTAGGTGGCATTGTCCGCCAGCTATCCCTTCGCAAGGGTTTGACCTTGTTTTCCGTCCTGAAAACACCCCCTACCCCGTCGGCGCTTGTGGCAGACACCAAAAGTGCCAGTGAATTGCTCTTTCCATTCGCCAGTCGTATTCCGGAAGGGAAATACAAGTTTTTAGGCAAGGAATATCAGCTGCACAAAAATGAGGACGGCGGCCTGAACGCCATTCACGGATTGGTGCGTAAAAACCAGTTCCATCTCGACGAGCAGGTAATCCACGAGGATAATGCGTCCATTCAATTGTCCTACACAATTGATAATGCAGAAGGCTACCCATTCCAGGTGCATTTCTCGGTTCGCTACACACTGCATTCGGATGGCCGTTTTGAGTTGAAATATGTGGCTAAAAACAATGGGCAATCGCCTTGTCCTGCTATGTTCGGCTGGCATCCGTATTGGGTGCTCGGCAATGAGGATGTGGAAGCCTGGAAGATCAATATCCCTTCGAAAAGGCTCGTCACTTTCAATGAGAACCTGATCCCGATCGGTACCGAGCCGTTCGATATGGCGATGCCCGCATTGCTGCACCGGAAGGAATTTGACAACTGCTTTATTGTAGATGCTACCGGGCCACGGGCAGTTACTGAACTGATCTCGAAAAACCAAGACGTCACCCTGCGCATTGAGCAGGAGGCAGGAGAAGGAAAGTTCAACTATCTTGTCGTGTACACGCCGCCTGCACGCGATTGCGTGGCTATTGAGGCATTAACGGCGAATGTAGATGCATTTAATACCGGCGAAGGCCTAAATATCCTCGCGCCCGGACACAGCATTGACGGCACGATCACGGTCCGCCTCACCTGACGGCTTATTCCTGTACCAACTGATCTTGTGCCACAACAGTTTCCAATGGGTTAGATAACCCAGGTGTGCCGCGACAATATCGAGTTTATCCGACCATTTGTCGCGGTATTTTACATTATAAAGAAAAATACGCCAGGTCTTTGTCTTCAACGATGGCCTTTCATTCTCCCAGTGGGTTAGGATATCGCCCAAAAAGCTTTGGGACGGATAACTTCCCGACGCACCGGCGTGGCTGAGATAATCGCGGCCATTGAAGTAACCCGCCACACCCAGTGATTCCAGAAGCAGTTTGTTAAAACCCCGGGATTCGGTCACCTTATGAATGTAAAGCCAATCCAGCGACTCAGCCGACTTGTCGAGCAGTCTTACAAAATCCGCCATATATTTCAGCTTGTCCCATTGCTCGACGCCCCCGTGGTGGATGACCATCATAATCAGCTGGATTTCCATCGCAGGAACGAGCACAGCCTTCCCCATCAATTTGAATTCGACCAGATTGCCTGCCAGTTCAGCCCAGGTAAAATTGTAGCAGTAGCGCGGGTAAGTACAGTTCCATTGTATTTCCAATGATTGCAAGGTATGCTCCTGCAAGGGCGTGAGCGGAAGCTGGTAGTCGGTGTCGAGGTAATCGTCGACGACGGCCTTCTGTTTCAGCAAATAATGCCGGTAGCTATCGGCGGCAAAACCTTCGCCCAGGAGTATGTCCAGGCTTTTGGAAACATCTTCCTTACCAATAAAAAAATCAATGTCCCCAAACTCCCGTGAGGCAGGTTTGTCATAGAGCATCCAGGCCCATATTGCGCCTTTCATTGGAAACACGCGTACATCATGATCAATCAGCCGGTTATACAACCTGACGCAGATGCCGAGGAACGCCATGTTGGTCACCGCCTGCCCTAGCGTGAAATCGCGAAGGGTTTGGAGCACATTATGGGGAAGTGCAAGCGCATGTTCCTGCACATATTCAAATGCGAGCGGCCTGATCTGATGCCATTTAGCCAGCGCCGCAAACTTTTGCGGATCAAAGGAGGAATTTTCAATTTCAAAAGACTGATGACCGGACGGTAATACGGCCGCTTCGATCAAATGTGCCAGTTCACGGGAAATTTTGAGGCGCTGCATGCTAATCCGCGATTAATTGTTCACGGACGCTTGCTTCCACCCACTTTTCGAGGTTATCAAACCCTTCCGGCCGTCTTTTGCGAAGCAACTCGGCGGATTTGGCACATTGAATGCTTTGGAAAAAGTGCTTTTGGAGATTCTCCCCGCTCAGGAGCTCTATCGGCAATGGAAAATTGCGCAACATTTCACCCGGTATTTCAGCCACATTCATGGTTTGGACAGCCGGCCTGTTTCGCGCTTTATGCAGGAAGAAAACCTTTTTTAAAGGAACTGCTTTGGCCGAAAACTGCCCGCGGGGCTGATAGGAAAATTTATTGACACCTTCGCTGACCGGTTCGAGGCTCGATTTATCATAATGAAGGCCGCTGACCGTCTTATCCCAGATTTTGAGCTGCGGATAGGCCGGCACAATCTGCGGCTTTCCCGCGTCATCCAATGTAATGGCAGTGAGATCGTCGCTCAGGAGCCTGCAACCTGCCTTGATAAACGCCGCCGCCGTACTCGACTTCCCTGCGCCGGGCATACCCATGAAGCACCAGGCCTCGTCTCCGACCGCAACCGAACTGGCATGGAGAAGAAAATATCCTTTTTGAAACAAGATAAGCCCTAACGCTTCACTGACCGTGAAGAGGCTGATCACATTAGCTTCCGATGCCACAGGAGACACGACCAGCTCATTACCTCCGGTAGCCCTGAAAGAAGCTATGCCGGCCCAATCCAGATACAATGCTTGATGCTCGTCCTCTCCGAAAAACGCTCTGATTCCGCGTCTGTAAATCATCGTCGGGCGCGTAGGCGGGAGCGCGATGGCACCTTTCCGGATGTAAACGTCTGTTGCGGAACGCGGGTCGCCTTCGGCTAGTTCTGGCAGGGAAATTTCTGAATGGATATGGAGCCCGAAGGCGGTGTAATGGTGCATGTGTGTCGATTCAAATTAAATCATTCCCAAACCCAGAGCCGTTTGTAGGAAACAGTGTCGGGCCAGCGCCCTATTATTATGTTACCGTTTTGCTCCACCCAGGCATGTGCCTCGAATTGCTTGGCGGGATTGATCTCTATACCGATTTCCAGGGTTAATGCCGGTGAATTACGAAGCAGGTATTTGGTAGCAAGGGCCCTGGGCAGACACAAAAGTTCAAATGGCAGCAGGTTGGCGGCGGTATCGACCGCCCATACGGTCCGCTCCATCGTTTCTTTCGCCGCCTCCCGAACACGTCCGGGACGGCTGACCCGGTGGTACCATTTTCTGAACACAGTAAATGGAAGCAACAGGAGACCGGCTTTGATCCACAGCAGGCACCAGACGGCCCGCAGGAAAATCCATTTCTCCGGCCCGGACAAGCTCCGCCATTTCCTTATCAGCTTACCGATTTTGCCCAAAATCTATTTGATTATTTCAACCAGTTTTTCGGAAATCAAATCCTTCAACAACACATCGATGTCGCCTTTGCAAGTGTCGGCATCTACATCATACTCGCTGGTTACCACTTCGCACAACGATTCAATCGTCTGCGGACCTTTTTCCAGCGTGTCCCAAATCAGAACGCCCACTTCATCCAGACCATAATATGCCCCCTTGCTGTGGTTGAGGATTACTGTTTCCCCGGCAACCTTGGACGAGATCTGTTCTGATGTAAGCTGATATTTCATTCTGAAAAGTTAATCTGAAAATATTATGTGCAAACTGTTTGTACAAAGTTAGAAATTTTAATTACTCAATCTCAAACTTTATTCCCTGCGCCAACGGCAATGCAGAGCCGTAATTGATGGTGTTAGTTTGCCGGCGCATGTAGGCTTTCCACGCATCCGAGCCCGATTCGCGGCCTCCGCCTGTTTCTTTCTCGCCACCAAACGCTCCCCCGATTTCCGCGCCCGAGGTACCGATATTCACATTGGCAATGCCGCAATCGGAGCCTGCAAATGACAGGAACCGCTCCGCGTCGCGCAGGTCGGTCGTAAAGATCGCGGACGAAAGTCCCTGTGGCACATCGTTTTGCAGTGCTATGGCCTCGTCGGAGTCGCTATAACGGATCAGGTACAGGATCGGCGCGAAGGTTTCGTGCTGGACAATCGCCCAGTGGTTCTCCACCTCCGCAATGCAAGGCGAAACGTAGCAGCCCGATGCATACCCCTCGCCTTCCCGCAAGCCGGGCTCCACCACAAATGTCCCTCCCGCCTGCCTGATCTGCTCCACGGCATTCTGGTACTGAACTACCGCCTGCCGGTCAATCAGCGGGCCTACATGGTTCGCCGAATCGAGCGGGTTACCTATTTTCAACTGACCATAAGCTTTTACCAAACGGCTTTTTACTTCGTCAAATATGGATTCATGCACGATCAGGCGCCGGGTGGACGTGCAACGCTGCCCCGCAGTACCTACCGCGCCGAAAACGATCGCCGGGATAGCCACTTTCAGATCGGCCGTCGGTGTTACGATAATTGCATTGTTGCCGCCCAGTTCGAGCAGGCTCTTCCCGAGTCGCCGGGCCACCGCTTCTCCCACCGAACGGCCCATCGGAATGCTGCCGGTAGCCGATACCAGTGCGATCCGCGGATCCTGCGCGAGCCATTCCCCCACTTCCCGCCCGCCAGCGACCATGCAGGATACGCCTTCCGGGACATCATTTGCCTTTAAAACATCCCGGATAATATGCTGGCAGGCAATGGCGGTAAGCGGCGTTTTTTCCGAAGGTTTCCACACGCACACATTTCCGCACACCCAGGCGATCATCGCATTCCACGACCATACCGCCACCGGGAAGTTGAATGCGCTAATAATGCCCACCACGCCCAGCGGATGCCATTGCTCGTACATGCGGTGCTGCGGGCGCTCGCTATGCATGGTGAGCCCGTAAAGCTGACGCGAGAGGCCCGTCGCGAAATCGCAGATGTCGATCATTTCCTGAACCTCCCCCAGCCCTTCCTGCAAGCTCTTGCCCATTTCGTAACTGACCAGCGTGCCCAGCTCCTGCTTGTATTCGCGGAGCTTTACCCCCACTTGCCGCACAACTTCGCCGCGTTTGGGTGCAGGAATGCTCCTCCAAGTTTTGAAGGCCAGGCCCGCAGTTTCGACTACACGGTCATAGTCCGTGCGTACGCCTTGCCTTACGCCACTGATTTTAAGACCATCCACCGGCGAAAACGATTCCAGCAATGCACCGCCGCCTTCCCAGCCGGATTGCCCGGTGCTGATGCCGTGATTCGTCCCGGCGATTCCCAGTTTTTCAAGAATATCATGAATACCTGTCATAATCCTTACCTCCGCTACTGGTTGAAATACTGCCCGTTTTGTGTTTTGAAAAAATCATCCAGCAAAATATCTTCCTGCCGGATAAAGCCGCTATTGGGCAAAACGCCGTCTGCTACCATCTCGACCACCGACGCAATGGAAGCTGCGGTAGTCCACGAAATGGCCCGCCAATGCTGCCCATCGATTTCAATGGGATGATAGGCGCGATAAAACTCCTCCCTTTCCAAATGACTGCCTTTCCAGCCTTCCACCACTGCATATACATAGACCACATCCTGCTGTACCGGCGGCTTGGCCTCCGTCAGGATTTCCTCCACCAATGCACGCTTGTCTTTCAGGCAAAGTTCATACAGCAAAAAGCGCATCAGGCTGCAATGGCCCGGGTAGCGGATTGTTTTGTAATTCAATGTATCCACCTTGCTTTCGAGCGTTTCGCACATAGTACCGAGGCCGCCGGAGGTACTGAATGCCTCAAATTCCTGACCTTCGATATTGATCATTTCGATGCCTTCCAGCGATGGTACCATCTTCCGGACGCCGTTGTGGATCACTTCCGCGTCATTGAGGTATTCGTTCACCACACCCGCGGGCGACCAGGTGAAGGAGTAGCCCATCTGCCCGTTCGGGTAGCGCGGTAATGCACCCACGCGAAGCTCGATGTCCCTGATCTTGGTAAAACGTTTCGCAAGGTCCATTCCCACAATACCTATAAAACCCGGTGCGAGGCCGCATTGGGGCGCGAGAACGCCGCGGCTGTTTTTCGCCATTTCCCGTATGGCGGAAGTTGTAGGAACGTCTTCCGTGAGATCGAAATAATGAATACCAGCCTCGTGCGCGCGTTGCGCAATGGGCAGGTTGAGGTTGTAAGGCATACAGGACACGACCGCATCAAATCCTGCCATGACCTGGTCCAGAACCGCCCCGTCGTTCACATCACCTGCGACGACCTCGAACGGCAACTGAATGGCCGGCCTGGCCTTATCCACCCCGGTTACATGGAACCGTTTGCTCAGCAAAGTCGCGACCAGCGAGCCCACTTTTCCCAATCCGATAACAAGTATTTTCTGCATGTATAGTTTTAAATGGTTTTAGTTGAAATTTTTGAAGCTATTTTGAAAGATAGAAAAAGAAATTGCAGTTTTTAAAACTAGCATGTCATTTTTGTAGGACAAATCAGGCATTATGACGATAACAATTGCGGGAGGCGGGGCTTCGGGATTTATGGCGGCGATTACGGCAGCGGAGACGTTTCCGGACGCGCAGGTAACCATTCTTGAAAAGAGCAGGACGGTCCTTAACAAAGTCCGCGTTTCGGGCGGGGGGCGGTGCAATGTAACCCACAGGCCTCACGAGCTGCGGCATTTCATTAAGAATTACCCGAGAGGAGAAAAGCTCATGCGCAAGCTCATGACGCACTTCGACGCGGATTCTACCGTCGAATGGTTTGAAAAAAGAGGGGTTAAGTTAAAGACCGAAGCGGATGGCCGGATGTTTCCCGTGTCGGATTCGTCGCATACCATTACCGAATGCCTCACCAAAACGGCCCGGAACCTGGGAATAGAGATCAGGACGAGTATCAATGTGGGCTCTTTTGAAAAAAAGGCTGACAAGTTCAACCTTGAAATTACCAATGGGGAGCCAATCTCAACCGACCGGCTACTGATTGCAACCGGCGGATATCCCAGAGTGGATAGCTTCGATTGGTTGGAAGAACATCGGCATAGCATTGTCACACCGCTGCCTTCATTATTTACTTTCAATACACCTGATAACTATTTGCTGCCGCTGGCTGGTGTTTCTGTTAAAGATGCATTGGTTAAAATAATGGGTTCCAAACACGAATGGCGGGGGCCGGTGCTGATCACCCATTGGGGTTTCAGCGGGCCGGCTGTGCTCAAACTCTCGGCCTGGGGTGCCCGTGACCTTGCCGAAAATGACTACCATTTCACCTGCCGGATCAACTGGCTGCCTGACATGAAGGAGCAGGAAGTGCGCGACTTTTTGCTTGCCGAAAAAACCAACACAGCTAAACAGCAAATCGGTTCGCACGCCCGGTTCGGATTGCCCTCACGCCTTTGGAAGGCATTTACCGAAAAAGCGGAGGTCGCTGAAACATTACGCTGGGGCGACGCCAGCCATAAAGTCCTGAACCGGATGACGGAGCTGCTGACCAACAGCCAGTTCGAAGTAAAAGGCAAAACCACATTCAAAGAGGAATTTGTGACCTGCGGAGGCATAGCATTGTCGGACATCGACCCCGAGACGCTGCAAAGCCGCTCGGTTCCGGGACTTTTCTTTGCCGGAGAGGTAATGGATGTGGACGGCATCACTGGCGGCTTCAATTTCCAGAATGCCTGGACAACCGGTTATGTCGTCGGAAAAAATATCGGTCTTTAATTCCCGGCTATCGTATCGAAATACGCGCGCACTTTTTTCGCCCTGTCGAGGCCGATAAGCTCTGTCAATGTTTCCAGCGAGCTTTCCCGAATGCCGCGTACCGAGCCGAAGTGTTTCAGCAGCTTGGTAGCCGTCACTTTTCCAACGCCTGCTACGCCTTCCAGCTCGCTTACCAGGCTCGCTTTGCTGCGCTTGTCACGGTGGAATGTGATGGCAAACCGGTGTGCTTCGTCACGGATCTGCTGGATTAATTTTAGTGACTCCGACCTTTTGTCGATATAAAGTGGCAGCGAATCTTCCGGAAAATAGATTTCTTCCAGCCTTTTGGCAATGCCAATAATGGGCACTTGTCCGTAAATACCAAGGCTTTTCAGCGCATCGCAAGCCGCACCGAGCTGCCCCTTACCACCGTCGACGACGATCAGATCGGGTAGCGGCTGTTCTTCGGCGATCAGCCTGAGATAGCGGCGGCTGACGATCTCGTTCATCGAAGCGAAGTCGTTGGGGCCAATTACGGTTTTGATATTAAAATGGCGGTAATCCTTTTTCGACGGTTTTCCGTCCTTGAAGCAAACCATCGACGCCACCGGGTTGGTACCCTGGATGTTGGAGTTATCGAAGCATTCGATGTGCCTTGGGAGCGTTTTAATCTGCAAATCGGCTTTGAGACGGATCAGCACACGGTCTTTTTTGGATGTCGTGGCCGATGCCTCTACCTCCCGGCGTTCCGCCCTTTCCCTTCTGAAATACATCACATTTTTCATCGACATATCCAGCAGCTTCTTTTTGTCGCCTATCTGCGGAACGGTTACTTCGAGTCGCATATCGAGGTCCGGTTTCAGATTAGAAATAAGCTCTTTCGCCTCCGAACCATATGTCGACCGCATTTCGACGATCATCATTGCAAGGATTTCCAGATCGCTTTCATCGAGCTTTTTCTTCACTTCCAGGGTCTGGGTAGCCACCATATAGCCCTGTTTTATTTTCATAAAATTCAGGTAGGCAGCCTCCTCGTCGGAAAGAATGGTGAGCACATCGATATTACCGATGCGGGGGTTAATTACCGTGGCCTTACTCTGGAAGTTTGACAAATGCTCGATCTTCGTTTTCCAGGCGTGCGCTTTTTCAAACGCCATTTGCTCGGCCGCTTCCAGCATTTTCTCTTTGAAATACTGCTGGGGCGACGACAAATTGCCTTTCAGGATGTTATGCACCTGTTCGATCTCCGCATTGTACTCATTTTCACTCTGCAAGCCTTCGCATGGGCCTTTGCAGTTTCCAATGTGGTATTCCAAACAAACTTTGAATTTCCTGGCCTCGATATTCGATTTCGTAAGCGGCAACTGGCAGGAGCGGATCTGGTACAAAGTCTTGAACATGTCCAGCAAAGTGTGCATCGAGCGCAAATTGGCAAACGGGCCGTAAAAAGTACCTTTCGTGCGGTCCATATTCCGGGTCGGGAACACACGCGGAAATGGCTCGTCGGTTACGCAAATGAATGGGTAGGTTTTATCGTCTTTGAGCAGGATATTGAATTTTGGCTGCAACTGCTTGATCAGCTGGTTTTCCAGCAGCAATGCGTCCCATTCACTCAAAACGATGGTATATTCGATCCGCCGGATCTGGCTCACGAGCCGTCTGGTTTTACGGTCGTGTTGATTGTTTTTCAAAAAATAGCTCGAAACCCGGTTGCGCAGGCTTTTGGCTTTCCCCACATATATTACCTCGCCGGTTTCATCGAAATACCGGTATACGCCGGGATCGAGAGGAATTTTGACGAGTTCTTCTTTATAATTGAATTCAGACATTGATTGTAATTTAGGACTAAACAGCGCCCCTATTGAAAAAAAACAACCGCATGAGTTGAAAAGTTGCGTCGCTTACCAGGCTGTACGCCTCGTTTTGGGCTGCATTCAGATCCATCGGTCGGTTCAAAACGGAAACGGCGTAGGTCATTCCTGCTGCCTGCGCCTGCTCAGGTGTGATCTGCAACGTACCGCATACAACCGCCAGCGGCACACGATGGCTCCTGCAAAGCCCGGCGAGCCCTTTTACGACCTTGCCAGCCAATGTTTGCTCATCGACTTTCCCCTCACCGGTGATTACCAGATCGGCATTTTCGACGAGCGAAGCGATATTGCATTGCTCCATTACAATGCTGATGCCATCTTTCAGTACCGCATCCAGGAACCACATGCAACCGGCACCCAACCCACCCGCAGCGCCCGCGCCGGGGACCAGGCTCACATCGCGTCCGAATACGCGTGTGGCAACTCCGGCCAAGTTTTCCAGCCCTGCGTCGAGGCGGGCAACCATTTCAGCATCCGCACCTTTCTGCGGGCCATACACGAAAGCCGCGCCATCCTGCCCATAAAGCGGGTTGGTAACGTCGCAAGCCACGGTAATGGATACCGAAGCAAGCCTTGAATCTACATTCCGGGTATCGATAGAACCGATTTTTGCGAGCGACTCCCCTTCCGGAAACAGTGTATTACCCGCATTATCTTTGAAAGAATAGCCAAGCGCTTCCGCCATTCCAATGCCCCCGTCGGTTGTGGCGCTACCGCCAATGCCGAGGATGATCTTCTTCACTCCCCTGCCCAATGCATCGGCGATGAGCTGTCCCGTCCCGAATGTACTCGTACGCAGCGGATTACGCTCGCAAGCTGCCAACAGGCCGAGGCCGGAAGCTGCTGCCATTTCAATGAATGCGACCTGATGGTCTTCGGAAATGCCATAGATCGCTTTGATCGGGCGGTTCAGCGGGTCCATGACGGTAATGCTCACGTCGGAACCGTTGGCTTGCTCCGTTAGTATCTTCGAAGTCCCTTCGCCTCCGTCGGCCAGCGGGATTGACGTCACTTTTGCATTGGGGTATGCCTTTTTAATGCCGCTTTCAACGGCATTGCATACTTCCGCCGCTTCCAGCGAACCGCGAAACTTGTCAGGGGCAACGAGAATATTCACGGGCAAGGGTTTATGGGGTCAGAATAATACGCCTTCGTCGTCGGACCTTGACGGCGGAACGTAAGTATCGGTGCTGTCGGTGGCTACGCCTCCGCACTCCCGGACGTAGTTTTCAGGTTTGTTGAATGGTCCTTTCCGGTATTGAACGAGCGTTGGATCGGCATATACTTTTTGCATAAACATCCCCCAGGCCGGCATCGCGATGCGCCCGCCCTGGCCGTAGGCAATGGTACGGAAGTGAATGCTGCGGTCTTCCCCGCCTACCCATATCCCGGAAACCAGGTTTTGTGTCATCCCCATAAACCAACCATCCGAGTAGTTGGAAGTAGTACCGGTTTTAGCAGCGATCTCATTGCCTTCGGTAACACCATATTGCCGCAGCCGCCCGGCCGTTCCACCCGGATCTTCCACGGCGCCGCGCATCAGGTACAACATATTATAGGCCATGTTTTCGCTGATCTCCTGGTTTTGCTTCTGGAAAAACTCCTGCAATACATTCCCGTAGCGGTCTTCGATGCGCAGGATCGTCATCGGTTCCGTCCGGTGGCCGCCATTGGCAAATGCGCAATAGGCCCCCACCATTTCATATACGGAAACATCGCTGATACCAAGGCAAAGCGAAGGAACTTCCTGCAACTTGCTGGTAATACCGAGCTTATGGGCGTATTCCACGACCGCTTTCGGGCGCACCATTTTCATCAGGTAAGCGCTCACCGTATTCACCGATTTCCCTAATGCCTGCCGCAATGACAGCGATTGGTAGGAGTATTTATTATTCGAGTTATGCGGCGACCATCCTCCCGGCACGCCGTCGGAAAGGCCGAAGTATACGGGCTGGTCGGTCACGTGGTCGCAGGGCGTGAGGAAGTTCTTATCCAATGCCGAAACATACACGAAAGGCTTGAAAGTAGAGCCCGGCTGCCGTGATCCCTGTTTTACATGGTCGTATTTGAAATACTTAAAATTAATACCTCCTACCCACGCCTTCACGTGCCCGTTACGCGGGTCCATAGACATCATACCCGCACGCAGGAAGCGTTTGTAATAGGCGATCGAATCCAGCGGACTCATTGTTACCTCTTTCTCGCCATTCCAGGTAAAAACCTTCATTTTGTAAGGCTTCTTCATGATTTTCCAGGCTGCTTCCTCACCCAGGTCCCTTTTCAAAGAGATGAAATGCGGCGAACGCTTTGCGGCGGTGGTAATAAAGCCCGGGATCTCTTTGCCATTATCGAAAGTCCATGGATTGCGGCCTTTCCAGTGCTCGTCGAAAAGCTTTTGCTGGGTTTTCATGTGCTCCGTCAACGCGGTTTCCTGGTAGCGCTGCATTCGCGAGTCGATGGTGGTATAAATGCGGAGGCCGCTTGTATAGAGGTCGAGATCGGTGTCGTGCTCCTCGTTGTAAAGCTTCACCCAGCTTTTGAGGTAACCCCGCATGGATTCGCGGAAATAGGGTGCGAGGCCAGTGTTGTGGCTATCGACGGTAAAATTCAGTCCCAGCGATTTTTCTCTATACTTGTTGAAATCCGTTTCGGCGATGTAGTCATATTTATACATCTGTGCCAAAACCGTGTTCCGGCGGTTCAATGCATTGGTCGGGAAGCGCAATGGGTTGAATAATGTCGGGTTTTGCAACATGCCTACCAGCAATGCGGCTTCGGTCACGTTCAGGTCCCAGGGCTCTTTGTCGAAATAAGTTTTGGAAGCGACCTTGATACCATATGTATTGTTACCAAACGATACGGTGTTCAGGTACATCTGCATGATTTCCTGTTTGGTATACTTCCTTTCCAGGACCACTGCGAGCACCCATTCCTTGGTTTTGGCTATCACAATGCGGATCACGGGTATTTTACCTAAAAGACCTTCATACTCCTCCGAACGGGTATTAAAAAGGTTTTTGGCGACCTGCTGTGTGAGCGTACTCCCCCCGCCTGAGCTCGAACTGCCTGAAACAACGCCTTTGAATACCCTGGCCAAACTGCGCGGATCGATACCAGAGTGGTTTACGAAACGTGCGTCTTCGGTCGCTACGAGCGCGTCGATCAGGTTAGGGGAAATCTGGGCGATGTCAATGGGTGTCCGGTTCTCGAAAAAGTATTTTCCCAACGACTTGCCATCCTCGCTGATAAGCTCCGATGCTAGTTCGCTTTTGGGGTTTTCGAGCGTTTTGAGGTCCGGCATGCCGCCGAACAACCACAAAAAGTTAAAACTGACGGCGACGATGTAGAATATGATCAGACCCAGCCCCAGGCCAACAAACCGCCAGAGACGGACAATGGTACGCCGATACTTTCCGGGTTGCAATTCAATCATAGATGTGGGGTGATAGGTTACTGGAAAAGGCAAATATACGATTTCAACCTATTATCTTTTGCCCATGGACAGGGAATTGAATTCCTGCATTTCTTTCAGGCGCGGCAGGTAAATGCTGGTAGGATAAAGCCTCATGAATTCGGTAATGGCCTGACCATATGCTTCTTTACCCCTCACTTTGCCGATCAGGAACACGCGGAGCAATGCAAATTTGTCTTCCATAGAGCTGCCTTTGTAGGATGGCAGGTTCTTTTCAATGTCTTCCAGCGCTTTGGTGTAATTACCGTCCGCATAAAGCTTATAGACAGCCTCATACTCTTTCGTCGCATTGCCGGATGTTCCGCCGGTATCGGTGGATTTATTGACCAGACGGGCGTATGTCGACGTCGGGTATTCGCTCAGCAGCTTTGATTTCCAGGATTCTTTCTGAGCGGTATTTTCCTCGTTGCTCAGGAAGAGCAGGTAATAAATTTCGTCCTTGTATTGTGTTTTTGGATATTCCGCGAGCACGCGTTCAAATGCAGCGATCGCCCGGTTGGATTCTTTGAGGTCGAAGCGGTAGACTTTTCCGAGGTTATAAAGCGCGTCTTCTTTCTTTTTCTCGGAAGCCGCGAAGGCCGTATCCGACAGCGGGACGTCTTTTTTAAGCAACGCGTGCACCTGGTCCCATTCCCCCGTACCTTTTTTCAAACCTGTATTCTCCTGTTGGGCCTGTGCGACACCCGTGCTATCCGTACCTCCGGCTGCGTTGTTACCTGCCAGCGAACGCAATGGGCGGCTGCTCCTGCGCCAATCGTCTTCCAGCGGGCGGTTACCCCAGTTTCTTCTGAAATCGATTTTGCCTTTGTCGACGAGCGCCGGGTCGTACAGTTCCCAACGCCTCTCGCCTCCATTGATCAACGGGTTTCCGCCTCCTTGCTGCAAGCTTGCATTTTGGGCGGCGAGCTGCGCTTTCCGGGCTTTTTCTTCCTCTTCCAAACGCTTTTTCTCCCGGGCCTCGATGATATTATCGATCTTATTGTCCAATGCGGCCGGGTTCATTTTGGCCAGTCGTTGGAGGCTGTCCTCATTGGAAACGATGGTGTATTGCGTCACAAAATTATCCAGTGCCCGCTTTCTGTCTGCTACGAGGCGGTATTCGGGTGCTTCCTGCGGCAGAATGGCCAATGCGCTGTCATAATAGGCTTTGGACATTTCGAAATTTTCAAGGGATTCGTACTCTATCCGCGCCAGTTGCAGGTAGGTATAGGCTTTTTGCTGCATATTACCTTTGGAAGCTGCGGCCGCTTTTTGCAAATAGCCTACCGCCTCCGGGATCTGCTTTTTGTGCTCAGCCAGCAAGCCCATCGTGAAGTAGACGCGGTCTTTCAGGTCGTCGTTTTTGCGGTCGCGCAGCATTTTATCGAAGCCCACATTGCTCAGGTCGCGTCCGGGGTTCAGAACTACTTCATTCTGCAAAGAATTCATACCCGAATAAAAGCCCAGGTCGTAGTTCGGCTTGTTTTTGTTGACACTTTTATAATGCTTGTTGGCTAATGCATATTGCCCGAGCCGGTCGTACATCTGCGCCGCCGCGAAATGGATGCGGGCGGTTTCTATCGATTTTTTCAACAATGGAAAAGTTTCTTCCAGGATGGCCACGGAAGTGAGGTATTCGCCATTTTGCTGATGGAGGTACGCCTTGGTAAGGTAAAATTCACGCTGCGAAGTTTTGTTGAGCGGCTGCTGGCTGAGATATTCCGCCACGCCCAGCGCATTGGAATAGTCCTTATGCTCGGTATAGGCCCGCATAAGGAGGATGAGCGCATTGTTTTTGTCGTTTTCGTCGCGCCCGTTGGCATATACGTAGCGCAATGCTTCCAGCCCGTCGGCCCATTCGCCGAGATATAGCCTGGATTTACCTAAAAGAATATAGCTGTTGTCGATCCACTTGCTGTTCTGATGCTTTTCAGCCACGATCGAAGCCTTTTTGATCGCATCCGTCAACTTGGGTTTTACCGCCTGGGCGAGGATAGAGTCCATCGGGAGCAGTATCGGGAGCAGCTGGTTGTAGTTTTCCTTATAAGCCTTATTCATCTCGAATTCCGCCTCCGCCATATCCTGCTCAGCCATAAAATAGGCATTATACCGCGCTGCTACGTTGTGAAAAGTGATCGCACCCGGCCGTGTGCTGTACTGCGAGCAGGCAGCCACGACGATGATCATGACAAGTAGCGGTAATGTGCGTCGGATATGGGAGGTAAAACGGTCGATCACAAAATTGACTTTATGGGGTGTTCCTGTTTCGTCCAGGTTAGCAAACCTAAAACGGTATTTTCAATAAATACGTATCGAAGATAATGCCATTTGCAAAATTTGAAGCAATTTTACCTTTATATTCTACCATTGTTCTTACAATCGAAACGGGGAATAGCTGAATTATGGGAGATGTAAAAAAAACCGCGGACAAAGGCCAGTCGACGCGCTTCCTGAAATACTCGGGTATGGCGATGCAAATGCTGGGGACCATCCTGGTGTTCACTTATGGCGGTTACAAGCTCGACGAGTGGCAGCAGAACAAGGTGCCGGTGTGGACGCTCGTACTCTCGCTCGTGTCGATTGCCGCCTCCCTTTACCTATTGATAAGAAGTTTTACCAAGCAATAATCTCCGCCCCCGGCAGCCCGGCATGCTACGTACCCTGATCGCAACGATTTTTCTCGGAATTGTATTTTTCCTTGCTCAAAGATTTCACCTGGATTCTTTCCTGCATCCTTATATATGGTACATTCTCATATTCTTTTTCGGACTCGCTTTTCTGGTCCATCGGCTCATGGAGTTCGGAATGCGGAACAAGCGGGAGAAATTCGTCACATTTTACATTTCAAGCATCGTTGCACGGATCATTCTGAGCATCATCTTCATCGGCCTTTTTTTGTACAAGGGGCTAACTGATTCATTCCTATTCGTTATCAACTTTTTTGCACTCTATTTATTTTATACATGCTTTGAAATATATGGTTTGTATCGTAACTTGCGCCGCGATTGACAAAGCATAGTATTTCAAGCATTTATGTATACCCATCTGAGACGGTTTTTTACTATCGCCCTTGTAGCGGCAACATGCCTTTTTAACCTTCCGGCCCGCGCCGATGAACCTACCCAGCACGAAGCCGGAAAGGTCGCCGAAGCCGTGAACCAGGAAGAGCATAAAATTGAACATAAGCTTGAAGAGCACGAAGCGAAGTTCAACATCGGCGACATGATCATGCACCACATTGCCGATTCCCACGAATGGGAATTCTCGCACGGTGTTTCTCTCCCGCTTCCGGTTATCCTGTATTCGGAAGACCGCGGCATCGAAGTTTTCTCTTCTTCGAACTTCCACAACGACCATCACGAATACAACGGTTACCACCTGGTACACGGTGATTCCGAGCAGATCGTTCCGGTTGACAAATCACGTAAAGTATACGATTTCTCGATCACCAAAAATGTAGCATCGATGCTGCTGAGCGCGTTGATCCTGATCCTCGTTTTCACAGGCATCGCCGGCTGGTACAAAAACAGCAAAGGCAAAGCACCGAAAGGTTTCAACTCTGCCATGGAAGTGATCATTCTCTTCATCCGCGACGAGGTTGTGAAGCCAAACGTAGGTCCGAAATACGAAAAATACCTGCCTTACCTGCTGACGTTGTTCTTCTTCATTCTGATCAACAACATCATGGGCCTGCTTCCGGGATCGGCTAACCTTACCGGTAACATCGCGGTGACTATGACACTGGCTGTGCTGACGTTCATCGTCGTTCACCTGAATGCAAATGGCAACTATTACAAGCACCTTGTGAAGCCTACCGGCGTTCCTGTGCCGCTGTTGCTGATCATGATCCCTGTCGAAATCGTAGGTGTCTTCATGAAGCCGTTCTCACTGATGGTCCGGTTGTTCGCCAACATCACCGCGGGTCACATTATCCTGTTGAGCCTTTTCGGTCTGATCTTTATTTTCCAAAGCTTCGTAATCGCCCCGGTAATCTCGTTGTTCGCATTGTTCCTGAACTTCATCGAGATCATGGTAGCGTTCATCCAGGCATTCATCTTCACACTATTGTCGTCCATGTACATCGGAAGCGCTATCGAAGAGCATAGCCACGCCGACCACGGACATTGATTTTGAATCTCTTTTTTATTAATTATATTTTAAAACAAACACAATTATGTTGCTTCAAATTTTGCTTCAAGCTGCTGAACAAGGTGGTGCAGGTCTTGCAGTTTTCGGTGCTGCTATCGGCGCAGGTCTTGCTGCTATCGGTGCAGGTCTTGGTATTGGTAAAATCGGTGGTAGCGCTGTTGAAGGTATCGCCCGTCAACCAGAAGCTGCTGGTGCAATCCAAACTGCTATGTTGATCATCGCGGCCCTTATTGAAGCGGTAGCGCTTTTCGCAGCGGTAATCTGTCTGCTTATCTCTTTCAAGCTGTAATAGCTTCCGGAAGGGAACAGCTGCCCCGGCGCGCTAGGCCCGGATGCAGTTAAAAACATTGTCGTGGAAGCATTAGGCTTCCACGAAATTTTAATAAGAAGAGAGCCGATTGCGAGGAGATTCCTCATTCATTCTTACACTCAAAAACTCATTTAACTATGTCATTGCTTACTCCAAACCCAGGTCTTATCTTCTGGATGCTTGTAGTATTTTTGCTGGTAGTTTTCATCTTGTCGAAATTCGCCTGGAAACCTATACTGAAAGGCCTTAAAGACCGCGAAAACGAAATCCAGGGTGCTTTGGATCTTGCTGAGAAGACCCGCGCTGAAATGGCTCAGCTGAAATCTGACAACGAAAAACTCATCGCCGAAGCGAATGCAGTGCGTGACCAGATCCTTCGCGACGCAAAAGACGCATCTGACCGGACGATCGCAGAATCGAAAGACAAAGCGGCTGTGGAAGCACAAAAAATCATCGAAAGCGCTCGCGAAACCATCCGTAACGAACAAGCGGTAGCGGTTAGCAAAATCAGGAAAGAGGTTGCAATCCTTTCACTCGAAATCGCCGAGAAAGTATTGCACCGCGAATTGAAAGACAAGGAAGCTCAGCAGCAATTGATCGCCGATCTGGCTTCATCTGCGCGTCTTAATTAAAAATATACAAAATTTAATTTCCGATGTCAGTAAGTATAGTAGCTTCCAGATATGCAAAATCATTGATCGAGCTAGCGAAAGAACAGAACGTTCTGGAAGCGGTTTATCAGGATATGCTTTTGTTCAAAGATACCGCTGATAAAAACAGAGGCCTGATGCTTGCATTAAAAAGCCCTGTCGTACGTCACGAGAAGAAATTAGGAATTTTAAAGGCATTGTTCGAAGCGCGCGTTAACCCCGTTTCTTACGCCATATTTACCATTATTACGAAGAAAAACAGGGAAGCCATCCTGGACGAGATCGCGGTCGAGTTCATTAAGGCCTACAACCTGTTCCAGGGAATCCAGAAAGCAACCGTGGCTACTACTACCGAGCTTACCGACGAACTTCGTAAACAATTTACCGATATTGTTGCTTCGGCAACCGGAAAAACGGTGCAGCTTGCTGAGAAGATTGATCCTGCTCTCGTGGGTGGGTATGTGTTGACAATCGGCGACCGCCAGATCGACGCATCGCTTCGCAGCCGTTTGAACGAGCTTAAATTACAGTTAGCAAACTGAAAATTTTTATCTGCATAATTTGGAAGACCCGGCTGCTATGCGGCCGGGTCTTTTTTTATGGTATACTTTAATATTAACGACAATATTGTAGCTCGTTTCAAAGGCGTTTTACGGCGGTACCGTAGACACGTCC